>NZ_LADU01000114.1 GCF_000961795.1 Hyphomonas sp. BRH_c22
GGGCATCCGGTTCAGGGTCGAGCGCGCGGGCCAGCCGGGCCGAGACCGGCGCGCGGAAGGGTTCCGTGCCCGGCTCGTCCCCGACCCAGCGGACGCGCACATTGCCGAAGGTGTCGACGCCGAGCATCAGGTCGCGCCCGGTTTCGCGTTGCCAGCGTCCGATCACCCGCAACTGCCACCACAGCCACGGCCAGAACAGGACCATGACATGGGCATAGAGGCGGGCGTGACGCGAATGCATGCGGCCCAGTATAGTCCGGGACCGGAAGTGTGGGACAATTTTGCCGGAAGGCGCGTGGCGGCGGCAGGTTGCGGGTACGAAATGGGGGAGAGAAGCCTCTCCGCCGTGACGGGCGGAGGGGCGGTGGGGGTCAGGCCTGTGGCAGGCGCTGGTCGTATTCGGCCTTGCGGGCGAGCCAGGCTGGCCAGAAGGGCGAGGGATCCGTTCCCCGCATGCGGGCCACGAGGACATCGAGATGGGTGTGCCAGCCGGAGCTGACATTGAGCAGGGTGTTCCTGTCCGGCACGCGGCGGTGGATGAGGGTGAGCAGCACCTCGCCGCCCTGCGGGGTGAGGGTGAAGGAGACCTCGCTCTGTTCGCCCCATGTGATGACCAGAAGGCGCGGGGCATCGACCGTCACGATACGGCATTTCATGCTGTGTTCGGCGCTGAAGCCTTCGGGGCGCTGGCCCGGCGGATTGGTGAGCGTGTCATTGCGCCAGGTAAATTCGAAGGGGGCGCCTTCGGTAAGGTCCATCACGCCGGAGGCGAGCCATTGGCGGCGCAGGTCCGCATCCGTGATCCAGTCCCAGCACCGCTCGATCGGGCCGGGCAGCAGGCGCTGGATCTTCAGTGTGGCAGGCTCGATCAGCGCGCCATAGGGGTCGAGTTTGGTGAGGTGGGGCATGCTATTTTCCTTTCGGCCTGGGAGATTGCGGGGCGGGCGATGCTTCGCGCATGAGGCGTTCCAGTTCGGCGAGGCGGCCGGTCCAGAAGTGTTCGTAGAAGACGAGCCACTCGCTGGCGCTGGCCAGCGGCCCGGACTCCAGCCGGCAGATATGCGTGCGGCCGCGCACCTCGCGGCGGATCAGCCCGGCCTTCTCAAGCGACTTGATGTGTTTCGAGGCGGCGGCGAGCGACATCTCGAACGGTTCGGCCAGCTGGCTGACCGTCTGTTCGCCGTCGGCCAGCTGGCGCAGCATGTGCCGCCGGGTGGCATCGCCAAGGGCGTGAAAGACGGTGTCGAGCTGGAGGGCGTTTTGTTCAACCATATGGTTTAATATAATGCGGGCGCGCAATAGTCAACCGCTTAGTTGAATATTTTTCTGGGGGGTGACAGCGCCTGCCTCACGGTGATGGCTTGCGTTCGGGCGGGTGATCGGGCTGGGTTGGGGCATGACCCCTTCGCCTGACCGCGCCGAAACGCCCTCCCCCGCCCCGCCGAAACACTTGTCGAAAGGCGAGCTTTACCTCCTGTCGGCGGCGACGGCTGTGGTGACGGCGAACGCCTATTACATCCACCCGATCATTGCGGTCGTGGCCGATGATTTCGGCGTCAGCCATGCGATGATCGGCATGGTGCCGGCGTTCAACCAGATCGCGCTGGCGCTGGGCATCCTGCTGCTGCTGCCGCTGGGCGACTGGGTGAGCAACCGGCGGCTGGTGTCGATCTTTGTCGCGGCCCAGTTCCTGTCGGTGGTGGTGATGGCGCTGGCGCAGGAATACTGGCTGTTCGTGACCGCCTCGACCGTGCTCGGCTTTTTCACCATCGCGCCCTACCTGTTGCCGACCTATGTGTCGAAACGCGTGGCGGCGGGCGACCTTGGCCAGGCAACGGCGATCATCACCACGGGCATCATTACCGGCATCCTGGTGGCGCGCGCGGGCGCCGGCGTGCTGGGCGAGCATTTCGGCTGGCGCAGCGTGTATTACGTCACCGCCGTGCTGATGATGGCGGTGACATTTGCCCTGCCGATGATCATGGAGAAGCGGGATTCGCGCACTGTGGCGGCACCGGGGCAGAGCTATGCCGGGCTGATCGCATCGATTGGTCCCATCGTGCGACAGAACAAGGAAATCCTGCTCTCCGGCACCATCCAGGCGCTCGGCTTCGGCATTTTCCTGTCCGTGTGGATGGGCCTTGGCCTGCACCTGACCAGCCCTGACATGGGCTATGGCGTGGACACGGTCGGCTATCTGGCGCTGTTTGCCATCTTCAACGTGTTCACCACGCCGCGCCTTGGCGCATGGGCCGACAAGGTGGGCCCGCGCCGCGCAAGGCTGACCGTGGCGACGACGCAATTGTTCGGCGTGACGCTCCTGTTCTTTTTCGGCCACAGCCTGTGGCTGTTGATGATCCCGATCGTGATCATGAATGTCGGCGGGCCGCTGATCGATGTGTGCAACCGCATGACCTTCCTGAACAAGGCGCCCGAGATCCGCACGCGCCTGATGACCGTGTACATCGTGATGATGTTCATCGGCGGCGGTGCGGCGAGCTGGGCCGGGACAACGGCCTATGACCTGGCCGGGTGGCAGGGCAATGCCGCGCTGGCCTTCGGCATGTCGGCATGCCTGTGGGTTCTGTGCTTCCTCAGCCTGCGGCGGGAGAAGAAGGACGCAAAGGCATGACGCCGCTGGCAGACCGGTTGCTGGAACTTGCCTCCCGGACGGTCGATGCGGGCGCACGGATCATCTTCATTGCCGGGCCGCAGGGCGTCGGCAAGTCGACCGCCATGGCCACGCTGACAGAGGCGATTGCGGGATCGGTCGCGCTGGCACTGGATGACTTCTACCTGACCAGGGCCGAACGGGAAGCGCTTGCCCGCGACGTGCATCCCCTGTTCGCCACACGCGGGCCGCCGGGCACGCATGATGTGGCGCTGTTGATGGAGACGCTGACGCGACTGATGGCGGCCGGGCCGGACGAGCCCATTCGTGTGCCGGTATTTGACAAGGCGACTGATGACAGGCGCCCACCGGACGCGTGGACCGTGGTGCGGGGCGCGCCGCGCGTGATCTTCCTCGAAGGCTGGCTATTGGGCGTGGCGGCAGACCCGGCAACGGCGGGGGCCCCGCCGCTCAATGCGGTGGAGGCCAGCGATGCCGACGGCACATGGCGGGCCTGCCAGGAAGCGCAACTGGCCGGGCCGTATGCGCGCCTGTGGGACATGGCCGACGCGTTTATCTATCTCGATGCGCCGGGCTTTGCGGCGGTGCATGACTGGCGGATCGAACAGGAAGAATCGACTCTGGGCCTCGCGCCCGGCACGCTGGACGCGGCACGGCGCGACTGGGTCGCCGGTTTCATCCTGCACTACCAGCGCCTGACCGAGCGCCTGCTGGCCGGGCACAGGCAAGCGGGCGAGGCGATTGCGGTGGATCGTTTCCGGCAACCGGTGTGAGCGCGGGTGCCTAAACCCGCGCCTTGACGGCCGCTGCGACGGCTTCGGCGGTGATGCCGAAATGCTTGTAGAGGGCCTGGTAGGGGGCGCTGGCGCCGAAACTGTCCATGCCGACAAAGCCGCCATCATGGCCGATCCAGCGGTCCCAGCCGAAGCGGACACCGGCTTCGACCGCCACGCGGGGCACGCCGCCGCCGAGGGTGGCCTGCTGGTAGGCCGCGTCCTGCGCTTCGAACAGTTCCATGCACGGCATCGAGACGACGCGCGCCTTGACGCCGTCTTTCGCGAGCTGGTCCTGCGCGGCAAGCGCAATCTCGACTTCCGAACCGGTGGCGATGATGACGGCCTGGGCCTGGGCCTTGCCCTTGCAGTCTGACAGGACATAGGCGCCGCGGGCGCAGAGGTTTTCGTCCGTATGCTCTTTGCGGGCGGGCTTCAGGCCCTGGCGGGTGAGCGCCAGCGTGGCGGGGCCTTCGGCATTCTCGAGCGCGAGTTCCCAGCATTCGGCCGTTTCGACGCCGTCCGCCGGGCGGTAGACGTGCATGTTCGGCATGGCGCGCAGGCTGGCGATATGTTCGACCGGCTGGTGGGTGGGGCCGTCCTCGCCGAGGCCGATGGAATCATGCGTCATCACATGGATGACGCGCGTGCCCATCAGGGCGCCGAGGCGGATGGCCGCGCGGCTGTAATCGGCAAACACGAGGAAGGTGCCGGAATAGGGAATGACGCCGCCATGCAGCGCCATGCCGTTCATCGCAGCGGCCATGGCATGCTCGCGCACGCCATAATGAATGTAGCGGCCGCTCCAGTTGGCGGGCGACAGGACAGCTGTGTGCGAGGTCAGCGTATTGTTCGAGCCGGTCAGATCGGCCGAGCCGCCGATCATTTCCGGGACGAGATCGGTGATGACTTCGAGGGCTGCGCCGCTCCACTGGCGGGTCGCCTTGGACTCGCCGCCTTCAACAACGGATTTCTTGTGCTTGATGATGGCCTTGCCGAGATTCTTCGGCAGGCGGCCGGCGATGGCGGCGCTGAACTCGCCCTTTTTCGGCGAGGCGGCGAGGCGCTTGGCCCAGGCGTCGCGATCCGGCTTGCCGCGCGCGCCAGCCTTGGCCCAGGCCTCCTCAATGGCGGCGGGGACGGCAAATGGCTCATGCGGCCAGTCGATATTCTTGCGGATGCCGGCAATCTCTTCGGGGCCATAGGGGCCGCCATGCGCCTTGCCGGTGCCGGAGATCTTGGGCGCGCCATAGCCGATGATGGTTTTCACGGCGAGGAAGACGGGCTTTTTCTGGGTCTGGGCCCATTTCAGCGCCGCGGTGACATCTTTCTCGTCATGGCCGTCAACCTTGCGGGTGACCCAGCCGGACGCTTCGAAACGGGCGCACTGGTCTGTCGAATCCGACAGGTCCGTGCTGCCATCAATAGTGACGGCATTGTCGTCGAACAGGACGATGAGGCGATTGAGCTTCAAATGCCCGGCCAGCGTGATCGCTTCCTGGCTGAGGCCTTCCATGAGGCAGCCATCGCCGGTGATGACATAGGTCTTGTGGTTGACAAGCTCGTCGCCGAAGCGGGCATTGAGGTGGCGTTCGGCAATCGCCATGCCGACAGCGGTCGCGATGCCCTGGCCGAGCGGGCCGGTCGTGGTTTCGACGCCGGCTGTGTGGAAATTCTCCGGGTGGCCAGGCGTATTCGCGCCAAGCTGGCGGAAATTCCGGATATCGTCGCGGCTGACCGACTTGTAACCGGCCAGGTGGAGCAGCGAATAGATCAGCATCGACCCGTGCCCGGCCGAAAGGACGAAACGGTCACGGTCGGCCCAGGCCGGATCGGTGGGGTCATATTTGAGGAATTTGCGGAAAAGCACCGTCGCGGCATCGGCCATTCCAAGCGGCAGGCCGACATGGCCGGACTTGGCCGCCTCTACTGCATCCATCGACAGGGCGCGGATGGCATTCGCCATATCCCGGTTTGTCACAGCCATTCTGCTATCTCCAAATATCTTCAATCGTCGTAGGCCAGACTCCCGCCGACACGTCAAGCCGCTTGGCGGATCGCTGCAATGCCGTTAGTTCATTGGAGATATGACCGAGCTTGATCCATCTGCCCGCCGCCTGGATGCGGCCATCAAGCGCCTCGAGGGGGCGCTCGACTCGCTTATGTCGCGAACCGGGGACCCGGCCGTGACCCGTGCAGAGCTGGCCGCTTTGGTTGAGGACCGTGCCCGCATGGCCGAAGAACTGGATGCGTCACTCGCCCGTGAGGAAGAATTGCAGGCCCTGGCCGACGAGGCGAGCGAGGCGCTGGGCGCAGCGATCGAGGAAGTCCGCGCCGCCCTCCGCAAGGACGGCGCACAAGCCCGGGACGAGCAGGAATAGATGGCAAAGGCGGATATCACCTTGCGCGGCCGGGCCTATTCGATTGCCTGCGCACCGGGACAGGAAACCCGCATCCAGCTGCTGGCCGAGCAGCTGAACGCGCGGGTGGACCAGATTTCCGGGGCGGTCGGCGATATTGGCGAGGAACGCCTGCTGCTGATTGCCTCGCTGGCGCTGCTGGACGAGCTGGACGCAGCGCGCCGGGCGAAACCGGGCGCGGCGCAGGCCGAGCAGAAAGTGGCCGATGCCCTGTCCAGCGCAGCCGAGCGGATCGAGGCCCTCGCGGCGCGGATTGAAAGCGGGCACTGAAACCCGCGACCCTTTGCGCATGGCCGCAAGGCAGGCGAAGGGCCATATAGACAGGTGACACAGCCGGAAAGGCCGCCATCATGCAACTCTTCCTGTCCATCGCCTTCTATGTCGGCATCGCCGCACTCGTGATTGTTCTCGGCCTCGGCATCGCCAATCTCGCCCGTACCGACGAGAACCAGGCCAGCCGGTCAAACAAGCTGATGCGCATGCGCATTTTCGTGCAGGCCATCGTGATCGCCATCCTCGTGGCACTGGGCGCGCTGGCCGGGGCGTTCAAGATCGGATTCTAGGGGGCCGCCATGGTCAGGATCGACAAGATTTACACCAGGACCGGCGACAAGGGCAAAACCCGCCTGTCGACTGGCGAGCCGCTGGACAAGTGGCATCCGCGCGTGGCGGCCTATGGCACCGTGGACGAAGTGAACGCGGCGCTGGGCGTCGCGGCGCTGCATGCCGAGGGCGACATGCTGGCGGCGCTGCGCCGGGTGCAGAACGACCTGTTCGACCTCGGCGCAGACCTGGCGACGCCCGACCGGGGCACGAAGCTGGAATGGACGCCGCTGCGCATTGTCGAGGCGCAGGTCAAACGCCTCGAGACCGAGATCGACGCGATGAACGTCAATATTGCGCCGCTGGACAGTTTCATCCTGCCCGGCGGCAGCGCGCTGGCCGCACACATGCATGTCGCCCGCACGCTCTGCCGCCGGGCCGAGCGCCAGATTGCCGAACTGTTTGCGATGGAGGATGAGGTGGTGAGCCCCGAGGCGCTGGCCTATGCCAACCGCCTGTCGGACTGGCTGTTCGTGATCGGCCGGGTTGCCAACAATGATGGCAAGGATGACATCAAATGGGTGCCGGGGGCGAACAGGTAGCAAGCTCCAGAAGGGGCTCATCCTGAGCGAAGCCTAAGGACGCGCCCCGTGCGATGGAAACCCATACGCGCGGCCCGCGCCCTATCCTTCGACTTCGCTCAGGATGAGCGCTTTTCGTGTACTCGCCTGTTCCGCATCGCGTCGCGTGTGTCGGCCATCAGGGCGAAGAGGCCGAGGGCGGGGGTGACGATTCCGTCGCCGCGATATTCCCGGTAGAGAGTATCGACATTGACGGCGATCCGCTCGGCGTCGCCCCAGCTGGCATAGTCACCGAGGGCGATGTCCAGCGCGGCTTCGCGCACTTCCATCCCGGCATCAAACCGCTTGCGGGCCTCGGCGTCGATATAGTTCAGATAATCGGCGACGCGGCGAACGCCCGCCTTGTCCGTAATCGGACCATGGCCGGGGACAATCACATCGACATCCATCTCGCAGATCCGGTCGCAGGCGCGGATCCAGTTGGAGACGGGGCCGGCCCACATCAGCGGCGTGCCGTCAATGAACAGGATGTCGCCAGTGAAGACCGTACGGTCTGACGGCACATGCACGAGCACGTCACCCGCCGTGTGCGCGGGGCCGACCTCGATCAGCTCCACCGCCTTGTCGCCGACCTTGAGATCGAGCCTGCCGGAGAAAGTGCGCGTGGGGGCGCGCTCGGTAACCCCGGCAAAATCGAACATGCCGAAAATCTCGGAGAAATAGGCCCCGGCCGAGCCCATGCCGGGCGCCATCTTGAGCAACTGGGCAAGCAGGGCCGGATTGACGTCTTCCATTTCGCGCGCGCTGGCTTCGGACGCGATGATCTCGGCATGCTGGCAGCAGCCATTGCCGTGCGTATGGTCGCCATTGGCATGGGTGTTGACGATCACGCCGATATCGTCCGGCGAGAGGCCGGTGGCGTCACCCATGGCCTTGAGCATGTCGGCGGTCAGCTTCATGTCGAACAGCGTGTCCACCAGAAGAGACTGGCCGCCATCGACGATCAGCCCCGCATTCGACCAGCCCCAGCCGCCATCCGGCTGCAGCCAGGCATAGAGCCCGTTGCCGATATCCTTGAGGCCCCTGGTATAGTTCCAGCGCTGTGCCATTCGCGGTCTCCTCGACTATTTCCGTATCAAGGCAGGCTTGGTGCCGGCTTGCAAGATCAGAAGCGTTCCAGCAGGCGGCGCAGGTATTCGCGTTCTTCCTCGTCGTCAGCCTCATTATAGCGCCGTCGCAGCTCATCGAGAATATCCTTGGCGCGCTGGCGTTCACCGGCATCCGGGATGTTGACATTCTCGCCATTATTGCCGGCGCCGGACGCATTGCGGCCGAAGGGATCGGTGGAATTGCCGGGATCGCCCTGGCCCGAGCGGGCAGCGCGCATCTCGTCCAGCGCCTCGGCCAGGCTGCTCGACTGTTCCGACAGGAGCTGGGTGGCAAGTTCCTGATTGCGTGCGGCGCGGCGTTCATTGCCCTGTTCGAGCGCCTCTTCAGCGCTCCTCTGTGCACGGCGGATATCGGCGAGCGCATCAGGATCAATCCGGCCCTCAAGGGCATTCTCACCGGTCTCTCCACCCTCGCCGAGCCCCTTTTCGCGGGCGAGCCGTTCAACCAGTTCGCCAAGGCGGGCCTGGCGTTCGGCGAGTGTCTGGCCGGACGGGCGCTCGCCGGGGCCGGACCCGGTTTCGGAATTTTCCGCCGAATCGGTTTCGCCCGAGCCTGCGCCCGGCGTTTCGCCGGGCTGAGACCCATCACCGGCCTGCTGGTTTCCGGACGGGTCTTCACCGCCCGGCTGCTGGCCTGACTCACCTGGCTGCTGGCCCTCGCCCTGCTGTTCGCCGGGGCGTTCGCCGCGCTCCTGCGCCAGCGTGTCGTCATTGAGTTGGCGCTGTTCGCGCAGGATATCGGACAGGCGCTTCATCGCATCGGTGAGTTCCTGTTCTTCCGGGGGCACATCTTCATTCTCGGCCTGCTCGCCGGGCATGCCCGGCATGCCGCTGCCGCCGCCGCCTTTCTGGAATTCGAGATTCTGCAGCATGTCGGTAATGTCGGACAGGAGCTGGCGGGCCTGGTCGGTGGCGCCGGTTTCGGTCAGGTCCTGCAGGGCCTGCAGCATGTCTTCAAAATCCTGCCCGCCAAGGTTCGGGCCGCCGGCCGATGCCTCGCCATCCTCGTTCGACGCAGGTTCCTCACCGCCATTCGCCATGGCTTCGGCCATCTTGGCGGCAAGGTAATTGTTCGCCGCATCGCGGAAGGCTTCCATGCGGCGCTTGATTTCCTCTTCCGAGGCGCCGTCGCGCAGGGCCTGTTCGAGCGCCCGACGGGCGGCCTCGAGACGGCGAAGCGCATCGGCCGCGCTGCCATATTCGGATTTCAGGGCGAGGGCCCAGAGCAGCGGATCGACCGCATCGGCCTCATCCTTGGTGCTGGCCGCCGAGAGGATCCCCTGCGCCGTACGGAATGTCAGGAAGGCCGCGATATTGGGCATGTACTGCTCGCCCTTGAAGGTGACGGCATCGAGCATCATCGCCGCCTTCTGGACGCCCGCCGGGGCCGAAGCGAGACGGTTGGCAGCCGCCGTGTTCAGCGCGTCCGGCTGGAGGGCATCGTCATTCTTCGGCAATTCTGCATAGGGCCTCGGTTCGCGCAGCACGGTGACGCGCACTTCCTGGGCGACGCGCGCGATCGGCTCGAGGAACAGTTTCTCAGGCAGGAGGAAGGGCACGGTCTCGCTGGTGCCTTCCTGTCCGGCACCATCTGTGGCGACGAGGCGCAGGTTGACGGCGAGCCCTGCCCAGCGATGGCGGGTCAGGTCGAGCTGGACGGTGTCCGACCCTTGCGTCGCGGATACGCCGGGCAAGGGCACGGGCACGCGATCTTCCGCGTCCGGCGCGGCCGGGTTCGGTTCGCGCAGGGATATGGCGAGTTCCAGCCGGGTCACGCCATAATCGTCGGCCGCGCTCCAGGTGAACGCGATACGGTCCTGCGAGCCGATGGAGGGGATCGAGACGAACTTGACGGTGGGCGGATCATCCGGCGAGGCGAGCAGGCGCCACGCGGCGCGTTCGCCCCACCAGCGCACTGACAGGCGCGTGTCTTCCTCGATCTTCGCCCGCGCCTCGAAGGCACCGTCGGGCGTGGCGAGGAAGGCCTGCTTGCGGTGCTTTTTGCCCTGCATGACGAGGCGCGGCGCGGATGGCGCCTGTGTGCGCAGCGTGACTTCGGACCCCTTCGGGACGCGCACGCCTTCAAGGCCGGGCTTCAGGAAGATCGGCGCGCGGCCGGTATGTTCGGGCGGCGTGATCCATGCCTCGACCACCATGTCATCGGCACCGACCAGCGCGCCATAATCCGGTGCCAGGGCCCGCCCGATACGGCCCGGCGCATCGGTCCAGGCGATAATCGCAATCGCGGCAAGGGCGGCCGGCAGGATGGCGCGCAGGAAATACGGGTCCAGCGCTTTCCATGCGGCATGCAGCGACGGGGCGCGCAGGTTGCCGACTTCGGCCAGGAGGCGGGCGCGGTGGTGGCGCCAGAGGCTCTGCGCCCCGCGGGACGGGTCCGCCGGGCGGTCTGTCAGCGAGGCGAGCGGGCGAAGGTCGGACTGGCGGTCAAGCGTATCGCGGGCGTCGTCCTGCGTCGGCGGCTGGTAACGCCGGAACCCGCGCAGGAAGAGCAGGGCCCCGCCAAGGAAGAAGACGAGGGTCATGACCGCGCCGATGGCAGGCTGGACGCGGTCGAACACGCCTGCCATGGCCATGGCGAGGAACAGGCAGACAAAGACGAATAGCGGCCAGAAGGCGCGGCCAAGCGCAAACAGCGTCAGCTTCCGCCATGTCGCGGAAACCTTGGCCTTGATCGCCCTTATGCCGTCCGGGTCAGCCAATCTGGCACCTGCTCCAACTCTACCATTTCGTCGAAGGTGGGTCGCCTCCGCACGATATCGAACCTGTCACCGTGGACCAGGACTTCCGGGACCAGCGGACGAGCATTGTAAGCCGAAGACAGCACGGCGCCATAGGCCCCGGCTGACATGAAAGCGAGCCTGTCGCCCGGGGCGACGGCCGGCAATTGCCGGGCAACGGCAAATTTGTCGGTCGACTCGCAGATCGGGCCAACCACGTCATAGGCGGCGGTGGGAGCATCTGCGGCCGCCTCTTCCACAGGCAGGATATCATGGTGGGCATCATACAGCGCCGGGCGCATGAGATCATTCATGCCGGCATCAAGGATCAGGAAGGTGCGGTCGGGCGCCGGTTTTTCGTAGAGGACGGTTGCCAGCATGACGCCGGCATTGCCTGCAATGACACGGCCCGGCTCGAGGATGACCTGGACGCCGAGGCCCGCCATGACTTCGGCAATCATGCCGGCATAGGCCGATGGCGGCGCAGGCGCGTCGCCCGCCTTGTAGGGGATGCCGAGCCCGCCGCCGACATCGATGCGGCTGATACTGTGGCCTGCCGCGCGCAGGCGCCCGGTCAGGCCGACAATCTTCTCGAAGGCGGCGCGCATCGGCACAAGGTCTCCGATCTGGCTGCCAATATGCACATCGACACCGACCACGGCGATGCCGGGCAGGGTGGCGGCTTCGGCATAGAGCGCTTCGGCCTGGCTCCACGGAATGCCGAACTTGTCGCCCTTCTTGCCGGTCGAAATGTTGGGGTGGCCGCCCGCGGCGACATCCGGGTTCACGCGCAGGGCAATCGGCGCCGTCTTGCCGAGGGCGCTGGCGACTGCCGACAGGAGGCGAAGCTCGCCGGCGCTTTCGACATTGAACTGGTGGATGCCGTGGCTGAGGGCGAGGTCCATTTCCGGGGCCGTCTTGCCGACGCCGGAGAACACGATCCGACTGGCCGGGATCCCGGCCTTCAGCGCGCGCTGCATCTCGCCGCCGCTGACTACGTCGGCGCCGCAGCCTTCGCGGGCAAGCGTCGACAGGATGGCGAGATTGCCATTGGCCTTCACCGAATAGGCAATCAGGCAGTCCTGGCCTTCGAACGCCCGCGCGATGACCTGGGCATGGTGGCGGAACGTGGCCGAGGAATAGACATAGCAGGGCGTGCCGACGGCATCTGCCACCGCGTTCAGGTCTACGCCTTCGCAATGAAGGCTGCTATTCTGATAGGAAAAATGATGCATTCAGGCCTGTCTATTCCACTTCGCCGAGACCGCCATCATCGATGGGCACGGTGGGTATGGTATCCGGCACGATACCGCCCCATTGGTTGATGCGTTCACCATCCTGGTCGACGGGCACGACCGGCACGACCAGCGGCTGGACCGGCGAGGCGGGCGGGGTCACGCGGGCCCCATTCATCTGGCAGGCGGCAAGCAGGAGCGCGCCAGTCAGGGACACGGCACCGAACCGCACGCGGCGCAGGGCAGGCGGCAACATGATCAGTTACCGTCTGTGCCGCCGAGCAGCTCGTCATCGGCTTCGTCGGTGGGACCGGTCTCGCGTTCCGGCAGCGGAGGCAGGTCGGATTCGGCCTGGTCCGGCAGGTTGGCGGGCTCAAGCGTCTCGTTCGGATCACCCCACAGGGGGGACGGGCGCTTCAGGTCGCCTGTCAGGCCGCAAGCGGAGAGGCTGCCGGCAGCGATCAGCACAGCAGCGAGCAGAAGAGGGCGTTTCATTCGGGTTACTCCAGTCGCAATCTCTGTTTCCACTGTGCCACTTGTTCAGCGACGCGAACAGGGCTTGTAGCGCCATAAGATGTCCGAGATGAGGCAGATGCCTCGACCGTCAGCACATCGAACACGGCTTGCGTGATCCCGGCATGGACGGCCTGCATGTCGGCCAGAGGCAGTTCGGCGAGGTCGCAGGATGTCTCTTCCGCTTTGGCGACCAGCGTGCCGGTAACGTGGTGGGCCTCGCGGAAGGGCAGGCCGAGTTCGCGCACGAGCCAGTCGGCCAGATCGGTCGCGGTGGAAAAGCCCCGCGCAGCGGCGGCGCGCATGGCATCGGGCTTGAATCGGATCGTCTCCACCATGCCGGTCATGGCGCGGACGCACAGGTTGAACGTGTCAAAGGCCTCGAAGGTGAGGCGCTTGTCGTCCTGCAGGTCCTTGGCATAGGCGAGCGGCAGGGCCTTGATGGCGCCCTGAAGCGCGCTGTAATTCGCGGTGATGAGCGCCGCCTTGGCGCGCACGAGTTCTGCCGCATCCGGGTTGCGCTTCTGGGGCATGATCGAGCTGCCGGTCGACCAGGCATCCGTCAGGTTGGCAAAGCCGAACTGGGGGCTGGTCCACAGGACGATCTCTTCGGCGAGACGCGACAGGTGCGTCGCCGCGATGGAGAGGCCCGCAAGCGCCTCGAGGGCAAAATCGCGCGAGGCAACCGCGTCCAGCGAATTGGCCATGGGCCGGGCAAAGCCGAGCGCCTCGGCGGTCATGTCCCGGTCGATCGGAAAACCCGTGCCGGCCAGCGCCGCCGCGCCGAGCGGGCATTCATTCAGCCGCACCGCGCAATCGGCGAGGCGCGACCGGTCCCGCGAGGCCATTTCGACATAGGCGAGCAGGTGGTGGCCGAGGGTGACCGGCTGGGCGGTCTGCAAATGGGTAAAGCCGGGCATGATGGTGGCGGCATGCTCGTCGGCGCGGCGCACGAGGGCAGCCTGCAGATCGGCGACCAGCGCCCCTGCCCCGTCAAGCGCCCTTCGCGTCCAGAGCCGGAAATCGGTGACGACCTGGTCATTGCGCGAGCGGGCCGTGTGGAGGCGGCCGGCCGGAGCGCCGATCAGCTCTTTCAGGCGCGCCTCGACATTCATGTGGATATCTTCCAGCTCGCGCCGGAACGGGAAGCTGCCATCGCGCAACTCGCCGAGCACAGCGTCCAGGCCGGACTGGATGGCCTCATTGTCGTCGTCGGAAATGATGCGCATTTCGGCCAGCATGTCAGCGTGGGCGCGGCTTCCGGCAATATCTTCCTCAGCCATGCGCCGGTCGATATCGAGCGAGCAATTGATCTCGTCCATGATTTCGGAGGGAGTCGCGGCAAAGCGTCCTCCCCACATTGTCTGGCCTTTGCCCTGGTTCATTGCCATATCCCTCATTCGACGCCAGGAGACCGCTTCCGATGACCCGCCTAGCCTTTATCGGCCTCTTCTTGGTCGCCCTTGCCGCGATTGTCTATGTGCTGATCAGCGCAGCGGGCGGAAAGGCGCCGTCAAATCCGCTTGAACGCCATGCCAGGGGCGAAATGGCCAAGCTGGATTTCACCTCGGCGGGAGAGGCCGCGCCTGCCGCCAGCATGTTCGCGGCGGACGGCACACCCGTCACGCTGGACGCCTGGAAGGGCAAGACCGTTCTGGTCAATTACTGGGCGACCTGGTGTGCGCCGTGCGAGCGGGAAATGCCGTCGCTTGGCGCCTTGCAGAAGGCCCGCGGGGGCGATGGGTTCGAGGTGGTGGCGATCAGTGTCGACGGGATGGACGACAAGGCCTACGCGGCCAGGCGGCTCGGCGAGCTTGGCGCGGCGAATATCACCTTCCACATCGCCCCACCTGAAAACTACGAAATCGTGTATGAGGCAGGGGTCAAAGGCTTTCCGACGAGCATCCTGTACGGACCGGACGGGCGGGAGATTGCCCGCCTCGCGGGCGATGCCGACTGGGCCTCGATCGAAGCGATCGGGTTTATCGATGCGCTCCTAGCCAAGGCCGGATAGTTCGAGCTTCACCCGGCTGACCTGCGCGGCAATTTCGCTGACCGGAGCCGGGATACTGTCGGCAAGCGGGCCCTCTGACGGCCACATGCGGACAAGCAGTTCCAGTTCCAGGACCAGCGGCTCTGATTCCGGCGTGCCGAGGCGTTTGGCAATATCGCGCGCAACCACCGAGAAGCCATAGGCGTCCTGATATTCCCCGGCATTGTCGATGACGCCGTTCACGACGCCAATCGTGTACTCCTCGAGACAGGTATCCATGAGGAAATCGATCTGGCCGACCGGGTCGCCATTGGCGTTCTGCTGCAGCAGGCTGATATTGGCTTCGGCTGCGTCGAGCTGGGGCGCGATTTCATCCGCCGACTTGCCGGCGTCGAGCGCGGCTGACACATTTTCGAAAATGGCGGCGTCAAAGCCGAGGGCATCAATGCCCGCGCGTTCAGCCGCATGGGTTTCCGAAACGGGGTGCAGCAGGTGGCGGGCGGCCTGGTCAGGCGCACCGGCGCGATACAGGGCGAGACCGGCGGCGACATGGCCGGACATGAAGGCCACGCGCTTGTCGACCGGAAGCGTCTGCATGTCAGCGTGACCCGCCATGGCACCGCCTTCGCCGCCCCCTTCACCGCCTTCACCCGCCATTGATGCGGGGGCATCGGCCAGCTTGGGAGCGGGCGGGTCAGCCTTGACCGGCGCATCCCCCGGACCGCCGCAGGCGGCCGAGCCGAGCAAAGCGGCGCCGAGGCCAAGCCCAATCCAACGTTTCGGGGTATAGGTCATCGTCGCAGCTCCGGGGTTTCGATTGCGCGCTGAACCTACGCCCGATACGCTAGCACCTGCAAGTCATTCTCAATAACTTTCAGCGGGATTTTACAGTTCATGTTCCTGACCATCGCCAATCTGCTGAATGCGCGCGACCTGGCCCGCGTCCGGAAAAAGGCCGAGACCCTGAACTGGGTTGATGGCACGCGCACGGCCGGAGGGCGGGCGAGAGCGGTGAAGCGCAACCTGCAGGCCAATCTGAGATCCGTGCCCGGCGAGGCGCTGCACGCCTTCCTGATGGAGGCCATAGTGTCCCATCCTGTGCTGGCTGGCGCCGCCCAGCCGCACCGTTTCTCCCGCCTGATGCTGAGCCGGACCGGAGAGGGCGGCTTCTACGGCCGCCATGTCGACAATGCGCGGGTCGGCGCCGGTGACGAGCGGGTGCGCACCGACCTGTCCTTCACCCTCTTCCTCAGCGAACCGGACACCTATGATGGCGGCGAACTGGTGGTCGAGACGCAGGGCGGCCTACATGCCGCCAAGCCGGCGGCGGGCGACCTTGTGCTCTACCCGTCGGGCGACATCCATGAAGTGCGCCCGGTAACGCGCGGCGAGCGGCTGGCCTGTATCGGCTGGATCGAAAGCGCCGTGCGCGATCCGCAGGCACGCGAGGCCTTGTTCGAACTGGAAAATTTGCGCGCCTCGCTCGCGGGCAAACTGGCAGCGAATGATCCTGAGCACCTTGTGCTCGACAAGGTGATCTCCAACCTGCTGCGGCGCTGGTCCGGCGGGTGACGGCTAGGGCGAAACTGCCCGGCGTGCGCCCGCGGGGCACCAGTCCGGCTTGTCCTCACCGCCATCATAATTCCATGCCTTGTGGGTGCCGCCCGCAATCAGGGCCTGCGCGACATCCCTGCCGCCGATTTTGAGATCGACGACCTGGCGCCCGTAACGGTCCGGCCCGTAGGCGCGCGAAATGACGATGTCCCTGTCGCGCGTCAGTTCGACGGCCGCCTCCTTGGCGGTGTAGCCGAGCACGCGCTCGGCTTCGCATTTGGCGCCGCCGCGCTGGCGCAGGCTGCCGGTTTCCGGGGAATCGACATCATGCAGGCGGAATTTCGTGCCGTCCGGCAGGCGGCCGCTGTCGCCGTCCGACCAGTAGACACTTGCGGGACCGTCCGTGGCCGCCTGTGCAGCCAAGGCCACGATCCCGGCGCAGGATGCCAGTATGAGGGCCGAAGCGACCCAGGGTTTGATGGTGAACTTGAACGCCATGCCAGCCTCCTCGGATGAGGAGGGGAAGCTGGGCGCCGCGGGTTAAGCGGGGGTTAAGTCCCGTTACCGGTCACGGCATTAGCGATGGACTACCGCGTCGGGACGGGGAATTCGCCGGAATAGTCGTAGAAACCCTTGCCGACCTTCTTGCCGACCCAGCCGGCCTCGACATATTTCACCAGAAGCGGGCAGGGCCGGTACTTGGTGTCGGCAAGGCCGTCATGCAGGACCTGCATGATCGACAGGCAGGTATCGAGGCCGATAAAGTCTGCCAGTGTCAGCGGGCCCATCGGGTGGTTGGCGCCAAGGCGCATGGCCGTGTCGATCGATTCCACCGTGCCGACGCCTTCATACAGCGTGTAGACCGCCTCGTTGATCATCGGGACCAGGATGCGGTTCACGATGAAGGCCGGATAGTCCTCGGCATTAGTCGTGGTCTTGTCGAGACGCTCGGCGAAGGTGATGGCGGTTTCGTACGTGTCCTGGCTGGTCGCGAGGCCGCGGATGACTTCCATCAGCTTCATCAGCGGCACCGGGTTCATGAAATGCATGCCGATGAACTTGTCAGGCCGGTCGGTGACCGAGGCGAGGCGCGTGACGGAGATCGAGGATGTGTTGGTGGCCAGATAGGTGTGCGCGGGCACGATTTCGCAGATCGAGCGGAAAATCTGCTCCTTGATTTCCCGCTTCTCGGTCGCCGCCTCGATGACGAGGTCGGTTTCTTCGAGCGCCTTGATGGAGGAAGACGTCCTGATGCGCTTGAGGCCGGTCTTCATGGCCTCGTCCGTGATCATGTGGCGCAGGACCTGGCGGTGCATGTTGCCTTCGATCGTGGTCACGCCCTTGGCCAGCGCATCGTCGGATATATCGGTCATGATGACGTCATAGCCTGCCAGCGCGGCAACATGGGCAATCCCATTGCCCATCTGGCCTGCGCCGATCACTCCAACGGTTTTGAGCTCTGCCATGTGCGTGTCATCCTGAACGTGCAAGTTTTGTTACACCAAGCTCATATCCTTTTTGTGCAGTGCGTCAAAGATCAAGCTTCAGTCAGCAGAATTCACTGCGTTGTGCGCAGCCTGTGGCGCGCAGGGCACAGAGGCCGGACGAGGCGGCCCAACAAAAAAAGCCCGGCGCAAGCGCCGGGCTTCAAGCGTTTGGGAGGAAACGCAGTATTCTAGAGGGCGGCGGTCAGTTCCGGCACCGCATTGAAGAGATCTGCCACGAGACCATAATCGGCGACCTGGAAGATCGGGGCTTCCTCGTCCTTGTTGATCGCGACGATGATCTTGGAATCCTTCATGCCGGCCAGGTGCTGGATGGCGCCCGAAATGCCGATGGCGATGTAAAGTTCCGGCGCAACGATCTTGCCGGTCTGGCCGACCTGGTAGTCATTGGGCGCATAGCCCGCATCAACCGCCGCGCGCGAGGCGCCGACAGCTGCGCCGAGCTTGTCGGCGAGCGGGATGATCACTTCCTGGAACTTTTCGGCAGAACCAAGAGCGCGGCCGCCGGAGACGACACGCTTGGCGCCGGTGAGTTCGGGGCGATCCGATTTCACCATTTCTTCCGAAACGAATTCCGACTTGAACGGGCCGGAAGGCGCCGCAGCGTCTTCGATCGAGGCCGAACCGTCATTGCCGGCCGCCGGGAAAGCCGTACCGCGCACGGTGATGACTTTCTTCGCGTCGGAGGATTTGACCGTCATGATCGCGTTGCCGGCATAGATCGGGCGCACGAACGTGCTCTGGTCAATGACTTCGACGATTTCCGAGAGCTGCATGACATCGAGCTTTGCGGCGATGCGGGGCGCGATGTTCTTTCCGGTGGTGGTGGCGGCGATGAAGACGGCGTCATAGTTGGCCATTAGCGGCACGACGAGGGCTTCCATGGCTTCGGCGGTCTGCTTGCGCAGGCTGTCGCCTTCGGCCTTCAGCACCTTGCGGACGCCGGAGACCTTGGCCGCTTCCGGGGCCACTGCGCCAGCGTTTTCACCGGCAACGAGGATGTCGACGTCGCCGCCGAATTTCGAGGCGGCGGTGACAACCTTGTGGGTCGCGTCCGACAGGCCGCCATGGTGGTGTTCAGCAATTACGAGGACGGCCATTACACAGCTCCTGCGGTTTTGAGTTTGGCGACCAGCGCGGCCACATCTTCGACCTTCTCGCCGCCCTTGCGCACAGGCGGCTCGGTGACGGAGATGACGGTGAGGCGCGGCGAGATGTCGACGCCATAGTCTTCCGGCGATTTCTCGGCGATCTCTTTCTTCTTGGCCTTCATGATGTTCGGCAGCGAGGCATAGCGCGGCTCGTTCAGGCGAAGGTCAACCGTGACGATGGCTGGCAGGGTGAGCGCAACCGTCTGCAGGCCGCCATCGACTTCGCGGGTGACGGTCAGCTTGCCGCCATCCTTTTCCAGCTTGTAGGCGAACGTGCCCTGCGGCCAGTCGAGCAGCGCGGCCAGCATCTGGCCGGTCTGGTTGGAGTCGTCATCAATCGCCTGCTTGCCGAGCAGCACGAGTTCCGGGCTTTCTTCGGCAACGACCTTGGCCAGCAGCTTGGCCACGGCCAGCGGTTCGACGGTCGCATCGGTCTTGATCAGGATGCCGCGATCTGCGCCCATGGCGAGCGCCGTGCGCAGGGTTTCCTGGGCCTGCTGGGGCCCAATGGAGACAACCACGATCTCGGTGACCGTGCCGGCCTCTTTCATCCTGACAGCCTCTTCGACGGAAATCTCGTCGAACGGGTTCATGGACATCTTGACGTTTGCGAGGTCGACGCCGGACTTGTCCGGCTTGACGCGGACTTTCACGTTATAATCGATCACGCGTTTGACGGGCACGAGGACCTTCATGCGGTGCTCCCTTTGGTTTCGAGGGGTTGAGATAGTGCGCCGTGACTAGCCGTCCGCCGCCAAAGACGCAAGGTTTACGTTGACGTTCAGGTCAATTTGGCGCGGTTTTCATTTCGCAATGGAACGATTTCGTGTTCGAGGCGCGCTTGTTCAGCGGCATACTTTCGCGCGGCCTTGCCTGTGCTGGGACTCGGCACCCTGAGGGGCTCATCCTGAGCGAAGTCGAAGGACGAGCGCGGGCTTCCAATATTTACCGCCCGGACCTCGTCCTTCGACTTCGCTCAGCGACTGTCTTGGGGGTCAAGCGGTTTGCCATGATTTTTTGTCCCTGATGATGGCGTTGAGGATGGTGAGTAGTTTTCTGGCGACGGCGATGAGGGCGAGCTTCTTTGGTTTTCCGCGGGCGATCAGATCGTCGCGGAAGGTTTTGAGGGTTGGGTTGTAGCGTGCGGCGACCATGGCCCCCATGAACAGGGCCGACCGGACGCTGGCGCGCCCGCCGCTGATGAAGCTTTGCCCGCGCCACTGGCCGGACTGGCGTGTGTAAGGCGCCAGTCCGGCCAGTGCCGCAATCTGACGTCTGTCCAGGCTGCCAAGTTCAGGCAGCTCCGCGATTAGTGTCCGGGCGATCTGATCCCCGATACCGGGCACCGAGGTCAGAAGGTCAAGGGTCTGTGCCCATACCGGCGAGTTGCGGACGGCCTCATCAATGCCGCCATCGACACTCGACAGCTCCTTCTCCAACGCCCGGACGAGCCGGGCAATCGACTTCTTCATGCGGGGAGAGGCACGATGCTCGCGTTGGCGTTCGGCGACAATCATCGCGATGATCTGGCGCCGGCGGCTGACCAGGTCGGCCAGTTCCCGCGCCTGTGCATCCGGCAGCGCCCGCACAGGCGGGCGGACCGCCTGTGCGAACAGCGCAATCACCCGGGCATCGACCTTGTCGGTCTTGGCCCGCTGTCCGAGACTGAACGCAAACGCCCGCACCTGAGCCGGGTTGACCGTGACAACGTCCAGACCGGCCGCCGCCAGACTGGCGGTCACCACCGCCTCGAGCCCGCCGGTCGCCTCCACCACCGCCAGGCAACGGCCCTGAGGCCGCAGGAACCCCGCCAACTCATCCAGCCCGTCCGCGTCGCGGCGAAAACGTACGGCCTGTCCCGATGGCTCGACACTCACATCCAGCCAATCCTTCGAAACGTCTATACCTGCATAAATGTCCATCGGATCCCATCCTTGCCTAAGCGGGCTCGCCTTGCGGCCCTGGCGACTGTTCGGGGTCGATGAACCGGCGGGTTGCGATCCTCGCTGAGCTGCGGGCTTCAAGGCCCAAGGATGAGACGGACTGCAACCCGCCGCCGCACCGCCAACAATAGCACATGTGCGAAGTGCTGAGTTACAAGGATGAGCACTTCGAAAGCGCGGCTCGACTACCCGCAATCATACTCCGCTTCCGCCCCTCCATCGGGCGTCATTTCCAGTGACACGAAGCTGCAGCCCTCCGGCGCTGCCGCAATCGCGGCCTCCTCCAGTTCGGCCTGAGTCGGCGGCCCGGCGCTGGCTACGCCAAAACTGCCATCCGTCTTTATCGTGAATTTCAGCTTGAAGCCCTGTCCGGCCATCGGCGCGGCAAGGAAGGCATAATTCTGCGTCCCAATGGTCTGCGGCACGAGGCCGTCCCATGCCGACGCGCTCCAGCCGCCGCCGGAACTCGCGCAGGCGCCCA
Source organism: Hyphomonas sp. BRH_c22 (assembly GCF_000961795.1). Taxonomy (GTDB): domain Bacteria; phylum Pseudomonadota; class Alphaproteobacteria; order Caulobacterales; family Hyphomonadaceae; genus Hyphomonas. The sequence goes on from NZ_LADU01000114.1 coordinate 21,232, forward strand.
GCCACATGGCCGCAGCCAGAATCGGAAATCTCATCTCATGTCCTTCCACGACAGGCATGGGAGGCACACTACATGCAAACAGGAAGGATTAGAACTTCACTTCAGGCGGTGTGCTGAGCGCCTCGCGGCCTTCAAGGCCGACATCGAAGAAGTCACGCGGCTCGAAGCTGAACATCCCGGCAATGATGGAGCCGGGGAACTGCTCGCGTGAGGTGTTGTAGTCCTGCACGGCGGAGTTGTAGAAACGCCGCGCCGCGGCCAGCTTGTCTTCGATCGCCGAGAGCTCGTTCTGCAGCTGGATGAAGTTCTGGTTCGCCTTGAGGTCCGGATAGGCTTCGGCCAGCGCGAACAGCTTGCCCAGCGCGCCGGTCAGCATGCCTTCGGCCGCAGACATCTCTGCAGGGGTCGATGCCGACTGCGCCGCACTGCGCGCCGCGATCACCTGCTGGAAGGTTTCCTGCTCGTGCTTGGCATAGCCCTTCACCGTCTCGACAAGGTTCGGGATCAGGTTCTGGCGCTGCTTCAGCTGAACGTCCACGTCGGCAAAGGCCTGATTGACCCGCTGGCGCTTCATCACCAGGCCGTTGTAGATCAGGATGACAAAGCCGACGACGGCGACCACTGCCGCCAGAACGATTAGAATGGGGCTCATGAGCCGTCCCTCCACAAAATCAGATACACATGGCCTAGCGGCCAGACGCGTTTTGCGCAAGTCAGGCCAACCCGCTGGCTCTTACCATTCAAGTTTGCTTAAACTGGCGCCATGTCCGACGCTGCCACCCTCGCGCGCATGATCAACGCGGCAACGCGCGTGATGGTTTTCACCGGTGCGGGCATCTCGACCGAGAGCGGCATTCCCGATTTCCGCAGCCCCGGCGGCGTCTGGTCCACGATGAAGCCGATCTACTTCCAGGATTTTGTCGCCTCGCGCGACCAGCGCCGCGAAGCCTGGACGCGCGTCTTCAACCGCTCGGCCGGCTGGGTCGGCGCCAGCCCCAATGCTGGCCACCGCGCCGTGGCGCGGCTCGTCGCCTCGGGCAAGGTCGGCGCGGTGGTGACGCAGAATGTCGACAACCTGCACCAGGAGTCCGGCGTGCCGCCAGAGCAGGTCATCGAGGTGCACGGCAACGCCACCTATGCGCGCTGCCTCACCTGCGGCAAGCGCTACGAGATCGAAAAGCTCAAGCCCCGCTGGGAAGCGGACGAGGACCTGACCTGCGTGTTCTGCACCGGCCTGATCAAGACCGCGACCATATCGTTCGGCCAGGCCATGCCGGAAGACAAGATGGAACGCGCCGCTGAAGAAGCCCTGCTCTGCGACCTCTGCCTTGTGCTTGGCTCGTCCCTCGTCGTCTACCCCGCCGCCGGCATCCCGCTGGAAGCCAAGCGCAACGGCGCCAAACTGGTCATCGTCAACCGCGAACCCACCGATCAGGATGCCTATGCGGACCTGGTGCTGAACACGGAGATCGGGCCGCTGATGAATGCCGTGCTGGAGCAGCTGTCCAACTGACCCAAGCATGAAGGGCTGACTGCGGGCAGTCCTTCATTGATTGCAGAAAATGCCGGACGCCTGCCTAGTCGGCCTTCTTGATTTCGACACGCCGGACCTTTTCGACCTTCTCCGGCGATTTCGGCAGCTCGACATGAATGACGCCGTTCTTGAAGGTCGCCTTGATGTCGCCCTCTTTCACGTCGTTCGGTAATTGCAGCGAACGCTTGAACATGCCGTAGGAACGCTCCGAATACTGGATGCCGTTTTCCTTCTTGTTTTCCGCATGTTTGCGCTCGCCCTCGATCGTCAGGATGCCATCGGCGACATTCACCTCGACTTCGTTTTCGCTCATGCCCGGCAGGTCAGCTTCAATCAGATATGCAGTGTCGGTTTCGGAAACCTCGATTTCCGGCATGCTGATTGCGCCATTGCCTGACGCAAAATGCCGCTCCAAGCCGTTGCTCTGCCAGACATCCTGAAACAGGCGGTCAATACCGCGATGCAGTGTTTCAAAGGGATCGTTCGACGGACCAAGAACCGGAAGGTTCGACCTGTTTCCGAAGGGAATCAAATCACGGAATGACATTTTAAGTTCCTTTCCAAACTGGTTATCGACGCGCGGCCCTCAGCCCCTGTCAGGACAGGGCCGCAGGGAAAAATTTAGTCACGCCCCGGCTGAACTCAATACGTGAGTTCACCTAAGCTCGGTCCATTAACGCTTATTCATGGCGCCCGCCGGACTGGTTGCCTGTCGCGGCCCTTGTGGCGTGTCAGCCGTTAAACGTGCCCGTCCGCGGGAAGCCCTTCGGCACGGTCTTGCCGGCCTGGGCCCGCTTGCCGATCCACTCTTCCCATTCCGGGAAGGCACGGTGGCGCCCGCCAGCCATCACGATCAGGCCGTCGCGCTTGTCGAACGTCATCAGGTCGGCCAGCGTGTCCTTGCCGCGATAGGCCTGCAGCTTGTTGCCCTTACCGCGCGCCATTTCGGGCAGCTCGTCGAGCGGGAAGATCAGCATCTTCCGGTTTGATCCGACCACGGCCAGCATGTCGCCCTCAACCGGCATGCAAACGTTCAGCGTACCCTCGCCGGTATTGACCGCCTGCTTGCCCGCCTTGCGGTTGGATTCCAGTTCCTTCTCGTCGACCACAAAACCATAGCCGACGGTCGAGGCCATGACGCGCTTGCGGCCCTCCTCCAGCTTGAACATCGCAACGATATCCACGCTGTCCTCCAGCTCGATCGACAGGCGGATCGGCTCGCCATGCCCGCGCCCGCCCGGCAGCTTGTCGGCCATCAGCGTGAACGCCCGGCCATCCGACGCCATCAGGATGATCTTGTCCGTACTCATCACTTCTTCGCTCAGGTACAGCTCGTCGCCATCCTTGAACTTGGTCGCATCCGGGTCCAGGCCGTGGCCCTTCATCCCGCGTATCCAGCCCTGCGCCGACAGGACAACCGTCAGCGGCTCCTTCGGGCGCGAGGCTTCAAGGGCAGCGGCCAGGTCCACATCCGGCGCGTCTTCAAACTGCGCGCGGCGATCACCCAGCGCCGGGTCTTCGGTCAGCTGGTCACGCGCGGCCTTCAGCTGCTTGGAAACGCTCGTCCACTGGCGCGCGGTCGACCCGATCAGCTTGACCAGCTCGTCGCGCTCCTCGACCAGCTTGGTGTGCTCGCCACGGATTTCCATTTCTTCCAGCTTGCGCAAGGCCCGCAAACGCAGGTTCAGGATGGCTTCGGCCTGGATGTCGGAAATCCCGAACCGCGCCATCAATTCCTGCTTGGGCTCATCCTCTTCGCGGATGATGCGGATCACCTCGTCGATATTGAGATAGGCGATCAGGTAGCCGTCGAGCAGGTGCAGGCGCTTCTCGATCTTGTCGAGGCGAAACTCGGCGCGGCGCACGACCACTTCGCGGCGATGCTCCAGATAGGCCTTCAGCACGTCCTTCAGGCCCATGACCTGCGGCGCGCCCTTGTGCAGCACGTTCATGTTCATGCTGAAACGCGTTTCCAGGTCGCAGACCTTGAACAGGCTTTCCATCAGCACGTCGGGTTCCACCGTCTTGGCGCGCGGCACCAGCACGAGGCGCACGTCCTCGGCGCTCTCGTCGCGCACATCGTCCAGCAGCGGCAGTTTCTTCTGCTCCAACAGCTCGCCCAGCTTCTCCAGCAGGCGCGATTTCTGCACCTGGTAGGGAATCTGCGTCACGATGATCTGGTAGGTGCCCCGGCCGGTATCCTCGACCTCCCATTTCGCCCGCATGCGGAAGCTGCCCCGGCCCGTCTCATAGGCGTCGAGCATGGATTCACGGGATTCGACGATCACGCCGCCTGTCGGGAAATCCGGCCCCTTCACGAACTGCATCAGGTCAGCCGTCGTCGCCTTCGGCGTCTCGATCAGGAAGCGCGCGGCATCGATCACCTCGGCCGCATTGTGCGGCGGAATGCTGGTCGCCATGCCCACCGCGATACCCGTCGCACCATTGCAGAGCAGGTTCGGGAAGCCCGCCGGCAGCACGACCGGCTCTTCGTCATTCTCGGCATAGTTGGCGCGGAAATCGACGGCGTTCTCGCTGAGGCCATCCAGCAGCAGTTCCGCCGCATGGGTCATCCGCGCTTCGGTATAGCGATAGGCGGCTGCGCTATCCCCGTCGATATTGCCAAAGTTGCCCTGGCCATCGACCAGCGGGTAGCGGACGTTGAAATCCTGCGCCAGGCGCACCAGCGTGTCATAGATCGAGCTGTCGCCGTGCGGGTGCCAGTTACCCATCACGTCGCCGACAATCTTGGCGCACTTGCGGAAACCGCCTTCGGGATCCAGCTTCAGCTCCCGCATCCCATACAGGATGCGCCGCTGAACCGGCTTCAGGCCGTCACGCACATCCGGCAGCGCGCGGGAGGTAATGGTCGAGAGCGCATAGGCGAGATAGCGCTTCGACAGCGCCTCACTCATGGGTTCATTGATGATCCGGTCTTCCGGGCCACCGTCAAGCAGGTCGGTCATTCTGGCCTCTTTGCATCTCGTGCCACATTCTGGTGCAGGGGCCCGGTCTATACCGACTCGGGCCACTGCGCAGCATTAACAGAAACGGCGGTTTGGTTAAGGAATGGGTAAAACGCAAGCAAATGACTGAGTTTCGGGCCTGGCTCCTCCTTCTCGGCGTACCCGTGCTTGTGGTCGCCCTGCTCCTGTGGGTGGCGCCGCCGCGGCACAACCCGTTCGCGCCCATCGACCTGACAGACCGGATCGGCTTCGGCACCAAGGCCAAGCTGGAGCGCGCCCGTGACCAGCGGGACGTCTGTTTCGCGGCCCTCGATTCGGCATCCATCCTCTACACCCCGCTCGAAGACGACCCCAAAGGCCAGAAATGCAGCCTGCGGGGCGCCCTCACCCTCGACCGCACCCTCACCCCCTATTCCGCCACACTCAGCATGACCTGCGCCCAGACGGCCGCCCTCTACACCTGGGAACGCCATGTCGCCCGCCCGGCAGCAGTGGAAATCTTCGGCTCACCCCTCGCCCGGATCGAAACCTATGGCAGCTTCTCCTGTCGCAACATCGCCGGCAGCGGCCGCCTCTCCGAACATGCCCACGCCAATGCCGTCGACATTTCCGGCTTCCGCCTTGAGGATGGCCGCCTGATCGACGTGAAAACCCACTGGAAACAAGGCGGAAAGGAGGCGAAATTCCTCAAGCGCGTGCACGAAGGCGGCTGCGATATCTTCTCCGTCACCCTCGGCCCCGACTATAATGCCGCCCACGCGGACCATTTCCACTTCGACATGGGCAATGGCGGCATCTGCCGCTAAGGCACCTGCCGCAAGGACTCCCCTTCTGCACCCGGCAATCTTCGCTACACTGCTGAAAAACAAGAAGATCAGGGAGTTTCAAATGACCCATGCCATGCTTCTGCCCGTTGCCGTCCTTGCGGCCTGGTCACTGGTGATGTGGATATGGATGCTCAAGACGCGTGTCCCGGCGATGCAAAAGGCGCAGATGCACCCTGAAAAGGCCAAGCATACGCGCAGCGACGCCTTCAACGCCCTGCCCTCGGAAGTCCGCCAGATTTCGGACAACTACAACCATCTCATGGAACAGCCGACCATTTTCTATGCCTTGGCTCTGGCCCTCGCGCTCAGCGGATCTGCAGGCTTGGTTGATGTCGGCTTTGCGTGGGCGTACGTCGCCATCCGCATCGTACACTCGATCTGGCAGGCCACCGCCAACAAGGTCATGATCCGATTCTACATGTTCATCGCATCGACACTGATGCTCTTCCCGCTAGCAGGACGGGCGATCTACATCCTTGCGACAAGCTGAAAACAAGAATGATTCCAAAGGGAAGCACCTCATGAAACTCTACACATCCATCGGCCCCAACCCGCATGTCGTGCGCATGTTCATGGCCGAACGCGGCATCACCCTGCCCACGCAGGACGTCGACATCGTCAAGGGCGCGAATCTCGGCGAGCCCTATCTCTCGGTCAATCCGGCCGCCCAGTCGCCCGCGCTGGAACTCGACGATGGCAGCATCATCACCGAGATCTGGCCGATCTGCGAATATCTCGACGAGACCCATACCGGCGACAGCCTGTTCGGCGCGACGCCCGAGAAACGCGCCCAGACGCGCCGCTGGACGCGCTGGACAGACCTCAACGTGCTGGAACCGATGACCAATGGCTTCCGCTTTGCCGAGGGCCTCGCCATGTTCAAGGACCGCACACGCTGCCTGCCAGACGCCGCCCCCGGCCTGAAGGCCCGCGCGCAGGACAAGCTTGCCTTCCTCGACGGCCAGCTCGCCACCCGCGACCATATTGCCGGGGATGTCTTCAGTTTCGCCGACATCATGCTGTTCTGCTTCCAGGCCTTCGGCAACCAGATCGGCCAGCCGCTGAACCCGGAATTGAAGAACCTCACCGCCTGGTTCGAGCGCGTCGGCGCCCGCCCCAGCGCCAGCGTCTAGCCTCGCTTCAGCAGCCGCGCCACCAGCTGCGCCCTTTGCGCAGGCACGGCGCGGTTCATGCCGTTGAACACGCGCGTTTCGATGAAATGCCCCGTCAGGGCAAGGCCGTCGGCAATGTCGGTCACGCCCACCGGCGCCTCGGACGACACAAGAAAGCCCGGCAGGCGCAGAAGCCGGCTGACATAGTCTTCGGCCTCCGATCCGCGCACGGCACGCCCTGTCTTGGGTGACACATGGGTCAGCCCGTCATTCGCGCCGCTCAGGGCACAGGCCTCGAGATCAAGCCCGAAGCCGAGCGACGACAAAAGCCCGAGTTCCCAGCGGACATATAAAGCAGGCCAGACGTCCTGCGCCTCGATCTGGTCGAGCAGTAACGTCGTCGCCTCATAGAGCGCCGAACCCGCCGCATCGCCCTCGTCCAGCGCGCCGCGCAGCAATGTGGTCACCGCCGAAATCGCCGCCAAGGCCCCGGCATCATCCAGCACGCGCGCGGCCCTCTCGCGGCTCGCCTCGGCCACATCGAACCGGCCGAGCTGTTCCTCGAGCCGCCCGGTCCATGACAGGGACAGCGTATTTCCCGCCTCATACTGGCCGCGCCGCGCGCGCGATGCGCCGCCATAGACCAGGCCGGACCGCCGCCCCCGCGTCTTGGTCAGCACATCAAGGATCAGCCCGCCCTCACCAAACCGGCGTCCGCCAAGGATCAGTCCGTCATCGGTCCAGTTCATGCTGAAGCCCTCTCTCCCTCTGGGAGTGGGGGTTGATGGTGAGGGGTCACAGGCTTGCCCATTGGTATCTGGTTGCGGAGGCGAGTGGCATCATTCAGGTAATCCATCAAATCATGCTCCCGGGGACAACGCGGCGTCCCCTCACCCCAACCCCTCTCCCCAGAGGGAGGGGCTTCTAGACATCAAACTCCAGGCCGATGCCGGAATAACTGTCCCGCCGCTCCTGCCATTTTTCGTCCACTTTCACGAACAGGAATAGGTGCACGGGCCGGTCCAGCATCTCCGTCAGTTCCTTGCGCGCCATCCGCCCGATTTCCTTGATCGAGGCGCCATTCTTGCCCAGCACCATGGCCTTGTGGCCCTCCCGTCCGACCACGATCACCTGCTGCACACGGACAGATCCGTCCTTCCTCTCTTCCCAGCTCTCGGTCTCGACCATCAGCTGGTAGGGCAGTTCCTGGTGCATGCGCAGCAGCAGCTTCTCGCGCGTCACCTCCGCCGCCAGCAGGCGCATCGGCAGGTCGGCCGTCTGGTCCGGCGGATAGAGCGCCGTACCCGCAGGCATCCGCTCCGCGAGCGCAGCGGCCAGCCGGTCGACACCGTCACCGTTCTCGGCCGAGATCATGAAGATCTCGTCATAGACGCCGGTGTCGCTCAGCTCCGCCATGACAGGCAGTACCTGGTCATGCGGGAACAGGTCGATCTTGTTGAGGGCGAGGAAAGCGCGCTTTTCGGTCAGTTTCAGCTGGTCGATCACGCGGCGGTCATCGGCAATCGACATTTTCTGTGCGCCAGTGGCGTTGCCTGCCCGGTCAGCCACCCAGGCCGAACTGTCGATCAGGTGCACGATGGCATCGGCGTCCGCCGCGCCGCTCCAGGCCGCCTTGACCATGGCCCGGTCGAGCCGGCGCTTGGCCACGAAGATGCCGGGCGTATCGACCAGTACGATCTGCGCGTCGCCCACCTGCGCCACGCCGCGCACGGGAAAGCGCGTCGTCTGCACCTTGTGCGTGACGATCGCTACCTTGGCCCCGACAAGGCGGTTGGTCAGCGTGGACTTGCCCGCATTCGGCGCGCCGATAATGGCGGCAAAGCCAGCGCGGTTGATTTCGGTTTCAGTCATGGTGTTCCAGTCAGGCTGTCCAGCAGCAGGGCGGCTGCATTTCGCTCGGCGTCGCGTTTCGAAGAACCCTTCGCCTTGGCCGCCCCATGGGGCGGTACTTGCACTTCTATCTCGTAAACCGGCTCATGGTCAGGGCCGGACCGCTCAATCACATTGTATTTCGGCAGCGGCAGGCCCTGGCCCTGGGCCCATTCCTGCAGCAGAGTCTTCGGGTCACGGGTTTCGGCAGGCGCCGACGAGAACTGGTGCGTCCAGCCCGCTTCGACGAACTTGCGCGCTGCCGACAGGCCGCCATCCTGATAGATCGCACCGATCAGCGCTTCGCAGGCATCGCCCAGCGTGGACTCGCGATCGCGGCCTCCAGACGCCACTTCGCCGTCAGACAGTATGATGTGTTCCTGAAGGCCGAAATGCCGGAAGGCCTCCGCGCAGGCGCCCTTCTTCACGAACCGGTTGAGGCGCGGGGCCAGCTCGCCTTCACTCTCGGTCTTGCGCCGCTCGATCAGGCGCTCGGCAATCAGGAGGTTCAGCACGCGGTCGCCGAGGAATTCGAGCCTCTGGTTCGACAGGCGAACGGAATCGGCTGCCGCCACCGCGCTCGGATGGGTGAACGCCTGCACGAGCAGGCTCCTGTCCTTGAAATGATGGCCAATGCGCTCCTGGATCGCCTTGACCTGCGCATCGGCAAGGCCCGGCACGTTGGCCTTGGCTGCGGCGCGCAGGCGCGTACGCTTCGGACGGGCAGGCTTCATGGCTTCACCGGCAGCGCTTCGATGATAACCTGCGCCTCCGCCCACGGATGATCGTCCGTGATCGTCAGATGAATAACCGCCTCATGCCCTTCGGGAATCATTTTCGCCAGTCGCTCGGCCGCGCCGCCGGTCAGCGTCAGCGTCGGCCGGCCCGAGGGCAGGTTCACAACGCCCAGGTCTTTCCAGTGCACGCCGTGGCGCGGAACGCCCGTGCCAAGCGCCTTGGCGCAGGCCTCTTTGGCCGCAAACCGCTTGGCATAGGTCTCGGCCGTCAGGCGGCGGCGCCGCGCCAGGGCAATCTCGGTCTCGGTAAAGACGCGGTTTTCAAACCGCTCGCCAAACTTGGCCAGCGTCTTCGCGATCCGGTCAATATTGCAGAGGTCATTGCCGATGCCGATAATCATGCCCGGGCCTCATCCATCAGGCGGCGCATCTCGGCAATCGCCGCCGGCAGCCCGATAAAGATCGCCTCGCCCACAAGGAAGTGCCCAATATTGAGTTCGGTAATCTGCGCGATCGCTGCCACCGGCTTGACCGTATCAAAGGTCAGCCCGTGCCCCGCCTGCGGCTCGATCCCGATACGGACGGCCTCTTCGGCGCAGGTACGGATCCGGTCCAGTTCCAGCTCGGCCAGTTTCACCTCGCCCGACTGGATGAATTCGACATACCGCCCCGTATGGAACTCGCAAATCTGCACGCCCAGCGCCTGCGCCGCATGCAGCTGCACCATGTCGGGCTCGATAAAAAAGGACACGCGGCTGCCATTCTTGTTCAGCTGACGAACGAAATGCGCCAGATGGTTGTGCGCCCGCGCCGCATCAAGCCCGCCCTCGGTTGTCAGTTCGGCGCGCTCTTCCGGCACGAACATCGCCGTTTCCGGCTTGAACTTCAGTGCAATGTCGAGCATTTCCTCGGTCGCCGCCATTTCCATGTTGATCGGCAGCTGCGTCGCTGTGCGTATTTCCACAAGGTCGCCATCGCGGATATGCCGGCGGTCCTCGCGCAGGTGCAGCGTAATGCCATCAGCGCCCGCCTCCGTCGCCATCAGCGCCGCGCGCATGGGATCAGGGTGCGTCCCGCCGCGCGCATTGCGGATCGTTGCCACATGATCGATGTTGACGCCGAGGCGTATTCGCCCTGCCATCAGGCAAGGCCCCGCGAGCCCGGCTTTACGGCCTCCATCGCGGCCAGCTCAGGCGGCAGGTCATTGGCGTCATAGTCAGGAAAATCCACCGCCGCGAGCGAGACCAGTTCGCACCCGACATCGGCCTTGCCGTTCGACCGGTCGATAATGCACGCCCCGCCGACCACCTCGCCGGGCAGCCTGTCCAGCGCCTCCACGGTTTCCCGGAAGGACAGGCCCGTCGTCACGATATCTTCCGCGATCAGCACCTTCTCGCCTTCGGCAATCGCGAAACCGCGCCGGAATTGCAGCTTGCCATCCACGCGCTCGGCAAAGATCGCCCGCGCCTTCAGGTGCCGCGCCAGTTCATAGCCCGGAATGATCCCGCCCACGGCCGGCCCGGCCACCACGTCGATCCTGCCGAACCGCGCCGTCAGCTTTTCTGCCAGCGCCTTGCACAGCCGCTCCGACAGTTCGGGTTGCGAGAAGACCAGCGCCTTTTGCAGGAAGACCGGGCTGCGGCGCCCGGACGACAGGATGAAATGGCCCTCCAGCAAGGCTCCGGCCTCACGGAACACCGCGAGCACGTCTTCATTCGTCATCTTCGACCTCCTGATCGCGCACCGCCCGGTCCACCACGGCCAGGGATCGGAGCGCCGCGAGTATCTGCGACAGGCGCTTCAGGTCTTCAACCTCGATTTCCATCACCAGTTCGGTGAAATCGGCATGGCGCTCTTGCGTCGCGATGCGCGTGATATTGCCATTCGCCTGCGCCACGGCGGCGCACAGCTTGGCCAGGACGCCTTTTTCGTTCGACGCATTGACGCGGATCCGCCCCACGGCCACTGCGCCGGTCTTGGCGAGTTCCGTCCATTTCAGATCGACCCATAGCTCGGGATGGTCGTCATATTCGGCCAGTTTCGGGCAGCTCGCGACATGCACGACAAGGCCCTTGTCGGGCTCCTGCACGCCCATGATCCGGTCCCCCGGCAACGGGCAGCAGCACTGGCCCAGATGCAGCGTCACGCCGGGCATCAGGTCTTCCCCCGACACCAGCAGCCGCGCATGCTCATTGTCCAGTCGCAGCTTGTTCTCGTCGTCAAAGCGTTCGACGCGATAGCCGGGGAAGGCCGCTTCCATGATGTCCGCTGACGAGATCCGGCCACGCCCGACCGCCTCGGCCATTTCCTCGCGGGTCTGGAACCCGGCAAGCTGCGCCGTATGGGTCATCTTCACGTCGATCGGATCTATCCCCGCGCGCCGCAGCGCCATGTTGATCAAGCCTTCGCCAAGGCGCCGGAACTGCATCTGGTCACGCTCGCGCACAAGGCGGCGGATGGCAGAGCGCGCCCGCCCGGTGATCGTCATGGCTTCCCAGCCGACAACCGGCGCCGCCACCTTGCCGCGCAGGATATCCACCACGTCACCATTCTTCAGTGGGCGGCGCAGTGACTTCACCTCGCCATTTATCCGTGCACCAATCGCCGTATCCCCCACCGCCGAGTGAACGGCATAGGCAAAGTCCAGCGGCATGGCGCCTGCCGGCAGGATGATCAGCTTGCCCTTCGGGCTGAACGCGAACACATGCTCGCGGTACATTTCCAGCTTGGCATGTTCGAGAAACTCGCTTGCGTCGGCCCCGTCCTGGATCAGCTCGGCAAATGCTTCCAGGTTGGCGGCCGGGTCAAGGCCCGCCGCACGGGCGGACTCTGCATCAAAGCCATAGGACTTGTTCTTGTAGCCCCAGTGGGCCGCAACGCCGAACTCGGCAGTCTTGTCCATCGCTTCGGTGCGGATCTGCAGCTCCACGCGGCGATTGCCCGAGGCGCGCACCGTCGTGTGCAGCGAAGCATAGCCATTCGGCTTGGGCACCGAGATATAGTCGCGGAACCGGTCCGGAATGCAGGCCCACAGCGTGTGAACCTCGCCCAGCACGCGGTAGCAATCGTCGACATCCTTCACCACGATACGGAACGCAAACAGGTCAGCCACGTCGCGGAACGAAATCGACTTGCGCTCCAGCTTGCGCCACAGCGAATAGGGCTGCTTCCGGCGTCCCTTGATCTTGGCCTGGATGCCCGAAATGTCCATGAGTTGTTGCAGATCGCTCTCGATACGCCCGAGATCGTCGGCATTCTCGCGTTCCAGTTCTTCCTGGCGGTAGAGGATCGCACGCCGCGCTTCGGGATTGAGTTCCTCGAAGGCAAGGTCTTCCATTTCGGCGGCAAGCGAGTAGAGGCCCACACGACGCGCCAGCGGGGCATAAATGTCCATCGTTTCGCGCGCTGTGCGGTCGCGGCTCTCGGCCTTCTTGCGATGCTTGAGGGTGCGCATGTTGTGCAAACGGTCCGCCAGCTTCACCAGCAGCACGCGCAGGTCGCTCGTCGTGGCCAGGATGAATTTCTGGAAGTTCTCGGCCTGCGCCGATTCCTTGGACGAATATTCCAGCGCGTCCAGCTTGGTGACACCGTCGACCAGTTCGGCCACATCCGCGCCAAAGCGCACTTCGATGTCGCCAATGTCGATGCCGGTGTCTTCCACCACATCGTGCAGTAGGCCGGCCACGATGGTCACCTCGTCGAGGCGCACGTCGGCGAGCAGGCTGGCCACTTCCACGGGGTGGGAATAATAGGCATCGCCGGAATCGCGCGTCTGCGAGCCGTGATGCAGCTTGGCGAAATCATAGGCCGCGCCCAGCAGTTCGGATTTGACGCGGGGGTGATAGGCCCGCACTTTCGCGATCAGCTCTTCGCGTAACAGCACGTGGCGGTGCTCAGCCTGATTTTCAGTCGAAACTTCCGTGCCAGCCACCTCGCCAGCCCCTTTGTCCTTCGCGGAAAGGGCGCTGCCGTCCATGGAGCCTCCTAGAGCCGGTCGTCGCGTCCGGACTCGATTTCAGCCTGATAGGCGCGCATTACGTCGTCTTCGGTGGCTGCCGGGCCAGACATCAGGGCGATGCGATCGGCTTCGCGTTCGCTTTCCTCGCTCGGACGCACTTCCTGCAGGTTGGAGATCATCGCTTCCTTGACCAGCTTCAGGTCAACCGACTCTTCCGCAATCTCGCGCAGCGACACGACCGGATCCTTGTCATTGTCCCGATCCACCGTGAGGGGCGAGCCTTCGCGGATCATGCGTGCGCGGTGCGCGGCGAGCAGGACAAGCTCGAAACGGTTTGGCACTTTCTGGATGCAGTCTTCGACGGTCACTCGGGCCATGGGCAGTCAATCTCCTTGAAGCCGACCCTTATATGCAGTGCAGCAAGCTGGCGCAACCCGGCTATTGCGCCTGAAACGCAGCCTGAGTATGCCAGTCATATAAGAAATTTCGGCGTTTTATTAGCCGCAAGCCTAAATCATCGGAGGAATAATGCCAATGGCCTTTTACAAGGACGAGCGCATTGCACTGTTTATTGACGGGGCGAACCTGTATTCAGCCGCCCGCGCCGTGGGCCTGGAGATCGATTTCCGCAAGCTTTTGAAGGAATTCCAGGGCAAGGGCCGCCTGCTCAGGGCCAATTACTACACCGCCCTGGTCGAAACCGACGAATACAGCCCGATCCGGCCCCTCGTCGACTGGCTGGCCTATAATGGCTACACAGTCATCAAGAAGCCCGCGCGGGAGTTCACCGACCGCGAAGGCCGCAAACGCGTTCGCGGCAGCATGGATGTCGAACTGGCCGTCGACATGCTCGAAACCGCCCGCAATATCGATCACATCGTCCTGTTCAGCGGAAACGGTGATTTCCGCCGCGCTGTCGAGGCGGTGAAGGCGCGCGGCGTGCGTGTGTCTGTCGTTTCCACAGTTGCCTCCAATCCGCCGATGATCTCGGACGACCTGCGCCGCGAAGCCGACAATTTCATCGACCTGGAAGACCTCGGCGAACTCGTCGCCCGCCCCCGGCAGGGATTTTCCGGCGATGAACAGGGCGACGACGAGGACTGATCCCCACGCCCGAAGGCTCATCCGGAGCGAAGCCTGTCCCTGCGCAGGCAGGGATCGAAGGACGAGCCGGGCGAATCCCGCCCTCCCCGCGTCCGTCTCCACCACGATAGCCCAAGGCGCACAGCAGATCCCGCCCCGCTTGTCCCACAGGCCCCCGGCCGGGCGTATAATGGCCGGGCCGCGCGGGTGCCCGCCTGCGCGGTCACCTGTAACTGGCGCGGGATGAAGGGCAGAAGGTGCGCACCTTCCAACCTTTCAGACCAACAGACTGAAAACGCGTGCCCGGAGCTTTCCTCCCGCGCACTTTTTCCCGAGGAAACCGGATGGCTCCCGCCAGTCCGGCTTTTCCTGCTGCGCCTAACCCGCCTTGATGCCGAGTGCAAGCCTGTCGGCCTCACCCATGAGGCGCGCCCGGACCTGTTCAGAATCTGCGCCGAAATAGGCATCTGAAACCATGTTCAGGCCATTGAGAAAATCGGTCGCGACGCGAGTCATGTCTGCCGGACTGGCAGTATCGCCAGGGTCACGTGATGCCAGCGCCGTCAGCCCAGCCAGCACGATCCGCTCATGAACGGCCGGTGGCCAGGCATCCTTGTTCGCGATCAGGTACTGGCTGCAGAAGTCTGCAAACGCCGTCTGGCTGAACAGCCACTTCTCGTTCACCTCCCAGAAATAGTCCGCCGTATGGACCAGTTCCGGATCGGCGCCGCGCGGCACCACGGCCGCGGCAACCCGCTCCAGCCATTTTGCCCGCGATGCCGACGGAATGGACGCCGTGATGATGTGCGCGACGGCATAGACCGGCACATCGTCCAGCTGCTCGGGCGTATGGTCGGCGAGATACTGATCGAAGGCGGGCTGCGAATGGGCTTTCGTCACGATATGCGACATCACTGTCTGCATACCGGCCGCATCAGGGCCCGGCTGCGAAGGTGACGCGGACGCCGGCGCATTGGCAGCGCCCTGTCCGGTTCCCCGTTTCCTGACGGAATTATAGATGATCACAACTGCAACAAGTACCGCGGCAGCGATTGCGGCGACCACGCCAAAGCCAGGATTTTCCATGCCTGTTCTCCTCTTTCAACCACCTTCGGCAGCTAACGGAGGAATCTTAACATAGGAAAAACCTATCGGCCCGAACGCGGCCTGATATAAACCACGCCCGGCTTGCGCCACGCCTGCACCACGGTCAGCAGTCCCCACACCCAGTCCGCGACCAGCACAAGGAAGCCGATCCCGCTGAACGGGATAAGGAGCACGCCAATGGGCAGCAGGACGAGCTGTATGATTGCCGTGCCGAAGCGTCCCACGAAAAACGTGCCGACGCCCGGGATCAGGAAATTCAGGATGAACGCAATGAACTTGAACGTGCCCTTGGTCGCGCCCACTGCGACACGACCTGCCACCTGGCCAACACCTGGACGCTGCGCAATCAACTGGTCTCTCTCATATTCGCTTGTTGGATAATCACTCATAAAGCCCATGTGGCCCCGTTAACCCAGTCCTTCAATGCCTGCGCGAGATGAAATCACCGCGCGGGCACATGTGCCGCAATCAGCTGCGGCCCCTCCGCCGCAAAGGCCCGCGCCAGCGCCGCGTCAAAGGCCTCCGCCGTGTCCACCGCCACCGCCGGCACACCCATGCTTTGCGACAGGGCCACCCAGTCGATTTCCGGCTGGTCGAGTTCCAGCATGCTCTTCGCCGTGGGGCCCGGATTGCCGGCGCCCGTGCGCGCCAGCTCGATATTCAGGATACGGTAGGAATGGTTGACGAACACGACCGTCACCACATTGGCCCCCTCCCGCGCCATGCTCCACAGCGCCTGGTTGGTGTACATGGCCGCGCCGTCCCCGGTCAGGCACAGCACTTTCCTCTCCTTCGCCGCCAGCGCCGCCCCCAGCGCCAGCGGCATGCCCTGCCCGATGGCACCGCCCGTCAGCATCATCCAGTCATGCGGCCTGGCCTTCTGCGTCATCAGGAAGGCGGGCAGTCCGTTCGACACGCCATCATCCGACACGAAACTCCCCTCCGGCAGGTGGCGCGCAATCGACGCGCCCACACTTGCCGCATTCAGCGCCCCGGCTGGCGTGCCCGGCTGCTCCAGCGCGGCAAACGGCGCCGCCTCCTTTGCGCCCAGCCCGTCAGCCAGCGCGCCAAGGATGGCTGCGCTGTCGCTTTCCGGTCCGCCCACAATCATCGTGGCGCACCCTTCCGGCACCAGCACGCTCGGCTTGCCCGGATAGGCAAAGAAGGCCACCGGCACCTGCGTGCCCGCCACCAGCATCAGGTCACAGCCTTCAAGGTCGGCCATCGCGCCCTCGGCAAAATACTGCATCCGGTCGGGAATGAACCGCCCCGCCCCGCGCGCCTGGCGCGGGAAGAACGTGTCGGTCATCACGCGCACACCGGCCGCCTTCAGCCGCGCGGCAATCGCAAGTCCGCCTTCCGTCAGCGCCGTGCCGCTGATCAGCACCATCGGCTTCTTCGCGGCCCTGATCGCCGCCACCGCCGCATCGACCCGCTGGGCATCCGGCTTGCGCAGCATCGGCCGCGCGCGTTTCGTCCCTGGCTTGCCGCCTTCCAGCCAGGCCGTGTCCGCCGGCAGGATCAGCGCCGCAGGCCCGGTAACCGGCGACAGGCTCGCCTCCCACGCCTCAGCGGCCAGCTCGCCCGCCGTTTCCGCCCGGTCAGCCGATTTGATCCACACCGAATTTGGCCCCGCCATGCCCCTTATGTCGGACGCAAGCGGCGCATCGTAACGCTGGTGGGGCACCGCATGGTCGCCGATCACGTTGACCATGGGCGTCCAGGCCCGGCGCGCATTGTGGATGTTCGCCCCAGCGTTCAGGTAACCCGCGCCAAGGTGCAGCAGCGTCATCGCCGGTCCGCCCGCCACACGTGCAAACCCGTCCGCCGCCCCCGTCGCCACGCCTTCGAACAGGCACAGGACGGAATGGATCCGCGGCTCATGGTCCAGCGCCGTCACGAGATGCATCTCGGACGTGCCGGGATTGGCGAAACACGCCGAGACGCCATGATCAGCCAGGGTCGAGACCAGGGCTTCCGCGCCCGTCATGTTACGTTCAGCCGAATTGCGCATTATTGTCCTGCCCTTTATTGTTTCAGCGCTTGTCTAGCGCGTTCGCCCAGAGGGTCAAAGCGGGACGGATCGCAAAGGCCGTGGCAGACGTGGTGTTCTTGGCGGCAACTTTGCGATCCGTCCCTCAGCCAGAGGGGATCTGGCTGAAGCCGCCGGGATGGACGGGCGACTCCAGAGTCAGTCTAGGAAAAGGTAAACAGAATTGCGACGCCCGAATCGCAAAAAATGAGACAAGAGTCACAAATTTTCGGGATTAATCGCCAATAGATACTACAGGATCAGATACAGAACCCCCATAAAGCATCTCAACCTGATCTCTTCTCAGGTCCAGCGTGCGCCCCTGGTTCATGTAGCCCTTTTCGGTGATTTCGCCCGCGTCCGCCTGGGGCGCTGTTTCCTGCAGCAGAATCCTGGCGATTCGCGCCGATGGCTTCGGATTGGCCGCATTGTGCTTCTGCAGGCCCGCCTTCACGGCCGCGATGACTTTCGGATGCCGTGACAATTCGGCCATCGGCAGGGCCTCACCGACAAGGCGCTGGCACCAGGCCTCGTTGAGAAAACCGAGCAGGCAGATTTCGTCCCGGTTGAGGCCGCAGACGACCGCATCGGACAAGGCGCCCCCCGTCGCCGCCACCGCCTGCACCCGCACCGTGCCCGCCGACACCCAGGTCCCGCTCGCCAGCTTGAATTCCTCGGCAGTGCGCCCGTCGAACGCGAGGCCCTTTTCGGGATGTTCTGGATCGACGAACCGCACTGCATCGCCCAGCCGGTAATAGCCTTCCTCATCGAACGCCGCAGCGGTCTGCGCCGGATTGCGGTAATAGCCAGGCGTCACGTTCACGCCCTTTACGCGCAGCTCCAGCTTCCCGGCATTCGGCACCAGTTTGAATGTATTGCCCGGCAGCGGCAGCCCAATCAGGCCCATCACATCATTCGGCCAGTGAACGTTCGAGGCCGTCGGCGACGTCTCGGTCGCGCCATACCCGGCTGACAGCGAGATCCGCTCGCCGGTCACCCGCACGGCCACCGCCTGGATACGCTCATAGATATCCTGCCCCATTGCGGCGCCGCCATAGGCCATGCAGATCAGGCGTTTGAAGAAGGCCTCGGCGAGGGCGTCATCCCGTTCCAGTTCCGTCGCAAGGGCCGCCCAGGCGGCCGGAACGGTCGTGTGCTGCGTCGTGGAAATTTCCTTCAGGTTCCGGATCATTTCCGGCAGGCGGGCCGGCGTCGGCGCGCCCTGGTCAAGATACAGCGTGCCGCCCCAGTCCAGCATGTTGTGCAGGATGGAATGCGCGCCATAGGTGTGGCTCCACGGCAGGAAATTGCACATCACCTGCGGCCCGCCGGTGATCTCGTCGAGGCGCGCCTCGTCCCAGACCGACCGGATCATCTTCGCATTGGACGCCACCATGCCGTGCAGGTTGATCACGGCCTTCGGCTCGCCTGTCGAACCGGACGTCAGCATGTATTTCGCCACCGTCTCCGGCGTCAGCGCCGCATAGGCCGCATCGACAGCTTCGGTCGGCTCCCTGGCAAAGCGGCCGATATTGGCGCAGTCGCAGCCTTTCGGCTCATGCCGGCTGTACAGCACCAGCCGGTTGCCCACGCCCATGCCGTCCAGTCCGCGCTGATACTCGGCGCCATCCTCGACATAGATGAATTTCGGCTCGGTCAGCTGGTCGATATATTTCAGGCGCGCGAAGTCCTGGCTCAGCAGCGCATAGGCCGGTGTCACCGGCACGACCGGGCTGCCCGCCCACATCGCGGCATACATGACCAGCGCATGGTCAATGGCATTCGACGACAGGATCATTACCGGCGCGTCCGGCCCCGCGCCCGCATCGATAAAGCCCTGCGCCAGCCGCCGCACGCGCTCCAGCCCCTCGGCATAGGTCATCTCCCGCCAGCCTTCGGATGCCGGGTCTTCCGGCACCCGCTCGGCCAGCCAGACGCGGCCTGGTGCCTCGGCCGCCCACTTCACCAATGGCGCCAGCATGTGCGGCGGGCAGGGCTTCAGGGGATGCCCGTTATTCAGGTAAATTGTCCCGTCTGCGCGGCGGTCGACGTTCAGCCTGAGCGGAAGATAAGGCACTTCGCGGAACGGGATATGAGCTGTATCGGCCACGCGGGGCCCCCCTGTCTTCTTGTTGATGGCGGCTTAAACAAGCCCGCGGGTGGGAATGTGAATCACGTGACCGCAATGTTTGCAATGCACCGCATCACGGTCATGCATCATGAGTCCACACTCCTGGCATTCATGTTCCAGCTTGTCGTTGGGCTCGATAATGGCCCGCAGCAGCTGCAGGAACAGGGTGAGGCCCAGCACCATGATCATGATCGACAGGATCCGCCCGCCCTGTCCGATCATCAGGATGTCGCCATAGCCCGTGGTCGTCAGGCTGGTGACGGTAAAATAGAGCGCGTCGAGATAGGATTCGATGCTCGGATTGGTACCGATCTGCGTCGCATAGACAAGCGCCGCCATGATGAAGACAAACACGACGAGGTTCACCACCTTGTCGATCACGCGCTCATGGCGCTGGAAGAAAGGCGTCAGCACCTTCACCCGGCGCACGAACGTGAAGGCGCGTATGGCGCGAACCGCGCGCAGCACCCGCAGGAAGGCGAAGTTGGAGACGAACAGCGGCGCAAACATGGTGATCACCACAACCAGGTCGGCAATGTTCACAGGCCGGAAAAAGAAGTTGGTCCGGTGCCGGGCAATATAAAACCGGGCGAGATAGTCCAATGCGATCACCGCGCCAATCGCATAATCAAGCCCCACATGCGTGCGCCCCCGCATGCTGAACGGCGCCCACAGGAAATAGGCAATCGTTACGAAATCGAAGATCAGCATCGCCCAGCGGAACGTGAAGGGCCATTTCCCATGCCCCTCATACAGCCAGAACAGGCTCCGGTTCAGCCCCTTGCGATGACTCAATCTTGAGGCTCCAGCGTCTCGTTGAAGCGCACCGGCTTGCCGCCGCCCTTGGCGACAATCTCGCCGTCGCGCATCACAAAGCCGCCGCGCACTATGGTCGCCACCGGCCAGCCGGTCGCTTCGAACCCGTCAAACTGGGTCCAGCCGCATTTCGACTTCGACCATTCCGCCGTGATGGTTTCCTTGCGCTTCAGGTCCACGACCGTGAAGTCGGCATGATAGCCTTCGGCGATGCGGCCCTTGTCGGCGAGGCCGAACACGCGCTGCGGCCCGGCGCTGGTCAGCTCCACGAAACGCTGCAGGCTCAGCTTGCCGTCATTCACATGGGTCAGCATCACCGGCACCAGCGTCTGGACACCCGGCATGCCGCTGGGGCTGGCCGGATAGGGAAGCTGCTTTTCCTCAATCGTGTGCGGCGCATGGTCGGTCGCCAGCACGTCCACGATACCCGCGTTCAAGGCCCGCCACAGCGCCTCGCGGTGGCGCGCTTCGCGGACCGGCGGGTTCTGCTGCGCAAAGCCCTTGAGGCGCTCGTAGCAATCGGGCGCCGCCAGCGTCAGGTGGTTGGGAAGCACTTCCACGCTGGCCACATCCTTGGCGTCGCGCAGCAATTCCATTTCTTCGGCCGTGGAAATGTGCAGCACATGGATACGCTTGCCGCAGGCCCGCGCGATGCGCAGCAGGCGCCGCGTCGACGACACCGCCGCTTCCACGTCGCGCACCACAATATGGCTCTGCCAGTCGCCCGTCACCGCCAGCTCGCGGCGTTCGGCCAGCCGGTATTCGTCTTCGGAATGGAACGCGGCCCGGCGCTTGATCGCACGCAGCACGGCCTCGACGCCTTCATCATCCTGCACCAGAAGGTCACCCGTGGACGCCCCCATGAACACCTTGACACCGCAACAGCCCGGCGTAGCCTCCATTTCAGCGAGCACGCCGACATTGTGGTGTGTCGCGCCAGCATAGAAGGCATGGTCTATGTCCATGCGCCCCTTGGCGCGGGCCAGCTTGTCGGCCAGCATTTCGGGGCTGGTTGTCGATGGATTGGTGTTCGGCATCTCGAACACCGCCACCACGCCGCCCAGCGCGGCAGAGCGCGCCCCGGTCTCAAGGTCTTCCTTCCAGTCCAGCCCCGGCTCGCGGAAATGCACCTGGCTGTCGATCACGCCCGGCAATATGTGCAGCCCGGTGGCGTCATAGGTCTCGCCCGCGCTGGCGCCTGACAGGTCGCCAATCGCAACGATCCGCTCGCCCCGCACGCCAATATCCGTGCGGGCCTCGCCGCCGGGTGTGACAATGGTGCCGCCACGCAGGATCAGGTCAAATGTCTTGCTCATGGCCCCCCTTATGCTACTGCGCGCGGCGCCTGTCATCCCGTACAAGTGCAGCGGCGCGCAGGCGCGGCACGAAAGACACTGACAAACCCGTCAGCGCCCACTAGGTTGCCCCCATGTCAAAACGCATCATTCCCAACCGATCCATCATCCGCCTGTCCGGCCCGGACATGCTGGCCCTGCTCGAGCGCACGGTCACGCACTCCGTCGACAACTGGAACACCGGCGAGATGCGTTATGGCGCGCTGCTGACCCCCCAGGGCAAGATTGTCGCCGATTACCTGGCCATGCTGTCGCTCGACAACATCTATCTCGATGTGCACAGCGGCGCGGCGGATGACCTGGAAAAGCGGCTCAAGCTGTTCCGCCTGCGCTCCGACGTGGTGATCGAGCGCCTGACGGATGATGTCGTCACCGAAGGCAGCTGGGCCGATGTCCGCTCCGCCCAGCTCCCCCACCGCGCCATATCGCCGAAGGCCGAGATCGGCCTCGAAATGCCCCGCGAGGAATGGCACGCCGCCCGAATCGCCGCCGGCGTGCCCGAATGGGGCGCCGATTACCGCGCATCGGAAGTCTTCCCCACGGACGTCAACCTCGACGTCATGGGCGGTATCGACTACAAGAAAGGCTGCTTTGTCGGCCAGGAAGTGGCCAGCCGCATGAAGCGCAAGGGCAAGATCCGCAAGCGCACCCTGCCGGTTCACGGCGAGGGCCTGAAAGTGGGCGCTGACGTGCTGGCAGGTTCCTCCATCGGCACCATTTCCAGCGTGTCAGGCACGCATGGCCTGGCGCTCCTGCGCACCGACCGGCTCGTCTCGGCCGAAGCCGCCGGCCACGCATTCACCTGCGGCGGCCGCCCCATCACCATCGACCGTCCGGCCTGGCTGGACCTCGAACTCATCGCCCTGTCGGCCGCCAATGACTGACACCCTCCACTGTGCCTGGGCCCCGCTCGATGACCCCCTCTACCGCGGTTACCATGACACGGAATGGGGCGTGCCGGAGCGCGACCCGCGCGCGCTGTGGGAAAAACTCCAGCTCGACGGCATGCAGGCCGGGCTGTCCTGGATCACGATCCTGCGCAAACGCGACTCCATCCGCGCGGAATTCGACGGCTTCGACCCCGAGCGCCTTGTCCGCTGGACACCGGCCCGCATCGCCAAAGCACTTGAGAATCCGGGCATCATCCGCAGTCCGAAAAAGATCGACGCCACGATCGGCAATGCGCGCGCCTTCCTGGACATGGCCGAAGCGGGAGAGGATTTCTCGGACTATTGCTGGAACTGGGTGGGCGGCCAGCCCATCGTCAATCGCTGGAAAAGTTTCCGGCAGGCCCCGACATTCACCGACTGGTCGGCCGCCATGTCCAAGGACCTGAAGAAACGGGGTTTCAAGTTTGTCGGTCCCACGATTGTCTACGCATGGGCGCAGGCGGTCGGCATGGTGAATGACCATGATGTAACTTGCCCGCGTCATAAAGCTGTACAGAAGTCCCGATCATGAAACGCCTTGTCATCATTACACTCGCCAGCCTGCCGCTGCTCGCGGCCTGCACCGCCACATCCGGCGCGGACTACCGCAAGCAGGTCGCCTGGAACCGGTGCGCCAACTCTCCGGGGCCTGACGCCCGCGAGTCCTGCATCACGACACAGATCGCGCTGATGGAAGCCGCCGACCGGGCCGAAGCCGAGAGCCTCCAGGCCCGGCGGCAGGAGGCCGAGGACCGCCAGGCGCAGGCCGAAGCCCACGGCGTTCCGCCCGAGGCGGCCCGGCAGACAACTGATTCCGGCCTGACTTGGCCGAAATGACCGTCTGCAAGTCATCTCTCGACCCTGAGCCCAACGCGGTTTAAACCTAGTACATTGAATTAGCGACCATTCGAGGCGCAGACCCCGCTGCGCTCACCCTGAGGGCAAGATGAAAACTGCAGTCATATCGGCGACCGGCCTGTGGACGCCACCGCATTCGATTTCCAACGAAGAACTCGTCAAAAGCTACAATGCCTGGGCCGACAGCTGGAATGTCGCCTATGCCGCCGAGATCGGGGCGGGCACCGTTGATCCGAAAACCCATTCCTCCGTCGAGTTCATCGAAAAGGCGTCCGGCATCAAGTCGCGCTTCGTGATCGACAAGGAAGGCAT
The DNA here is from genome assembly GCF_000961795.1 of Hyphomonas sp. BRH_c22. GTDB lineage: Bacteria > Pseudomonadota > Alphaproteobacteria > Caulobacterales > Hyphomonadaceae > Hyphomonas. The sequence continues at coordinate 44,879 of NZ_LADU01000114.1, forward strand.
CATCGACCCTGAAACGATGGCCCCGCGGATCGATGAGCGCCCCAATGACCAGATTTCGGTCATGGCCGAAATGGCCGTTCTGGCAGCGCGCGATGCGCTTGAGCGCGCCGGCCGCAAGCCGGAAGACATTGACGCCGTCATCTGCGCTGCGTCGAACATGCAGCGCGCCTATCCGGCCATGGCCGTCGAGATCCAGAACGCGCTCGGATGCGGCGGCTTCGCCTTCGACATGAATGTCGCCTGCTCGTCGGCCACGTTCGGCATCCAGACGGCGGCAGACTTCATCCGCAGCGGCAGCGCCCGGTCTGTCCTGATGGTCAATCCGGAAATCTGCTCCGGCCACCTCAACTTCACCGACCGCGACAGCCACTTCATCTTCGGTGACGTGGCAACGGCTGTTCTGGTCGAGGAAGAAAGCATTGCGCCGGCAGGGCACTGGAAAATCCTCGGCACGAAACTGAAGACCGAGTTCTCGAACAATATCCGCAACAATTTCGGCTTCCTCAACCGCGCTGCCCCGGAAGGCATCGGCGCGCCCGACAAGCTGTTCATGCAGGAAGGCCGAAAGGTGTTCCGCGAAGTGGTGCCGATGGTGGCCAACATGATTGCCGAGCATCTCGGCGAGCTTGGCTTGCAGGGCTCTGACCTGCGCCGCATGTGGCTGCACCAGGCGAATGCCAACATGAACCGCCTGATCGCGTCAAAGGTCCTCGGGCACGAAGCGACAGAAGATGAAAGCCCCACCGTGCTCGACACCTATGCCAATACGTCCTCGGCAGGGTCTATCATCGCCTTTCACAAGCATTCAGGCGACTTAAAGCCCGGTGAAAAGGGCCTGATCTGTTCGTTCGGTGCAGGGTATTCAGCCGGATCGGTCTTCGTCGAAAAGACGGCCTGAGGCGCCAGCCTATTCTTCGAGGTCTTCGGCGAACATGTCGCCCCACAGGGCGCGCCGGCTGGCACGGAAGGCTTCGACGACAACGATGATACAGCCGCCGAGCAATACGCAGAATGGCAGCGTCTGGCCGGAAACGAACTGGGTCATCATGTCGATCATGTCTGGTCCTTGCCCGGCCGGAATTTGAGAAGCGGCCTGCTGCCTGTGATATGCAATGCTTATGCCGCAAAGGACTTAACACCGCATTTGCCAATCAAGGCAGAAATGGGGTCACTTCGTAACCGGCACGCCTCCGTTTCTTTACCCTTGCTACCAATAGCTTAAAGATGGCCCTGATGAGCACTCCCCTGAAGCGTTCTGTTAAACCTCCTCGCGTCTGGCAGCGCATGCTGTCGGGGCGACGGCTCGACCTTGCCCACCCCTCTCCCGTCGATGTCGAGATCGAGGACATCGCACACGGCCTCGCCCGCGTCGCTCGCTGGAACGGGCAGACCAAAGGCGGCCATGCCTTTTCGGTGGCCGAGCATTCCGTCGTCGTGGAATCGCTGTGCCGTCACCTTCAGCCCGGCCTCAATCCGCGCGACTGCCTCACGGCCCTGCTGCATGACAGCCCCGAATACGTTATCGGTGACATGATCTCGCCCTTCAAGGCTCTGCTCGGCGAAAGCTACAAGTCAATCGAGGCGCGCCTGCAGGAAGCCATCCATATCCGGTTCGAACTGGCACCGGTGACGCCGGTCCGGCTCAAGAAGCTGATCAAGAAGGCCGACCATATCTCGGCCTGGTTCGAGGCGGTCCAGCTGGCGGGCTTTTCCGAACAGGAATCCAACAAGCTGTTCGGCACGCCGCCGGAAGGCATCCGCCTCAAGCTGAAACCGCTCGCCGTGCCCGACGCGCAGGCCGCCTTCCTTGCCCGCTACAGCCAACTCCACAATGAATTTGAAATGAGCAAACGGCGATGACCTATTCCGTACTGATTGGCCTATCGGCCGTGATGGTCGCCGTGCAGGACGACACGCCGCTGGTGCTCGTGACGCAGCGGGAAACCGGTGAAGACGCCCTGCCCTTCGGACCGTTCGACCCTGAGCGCCACCGCACGTTCGATCTGTCCCTTCGCGGATGGGTACGCGAACAGACCGGGTTCGAACTCGGCTATGTCGAACAGCTCTATACGTTCGGTGACAAGGATCGCGAGACACCCGAAGCCACGCTCGCCGACGCCCCGCCATCTGCCCGGGTCATCTCCGTCGGCTACCTGGCGCTGATGCCGGAAGCGGCACCAACCGGCGACCCGTTCGAAGCCCGCTGGCAGGGCTGGTACCGCTACTTCCCGTGGGAAGACCATCGCAACGGCCGCCCCGCCATTATCGACGCCGAGCTCGCCCCCCACCTCTACACATGGGCCGCCGGCAACCAGCAACGGCTCGACCGTGCCCGCATCGCCTTCGGGCTTGACGGCGCTCGCTGGGTCGAGGAACGGGTGCTGGAACGCTATGAGCTTCTCTACGAGGCCGGGCTTGTGGCGGAATGCACGCGTGACGCCGACCTCCCCCACCACGACACCCACCTCGGCGCCACCATGGCCTCCGACCACCGCCGCATCCTCGCAACAGCACTCGCCCGCCTGCGCGGAAAGGTGAAATACCGGCCCGTCGTGTTCGAATTGCTGCCCGAGCGTTTCACGCTCTCAGCGCTGCAGCGCACCGTGGAAGCCATTCTCGGCCTGTCACTGCACACGCAGAATTTCAGGCGGGCACTGGACAAGACAGACCTTGTCGCCGGCACGGGACGCCTGGAAACCAGTACGGGCGGACGTCCGGCAGAACTCTATGAATTCCGCCGGGATTATGTCCGCGGCATCGCCGCACCGGGTCTTGCCACACCGCGCAAGACCCAGGACTGATTACTCAAGGCCTTCCGGCTGCCCGACGATGACATAGGTGAATGCTTCGGGTGACAGGTATGCCTTCGCCACACGGTTCACGTCATCCAGCGTCACGGCATTGATGTTGGCGTTGCGCGTGTCGAAATAGTCGATGCCGAGTTCTTCCTGGCGCACGCCCATCATCTGGTCCGCAATCTTCGCGTTCGAATCGAAGCCCAGCGCATAGGAGCCCGTCAGATAGGCCTTGGCATCGGACAGTTCTTCTTCCGTCACGCCATCGGTGGCGAACTGGCCGAGTTCATCCTTGATGCCCGCGAGGAACTCGCTGGCGCTTTCATTCTTTGTCTGTCCGCCACCGCTCCACGTGTTGAGGTGTTCGGATGTGGACAGGCTGGTGTACACGCCATAGGTGAGCCCCTTCTCGACCCGCAATGTCTTCATCAGGCGGCTTTCAAAGCCGCCACCGCCGACCGTGTAGTTCAACGCATAGGCCGTGAAGAAATCGGGATGGTCCCGCGCCAGGCCCGGCGCCGTGAAGGAGACGAGGCTCTGCGGTTGCGGCAGGTCGACAACGACCGGATCGGCCAGGGAGGCTGGCAGAATAACATCGGCAACGGTTCCGATTTCGCTCGTGTCCGGCAAACCCGCCATGGCCTTGTCGAGCATCGGCGCCAGTGCTTCCGGCGTCACGGCTCCGACCGCCGTCACCAGCAGCCGGTCCTTCACCATCAGCTTGCGCATCTGCTCGCGCGCAAGTTCCGGCGTCAGCGCAGCAATGCTTTCGGCGCTCGTTTGCCGCGCATAAGGGTGTTCGGGATACATCGCATCGGTCAGCGCCTTGCGCGCCAGCCAGTTCGCGCTAGTCTCGCGCTGCTTGATGGCGATCAGGTTCTCGCGCTGGAACCGCTCGAACGGGCCGGTGTCAAAACGCGGTTCCGCGAATGCCGTGGCAATCAGGTCCATGGCCTCGCTGGCATTCTCGGTCAGCATCGAGCTTGAGCAGCTTGTCCAGTCATTGCCGGTCGAGCAGCCGAAACTCATGTTCAGCTCTTCCATCCGGGTCTGGAACCCCAGCGAGTCGAGATCGCCCGCGCCTTCGTTCATGCTGTAGACAACGGAATCGGACAGGCCTTCCAGTCCCTCAGGGTCTGACGTCTCCCCGCCTTTCCATGCCATCTCCAGCGAGATGATGGGAATGGACGGTTCGGAAACCAGCCAGACGGACACGCCGCCGGGCGTCACGAATTGCTGGATCTCGGCAAAGTCGCCCTTGTGGACATCGACCTGCAAAGCCGGTTCGGCGACGACGTCGGTCAGTGTCTCAGGGGCCGGTTCCGGCAGCGGCCGGGTCGCACAGGCGCCGAGTACCAGCGCGGCTGCAGCCCCCATCATCAGCTTCAGGCAGGTCATGCTACTGGTCTCCTTCGGCTGGAACGAGTTCGGATTCGATATAGTGCCGGTCCTCGCCGAACACTTTGCGAACGGCCGCAAGGGCCTCGTCTGTCGTGATCGAGCGGACCGCATCAGGATAGTTCAGGATGTCATCCACCGTGCCGCCAAGGGCCAGCGTGGAGCCGAACGTATTGGCCATCGCAGACTGGCTGTCGCGGCCATAGATCGCCTCGGCCGCCAGGGAATTGCGCGCCCGCACCACTTCGGCATCGGTGAAGCCTTCGGCGAGCACCTCACGCACCTTCGCGATGACCGCCGCGTCCAGTTCATCCAGTGACACGCCATCGACCGGGCTGGCGCTGATGACGGCCGGGCCTTCATCATGCAGCGTTGTCCAGGCATATGTGTTCACGTCTATGGCGATCTGCTTGTCCTCGACCAGCGCCTGGTAGAGCCGGCTGGTCATCCCGCCGCCCAGCACCGCCAGACCAACGTCCAGGGCATAGGATTCGCGCCGCTGCCGGGTCTGTGACAGGCCGGTATAATACCGGCTCCAGATCGGCTGGCGCACTTTGGGATCGGCATGCACGATCAGCTGCGTCTCTGACAGCAGCGGAACCGGCGCCCATTTGCGCGTGCCGTCCACCGTGCCGGTGGGTTCGATCTGGCCGTACGTCGCCTCGGCAAGCGTGCGGACCTCATCGCTCGTCACATCGCCCGCAACCACGAGGATCGCGTTTTCCGGCGAATAATACTTGCGGTAAAACGCCATGCCGTCTTCCGGCGTCAGGGCGGCGACCTCGTCCATCTTGCCGATGACGGTAATCTCGTAGGGATGCCCCTTCCAGAGTTCCGACAGCACCTGTTCCTGCAGGATCGCACCGGGATTGTTCTCGATGCGCTGGCGGCGTTCTTCCTTGACGACATCGCGCTCGGAAATGAACGGCCCCTTCGGGTCGTCATTGATCTTGAGGTTGCGCATGCGCTCGGCCTCAAGTTCCATCATCTTGCCAAGCTGCGGCTTGGCCACGCGCTCGAAATAGGCCGTATAGTCCCAGCTGGTGAAGGCGTTCAGCTGGCCGCCATTGCGCTGCACGATGGTCGTGAATTCCTCGGGCCCGAGTTTCTCGGTCTCCTTGAACATCACATGCTCGAACAGGTGTGCGAGGCCGGATTTGCCTGACGCTTCGTCAACCGCGCCGACCTTGTACCACACCATGTGCGTGACAACAGGGGCCCGGTGATCGGGCACGACCACGACCTCCATGCCATTGCCGAGCGTGAACGTTTCCGGCGCCCAAGCGGCGTCGTCCGCCAGCGCAACCGGGAACAGGAGAGCGACCGCGAGCAGCCCCCCGGTGATAATCCGTTTCATGGGCGTACTCCATCTCGTCATCTCGGGTATTCCGCGTTCGGTGTGATCAGGTTCCCGGCAGCTTCAGGCGGGCCGATCCGGTCGACCGCTCGATGACGATCTCGCCGCCGCCCGTGGCATTGTCAGTGCGGGCCGCTTCAAGGTCTTCCGCATTGTCCTTGCGCCAGAAAAGCAGCGTATCGACAACACCGGTCGATTTCCGGATCGTCTTGGTCTCTTCATAGTCGACCTGCGACCGGACCATCGGGTTGACGGCATTGGCGCCAGCCGCTGCGACAAGCGCGCGTTCAGACTTGCTGGCATCCTTGCCGATGGTCGAGCCAAAGGCGGTCGCGATTTCCGTGCGGGAAGGATCGACTTCCGCTGGCAGCGAGCCGCCAGCCTGCGGCGGACGCAGCGCATATTCCGGCGGCACGATCAGTGGCGCCTTGGTCACCACGCGGAATTCGTCAGGCGTGCGGGCACCGCTGCTGCCGGAGCTGCACGCTGTGGTCACGGCTATGGCAGCCCCGGCTGCAATCAAAAGAACAGGTTTCATCATGATAGGGCGTCCTCGCCTTGGTTTGGCATCGGTTTGATCATTAATTTTCAAGCTTTAGCCTGCTTTCGGCCCGACAGTAAGAACTGGTCGACAAACAGCAAGACTGCACCAACACTTATTGCAGCATCGGCGACGTTGAAGACCCATGGAAAAAACAGGTCATTGGCGTTGATAAAATCAACAACGGCGCCGAAACGCACCCGGTCGATCAGGTTTCCGAACGCACCGCCCACAACCATGGCGAGCGACAGTTTCAGCAGCCGTCCCTCCGCGCGCATCAGCCAGACCAGGAATCCGAGGGCGATCACAAGCATGACCGCGCTCAGCACCCAGCGCATGATGCCTTCAGATTGCAGGAATCCATAGCTCATCCCCCGGTTCCACAGCATGCTGAAATCGATCGGTCCGGGCAAGGGGATCGTTCCGCACATAGTGGGCGCATCCAGGCACGCCAGCGCGTTGAATCTCGGCTCTGACAGGACCAGCCATTTCGCCACCTGGTCGGCCAGGACGACGACAGGCACGAGGGCCAGCGCCCAGATATTTGCCGGATTGAACTTCATCGTCAGCAGATTGCAGACCCCGCCCGGCCAATCAAGCGATTCTCATCAGTCATGTGTCGCATCCCAGGCCTTCACCGTCAGGGCATCGCGCGGCGTGATATCCGGGAAAGCCGTGTCTGCGGTTGCCGGATCGAAGTATTTCCAGCTGCGGCGGCATTTCACGCCGCTGGCCTTGACCGGGTACACGATCACGCCCGGCGTATCGTCCAGCGTGAACCCGCCGCCTTCGCCTGCGGCCGAGTGCATGAGCTCTGCACCCGACGTGATGAACAGGTCGCCCGCATCCTCGCCCTTGAAGGCCTCGATCAGCGCCTCGTCCGCAACCAGCACGCGCGGCGTGGATTCCAGCGAAGCGCCGATACGCTTCTCGCGGCGTTCCACCTCGAGCGCCCCCGTCACCACGCGCCGCACGGTGAAGATCTTCTCCCACCGCGCAGCAAGACCATCATCCCGCCAGCCGTCCGGCGTGTCCGGGAATTGCAGCAGGTGCACGGAGGCCGCGCGGTCCTTCAGGTGGCTCTCTAGGAAAGCCTCCTCCATCGTGAACGGCATGACCGGCGCGAGCCATGTCAGCAGCCGTTCCAGCACCGCCGCCATGACGGTGCGCGCGGCGCGGCGGCGATTGCCGAATGCGGCCGTGGCCTCGTCCCAGGCATCTGCTGTCTCGAAACGCGGGTCGCAATAGAGGCTGTCCTTGCGGATATCGAAATAGACGGCCGACAGGTCCACGCCGCAGAAATTGATGAGCAGGCTCATCACCTTCTTGAAGTCGTAGACTTTGTAGGCGGCGCGCACCTGTGCATCGAGTTCGGACAGGCGGTGCAGCACCCAACGTTCGAGACCGGGCATCTTGTCCGCCGCAATCGCTTCATCCGCCGTGTAGCCATCCAGCGCGCCCAGCATGTAGCGCACCGTGTTGCGAAGCTTGCGATAGGATTCCACCGAACCCTTGATGATCTCGTCGGAGATGCGCAGGTCCTCGGTATAGTCGCCGGACGCCGTCCAGATGCGCAGGATCTCGATGCCGTATTGCTTTGCAATCTGTTCCGGCTCGATCGTGTTGCCGATCGATTTCGACATTTTCTTGCCTTCGGAATCGACGATGAAGCCGTGCGTCAGCACCTGCTTGTAGGGCGCAATGCCGCGCGTGGCGCAGCATTCCAGAAGGGATGACTGGAACCAGCCGCGATGCTGGTCAGAGCCTTCCATGTAGAGGTCGGCCTGGCCGGTCTCGGCGTCGATGATGCCGCGCTCGCGCAGGGCGAAGGCATGCGTCGTGCCGCTATCGAACCAGACGTCCAGCACGTCCGTCACCTTGTCCCAGTCAGCGGCGGCAAGGCCGTGCGGCGACAGGAAGTCTTCGGCAGGCGTGCTGAACCAGGCCTCGACGCCGCCCTTGGCAATGGCAGCCTTGATCGTCTCGTTGAGGGCCTGCGCCGTGTCGGCGGGCAGCGCCGCCGTGTGCGGCTGGCCGCTCTTGTCGACAAAGATCGTGATCGGCACGCCCCAGTTGCGCTGGCGGCTGATCAGCCAGTCCGGCCGGCCTTCCACCATGCTGCGCAGACGGTTGCGGCCTACGGCGGGGAAGAATTCGGTATCGTCGATGGCCTTCAGCGCATTCTCGCGCAGCGACTTGCCGTTCGGGCCCGGCTTGTCCATCGAGATGAACCATTGCGGCGTCGCCCGGCGGATGACCGGCGCCTTGGAGCGCCACGAGTGGGCATCGCGGATCGTCGTGATGCCGCGCGCCAGCAGGTTGCCGCTCTCGGCGAGGGCCGTGATCACTTCCTGATTGGCCTTGCCCGGCTCGCCGCGCTTCTTGCCGCTGGTGCGGATGATATCCATACCGCCAAAGCGCGGCACGTCCGGCGTGTAGCAGCCATCGGCATCGACGATCTGGCGGATATCCTGCGTCGTGCGGCCGGAACCCACCCAGACATTGAAGTCATCCTCACCATGCGCAGGCGCCGTGTGCACGAAGCCCGTACCGGCATCGGCGGTGACGTGATCGCCTGCAAGCATGGGGATTGAGTGAGTGAAAAACTCATCCATTTCAAACAATGGATGAAGCAACCGAAGCCCTTCCGGATCGACCTGATCAACACGAGTGAAGGACTTCACTTTTGCGTCACGCATGACACTTTCAGCAAGATCATCTGCCAATAGCATACGCTCGCCTGACTTAGCATATGGAGGAAAGCCCAGTTCCTCTTCCGTCATCACCTCGTCAATTTGGTAAACACCGTAATTGATGTCTCGACTAAAACTCACAGCTTGGTTTGCCGGAATTGTCCAAGGCGTCGTTGTCCAGATCACCACTGAGGCGTTTTTCACAAGGTCGCTCTTGGCCTGCTCGGCAGCCACATCTTCAGCGCGGCCAGACGTGCGCTGAATTATGCCGATCACCGGAAACTTCACCCAGATCACCGGCACCTTGCGGTCGTAATATTCCACTTCGGCTTCAGCGAGCGCGGTGCGCTCCACCGGGCTCCACATGATCGGTTTGGCGCCGCGCACCAGCGCGCCCTGCATGGCCATGCGCAGGAATTCGGCGACAATGGTCGCCTCGCTCTCGAACTTCATGGTGAGGTAGGGATTGTCCCACTCGCCCTCGATGCCGAGGGCGCGGAATTCCCGGCCCTGGATCTCGACCCATTTTTCGGCATAGGCGCGGCAGGCGGCGCGGAACTCCTCGCCCGGCACATCATCCTTGCCGCGATTCTTGGCGCGGAATTCTTCTTCCACTTTCCACTCGATGGGCAGACCATGGCAGTCCCAGCCCGGCAGGTAGGAGGCATCGTGGCCCGTCATCTGGTGGCTGCGCACGATGATGTCCTTGACGATCTTGTTCATCGCCGTGCCGAGGTGGATGTGCCCGTTCGCATAGGGCGGGCCGTCATGCAGGATCCATTGCTTCGCGCCGCGCGCCTTCGCGTCGGCCCGCAGCTCGTCATAGAGTTTCATCGCGTCCCAGCGCTTGATCCATTCCGGCTCGCGCTGCGGCAGGCCGCCGCGCATCGGGAAATCGGTTGTCGGCAGGAACAGCGTGTCGCGGTAATCGCGGTCAGTCAGGGAATCGGTCATGGGGTCTGTATGGCTTCTTGCGGTATCTGTGGGCTTGATACGGTTTTCCCGCGGGATTGCCACGGGTTTCTGGATATTTTCTGCAGCATGAATTCCCGGCTTCGCCCGCCCCGTCAAACCGGGTCAGTGCGCCGCCGGGTGTCTAATTCGAATGCAGCCTATCCGTGCCATGTTTTCCGCCTAGCAGGCGGGAGAAGCCCTGTCACTATCTGACGCTATCCTGGGCGGGCTGGGCGACCTGCGCCGAGACGTGCCCGCTGACCTCGGCAGCGACTTTAGCGCTGAGCACTTCGAACACTTCGGCATTCTCCAGAAGGTTCGCCCATGACACGCCATGGTCCAGGATGACATAGCGCGAGACGTGGACGGTGTTGTCATCGGTCTTGTAAACCGAGACCGCTGCGTAGGACTGGTCGATCGCGCTGATATCCTCGATTGATCGCGCTGAATCGAGCACAGCGAGGAATTCAATACCTCGGCAATCGGTCCCGTCAGGATTGGCGCAGGCAGTATAAATCCCGAAAGACATGCCGTCCTTGCTGATGGCAAAAACATAGGGTGCCTGCTGGGCGTTCACGCCCGTCAATGTCAGCGTGGCGCCCATGCCATCCAGTATCATGTGCAGATCGCCGGCGCTGACCGATCCGATCGTCATGTCGGGCGATCTGGCACCCGGCGACTGGGCGATGGCGCCAAGCGGTATCGCGAGGCACAAGGCGAGAGGCGCGAGAAATTTCTGCATGGAACTCCCAACGTCGGAACCCTTGAAGCGTTCCGGCTGACAGTATCAGTCTTGCGGGTAAATCGGGCCCTAATTGGGCGAGACTGCAGCGTCTTTCAGCCTGATGCGCGCTTCTGAGGCATCCTTGTGCATCTGCGTGATCATCGCATCGACGCCGTCAAACTTCAGTTCCGGCCTCAGGTAGGCGATCAGCTGCACCTCGAGCCATTCGCCGTAAATGTCCTTGTCGAAGTCAAAGATGAAGGTCTCGAGCAGCGGGTCACGCAGGCCCGTGGTGGGCGTGCGCCCGAAATTCGCCACGCCGTCATGCCAGTCTGTTTCCCCGCGCGTGCGTGCTCGCACGGCATAGACACCATGCCGGGGATGAATCAGGTCGTTGAGATGAACATTTGCCGTCGGGAAGCCGAACGTGCGCCCGTTCTTCTCGCCGGGCTCGACAGGACCGTCAGCAATCCACCAGTCTCCGAGAATACTCGCCGCCACTTCCGGCTCACCCGCCATCAGCGCCTGCCTGATCGCCGTGGACGATGCCTTGGCGCCATATTCCAGCACTTCCTCGACAATGGTGACGCCAAAACCGAGCGCCCGCCCAAGGCTGGACAAGCGCGCCGCATGGCCCATCCGTCCGCGTCCGAAGCGGAAGTCGAACCCGACCGAAACGTGGGACACGCCCAGCCCTTCAACCAGCACTGTCCGCACAAAGGCCTCGTCGGTCATGGCCGCCATCTCGCCATTGAACGGCAGCTCGAAAACCGTGCTGGCGCCCTCGGCCAGGATGCAGGCATTGCGCCTTTCAGGCCGGAAGATACGGAATGGCGGGTCGGTCGGCCTGAAATAGGCGCGCGGCGGCGGCTCGAACGTCGCGACCGCGAACGTCCCCTGACCGGCCTTGCGGGCCGCGTCGATCACCGCCCGGTGGCCCACATGCAGCCCGTCAAAGTTGCCGAGGGCGACAGACGCGCCCCGGGCGCTTTGCGGCAGTCCGCGATAATCGGCGAAAACGGCCATCAGGCCTCCCGGCGCGGCGCAACCACTTCGGCTTCGCCTGTAATCACGCGCTTGCCGTCAACCGTGCAATCAACCTTCAGCGTCACGCGATTGCCGCGATCCTGCTTCTCGGCGACTTCAGCGCGGACAGTGACCGTATCGCCGATATGGACCGGGCGCTTGAACCGCATGGACAGGCCGATGAAAATCGCGCCGGGTCCGGGCAGATTGTTGCCGAGAATGCCGGAGATATAGCTGGCGGTGAGCGCACCATGGGCGATGCGGCGTCCGAAAACCGTTTTGGCGGCGAATTCATCATCCATGTGCAGGGGATTGTAGTCGCCAGACACTTCAGCGAATCGCTGGATATCCTGTTCCGTGATCGTGTGCACGGTCTCGTGCGCCATGCCGATCTCCAGGTCTTCGTACTTAAAGCCGTTGAACTCGCTCATTCTTTTCGGGTCTCCGATATTGGTCTGAAAAGCTCGATACACGGGCACACAGCCCACGTCACCATCTTAGACCGGACATGGCATAGGTGGCCTGCTCGCCATAATCTGCCAGCAGGTCGATGACTTCGCGCTCGAAATCGGCGCCGTGCTCCTTCAGGCCGGTTCCAACATAGAGGCTGTCAAATCCCTGTAACCGTGCGCCGCGCACGTCGGTCGCCGGGCTGTCGCCGATGCACAGGATGCGGGATGGGTCCGTGCCGTGCTCGCCAAGCCGCTCGACGGCCAGTCTGTAAATCGCCGCGTGCGGCTTGCCGGGATAGATGACCTTGCCGCCAAGCTCTTCGTAGATCTCAGCCAGAGCACCGGCGCACCAGTAGAGTTTCCCGCCAACGCGCACCTGCTTGTCGGGATTGGCACAGATCATCGGCAGGTTCTGGTCGATGCCCTGCTGCAGCTCGGCGCGATAATCGTCCGGGCGGTCATTCACCTGGTCGCGCAGGCCGATGCACAGCAACAGGTCCGCCCGGGCGCTGTCGTCAAACGTCAGGTCGAGGCCATCATACAGGTACCTGTCATGCTCGAAGCCCTCGTCCGATCCGAGCCGCCAGACCGTCTGGTCGCGGCGCAGCATCAGTTCGGCGCGGGTGGCATCGCCGGAGGACACGCAATCGTCAAAGGCCTCCGCCGGCACGCCCAGTGGCTCGAAATACCGGATGACCTGGGCCTTAGGCACAGGCGCATTGGTGATCAGGCAGACACGCCCGCCCTGCTGGCGGAACGCGACCAGCGCGGCGCAGGCCTCGGAAAAGGCCGCCCGGCCATTATGGATTACGCCCCACACATCACACAGGATGGAGTCGTAGGCTCCGCGAATTGCGGAAAGGCCCGCAGGGAATTGAAGTTCGCTCATGCGGCGCGACCTAGGCTGCGCCGCAGCGGGGGTCAATCGGAACCGGGCCTATTGCGTCAGCCCGCACGCGCTCGCCGGCAAGGGATTCAGCATGAGCAGCCGGGCTGTCGGAATGGCATGGTCGTTGGCCAGGTAACAGCCGCGGACGGTGACAACCTGGCCGATATTCTCGCCAAGCTGCAGACTGTGCATGTATTCGCAGGTCACGCCATTGGCTGCAAACCGGGCCGGATCACCCGGGCGGATATACATCAGCAGATGATTCGAGCCGGTTGGGATCGACATCATCCGGACGTCTTCCAAGAGGCCGAAGTCGCAATCACCTTCCAGCCTGGAATATGTGCCGTCTTCATTTTCGAACGACGGGTAGGCCTCAACCGACAATGTCAGGTCCAGCAGGACGACCGAATGGTCCTCAATGGCCTCAAGGGCTGGCGGCGCTTCGAATTCCTGCGGACCGGGGAGTATCGCGCTGACGGTCATCACATCCGGCGGCGTCCAGGCAGCGGCGGCAGAGGCCGAACAAAGTGCGATAAAAGCCAATGTAATCATGCGCATGAAGCCGCTCCTGTCATCACCGGACAGGTGCAATAGGCATGACGATTAGGGCAAAAAGATGCCGGCCGGGCTCAGCCGAAGCTGGACAGGCGTTCCATCAGGGCGAGTGGCGGCGCGGTCTCTTCCATGAGCGAGGCCTTGATCGGGCGCGGCGCTCCGAAGATGTGGCCCTGGCCATATGGAATATCATATTCGAGGATCTCGACCACGCTGGCCTCGTCCTCGATCTTTTCGGCGACCATCGTGATGCCATACCGGGAGAAGACGGCGCTGACTTCTTCGCCATCGACACGCCGGTTGATGGACGAAACCGGACGCGCGCCATGCGGGTCGCGCAACTGGTCGATCAGCGTCGCGCCATTCATCTTGACGAAGCGTACACCGGCTGCCTGCAGGCGCGGCAGGTCGAGCGACAGGTCAGTGGCGTGATCGATCGAGAAGCGGAAGCCGAGCGCCGTGAGGCGGTCCATATTGTCCCGCATTGTCCGCGACCGCGTTTCAAAGCGATCCGCGCGGATTTCAAAGATGACCGCGCCCGACAGGTCGCGATTCTCGGTCATGAACTGCAGGAACATGGGGAAGAAGGCCGTGTCCTCCAGCGAGGACGCCGAGATATTGCAGAACACGCCGACACGGCGGTCGCGCTCGGCGAGGCGGCGGACGATCTGGACGCAGCGGAACAGCGTAAAATTGTCGATGATTCCCATCAGGTTGGCGCGGCGGCCGGCATCCAGGAACTCTGCCGGCAGGATGAGCGATCCGTCGGGCCGGCGAAGGCGCGTGAAGCCTTCGTAGAACGACACACGCCGCTGGGGCAGCGAGACGATGGGCTGAAGGTGCAGGTCAACCCGGCCATCCCTCAGGGCGTCCTTCACATCGCGCAGAATGGCATCTTCCTGCGGCGCGACAGAGGAAACGATCGAGGGTTCGGCCAGTTTCGATTCGAAGCTTCGCGACAGGCGGTCGATCAGGCCCTCGAGCTGTTTCATCTCTGTCACCAGCGCATCGCGGCGCTCGGTCAGCTCATGCTTGACGGTCGCCTCGACGGCGTCGGTGCGTGCATCGATGACATCGACCCGCTCTGCCGTGTCGCGGGTCCGGCGTTCGACCTGATCCATGCGCTCGTCGAGCTGGCGGCTGGAACGGCTGCTGGCGGTCAGGACATGAATCTGGGCGAGAATCACCGAAACGATTGCCCCGCTGGCGATCGACAGCGGCAGGCTCAAACCCGCATAGGTATTAACGCCATAGCCGACGCCGCTGCCTATTGCGATGTACAGCAGGAACAGGACAAATGTCATACGTTCAGCACCCAATTCATTCCATCAACCTTAACAAATAAGCCCCATTGGTTAACGAATTGCGTGGAAATGGCCTGATTTGGCATCTCCGACAATCCCGGCACAGTCCAGCGTTGCGGTTAGGTCACAGACTTTTTTATGTCACAGTCATGGCACGTCTCACGGCACTAGACAAAGGTTTAGGACGTCGGCATCCGTGCGTGCCAGTCCCTGGACATTCGATTGGCCGAAACGAGGGAGCGCGCGGCTCTGCAGCAAGGCGGCGGGCGGTTGTCTTACGGGGCCTTGCTGCCCTTTTTCCGCTTTCCCTGATCGATAAAAACCACGTCCGAAACGGGCCAGGAGAGATCGGCGCCCGGACAGCCGACGGCGAGGTGCGCCTCCCCTGCAAACTGCGACGCCTGGGTCATGCCGCACGGCTCGATCACGAGGCGAATCCCATTGTAATCAACCCAGTATCCGACCCGGTCCTTGTCATTCACGAGGTGGGTCACGACCAGGTCTCCGGTGTTGAATACGCTGGCCTTCGTGTCCCGTTCCCCCGGTAGCGGCTTGAGGATTGCCGCGTTGAATCCGCCGGCCGGTGACTGTTCGACAAAGGTGAAGGCGTCGGACGCTTCATAGGCCTTGTTGATGGCGGCGAGAACGTCGCTCGTGCCCCCCGGGCCGGACACGCGGAGCTGGGATTCATGCCCTGCCCGCCAGCTGGCATTGCGCACATCGTCAAGGCCTTCAAGATCCTCGCCGCGCAGCGAGAACAGCATGACGGCATCGAGATTCCGAAGATGTTCGGGGCTCATGTCATGCACGACACCGGCAGGTGTTCCAAAAAGGACACGCTTGCCGCCCGCCATCACGAGAACGCAGGGATTCGGGGCGGTGGCAGGGGCGCAAGGCAGCAGGGCGAAGTCGGTGCTGGTGATGGTGCGGGGGGTGTCAGGGGGTGTCAGGGGTGCGGCAGGGCCGCTGCAGGCCGCCGTCACAAGACCGGCCAGCAGAAACAGGATGCGCATGCGTGGAAACTCCGGACTAGGCGATGATGGTCTCACCCGGTTCCCTTACGATTTCGTTTTCGATGAAACCCAGCCCGTCGATTTCGACGCGTACGCGATCACCCGCCTTCAGCCATTTGGGCGGCGTGTGGCCGGCGCCGACCCCGGCCGGCGTTCCGGTGAAGATCACGTCGCCCGGCTCGAGCGTGAACGCGGCGGTGAGGTGGGCGATCTGTGCGGCGATGTCATGAATCTGGTCGCGGACATAACCCACCTGCCGCGGCTCGCCGTTGACGAAGGTGCGCAGTTCCAGTGACGGCAGGTCGGTAATCTCGTTCAGCGTGACGATGGCCGGACCGAACACGGCATGCGTATCGAACCCCTTGCCCATGATCATGGTCTGGCTGGCACGCTGCCAGTCACGCACCGAATAGTCGCAGCCAACGGTGAGACCGGCGACAATCTCGAAGGCGCGCTCGGGCGGGACGTGGCGCCCCCGCTTGCCGATGATGACCACCAGCTCGCCTTCATAGTCGAGCTGCTCTGACACTTTCGGCAGGTGCACGGCGTCATAGGGGCCATTGACCGCCGTCACCTGCTTGTTGAACCATTTCTGGACCTCTGGCTTCTTCGTGTCGACGAAGCTGACGCTCTCAGCGGCGTGCGCCGCGTAGTTGACGCCGATTCCAAGAATCTTGCCCGGCTTTGGCACCGGCGCGAGGAGCGTCACGGCTTTCAAGGGGATTGGGTCGCCGCACGGCGCCGCCTTCAGCGCGGCATCAAACGTGTCACCTGCAAGCGGCACAACGGAGTCGGCCTTCAATGCACCAAAATGCACCTCGTCATCAAATTGGAACCTCACCAGACGCATACCGTTACTCTCCCGTCACACTTTTGACCAAACACATTGCCAACCGTTCATCCCGCGTTGTGATGGTCTTTGGCAAGGGCTAGTGATGTGGGCTGTATAGGGGAATTGAGATGAGCCTAGGCGTACGAGCTCAGGAGAGCTCGCTTAGCGGCATATTCGGACAGGGAGAACGCCTGTGCATGCCGCCATATCAGCGTAGTTATTCGTGGGGAGAGCGTGAAGCACTCGACTTGCTCGGCGACCTCGCTGAAGCAACCGACAGCAGCATACCTCACTTCATTGGCGCGATCGTTCTCGTGAACGGCGCCGAAACCGGCATGGTCGAAATCGTTGATGGGCAGCAGCGGCTGACCACGCTGACCATCCTTCTGGCCGTGCTGCGCGACCTGGAAACGGACGCGGAGCGCGCCGCCGCGCTGCACGCCATGATCGCTGACGAAGCCCGCCCCATGCTGGGCGAAGCTGCCAATTGGCGGCTGACGCTGAACTATATGGATGGCGCGTTTTTCCGCGACACGATCCAGCGGCTCGGCGCCACGAAATCCCTTGAGAACGAGCCTGGCGAGAGCGACAGCCAGCAACGCATGGTTGGAAATGCCACCGCCATCCTCAAGGAATTGAAAAAGATGACCGACGAGCGGCGGCGCGCGCTGACCGATACGGTCGTCGCTGGCTGCGCGCTTGTGAGGGTTGTGGTGAACGACAAGGATCAGGGGTTCAAGGTGTTCCGGGTTCTCAATACACGCGGCAAGGAACCTGACGCGCACGACATCATCAAGACCGAACTGTTCCAGAAGGCCAAGTTTTCCGTCAGGGAGGCGAACGCCTATGCCGAACGCTGGGCCGAGCATGAAGCGGTTCTGGGCGGCGGCGCCTTTGACGATCTGCTTCGGCAGATCCGCGCGATCCATGACCGGTCACCGAAGGGCGACCTTGTTGCCGGTTTCCAGAAAGCCGTCCTGTCGAAAATCGATCCGCGCAAATTCCTCGATGACCTGCTGCCGAACTATGTCGCTGCCTATCGCCAGATCACGACGGCAAAGGTGAGTGATGGCCCGAATGCCGCGCTCGTGTCCGATAAGCTGAACCAGCTGCGCGCGCTTGAGCAGCAGAGCTGGCGTGCCCCTGCCCTCAAATTCCTGGTCGAGCGCGGGATCGATTCGCCGATTGCTCCGCAATTCTTCACGGGCCTGGAACGGCTCGGCTACGTGATCCAGCTGATCCTCCACGACAAGGACCAGCGCAACAAGCGTTTCAGCAAGGTCAGCGAAGCCGTTACCAATGAACGCACGCTGCTGGCCAAGAACGGGCCATTTGCCATCACGAAGGATGAGGCCCGCAAGGTGCACGAACGCCTGCTGGGACGTTTCGCGACCTTCGGCCAGCGCCGGGCCATGGCCTTGCGCCTGAATGCGGCGCTGGACGACGGCTTTACCATCCCCCCGGAATCCGATGCGACCGTCGAGCATGTGCTGCCCCGCAGTGTGCAGGAAGACAGCCACTGGATGATCACCTGGCCGGACCCCGCCAAACGCCGCGAACAATGTGACACGCTCGGTAATTTCGTGCTGCTGACCCACAAGGTGAACCAGAAGGCCGACCGGCACGACTATCGCGCCAAGAAAGAGGTTTACTTCAATGGCGGCGGCGGCGCCGATTTCGCATTGACGCGCGACTTGATGGACCAGGATGCCTGGACGCCGGAAGTGGTGCGCAAACGTACAGAGGGCCTGGCGGAAATTCTGATCAACGAGTGGCAGCTGGCCGTCTGAGTTAACGCCCTGCCAAAGCGCCCGTGCCCGTCTATTCGCGACTTTTCGCTAGGTGACCCCTAGCCGCTGCGCAAGGCAGGCCTTACGCTCCCGCTCAAAGCAAAACACGAGGGAGCGGCGCCATGAGCCTGTTTGATCTATCCGGAAAATCAGCCATCATTACAGGATCATCGCGCGGCATCGGCCGGGCGATTGCCGAGGCCATGGCCGACCAGGGTGCGAAAGTGACGATTTCGTCGCGCAAGCCCGGCCCGTGCCAGGAAGTGGCCGCCGCCATCAATGAAAAGCACGGTGACGGCACCGCGATTGCCGTGCCCGCGAACATCTCTTCCAAGGAAGAGCTGCAGGCCATGGTCGATGCAACAAACAAGGCCTTCGGCAAGATTGACGTGGTGGTCTGCAACGCCGCCGCCAACCCTTATTACGGCCCGATGGAAGGCATTACCGACGACCAGTTCGAAAAAGTGCTGCAGAACAACATCATCTCCAACCACTGGCTGATCCAGATGTGCATGCCGCAGATGCGGGAACGCAAGGACGGCGCGATCATCCTGGTGTCGTCGATTGGCGGCCTGCGCGGTTCGCCGATCATTGGCGCCTATAACATCTCCAAGGCCGCGGACTTCCAGCTTGCCCGCAACCTGGCCACCGAATACGGCAAGGACAATATCCGCGTGAACTGCATTGCGCCCGGACTGATCCGCACCGACTTCGCCCGCGCCCTGTGGGAAGACCCGCAGAACCTGAAGCGCGCCCTTTCCGGCACGCCGATGGCACGGATTGGCGAGCCGGAAGAAATCGCCGGCGCGGCCTGCTATCTCGCGTCGAAAGCCGGCAGCTACATGACTGGCCAGATGATGGTCGTCGACGGCGGAGCGACATGCTGAGCCGGCAATGCACCTGACCGACGAACCGGGCTCCCCGGCTGCGGCACAAACTGACTTCGCGACGTTCCGCGAAATCGACATCCGCATCGGGACCATCATCGAAGCGGCACCGCTTGATGGCGCGCGCAAGCCTGCCTGGCGCCTGGTCATCGATTTCGGGCCCGGCGTGGGCCTGAAGAAGAGCTCGGCCCAGGTGACGGAGCACTACTCGCCGGATGCCCTCATCGGAAAGCAGGCTGCCGCCGTGGTCAACTTTCCGCCCCGCCAGATCGGCAAGTTCATGTCGGAAGTCCTGACGCTTGGATTTCCGGATGCTGACAATTCGATTGTATTGTTCTCACCAGATTTTCCAGTCCCGAACGGAGCCCGACTCGCATGAGCCGCACTGACATGTCTGCCCAGCAGACCGAATTCTTTGACCGCCTGAAAAATGGCTTGTGGGACTTTCCCGCCGGGATCAGGAATCTCGGCATCCGGCCCGATCTCTGGCTGAAGGAGGTCTCCTACGGGCACACCCTGTATGAGTGGCCGAATGACGGCTCGCGCGACATCGGCGAGCAAAGGGTGTTTGGCGGCTGGGTTGCCGGCCTGTCGGACCATATCGTGTCGATGACAATGGCCAGCGCGCTGGAGGATGGCGAGTGGTTCACGACGATGGAGCTGCAGACGCGCATCCTGCGGCCCGTGCCGCACGGCCTGATCACGATTGAAGGCCGCCTGGTGAGCCGGGGCAGGACGACCGGTCTGGTCGAAGCGGACTGGCGCGACGAGAAGGGCCGCCACTTGGCACGCATCACCGCAGCCAAGGCGATCCGCTCGATGGAAGAGTTGCGCGGGCCGGCCGCGCAGTCGGTTTCCTAGGGCAGCAACAGGCAGGCGTCGCCATAGGAATAGAAGCGATAGTCTGATGCGATCGCATGCGCATAGGCCGCCTGCATCACGTCCGTTCCCATCAGTGCGCAGACCAGCATGAAAAGGCTGGAACCCGGCAGGTGGAAATTGGTGACGATGGCATCGGTGGCGCTCACGGCATCGCCGGGCTTGAGGAAGATGTCGGTGGGCCCGGTGGCAGGGACGAGGGTGCCGGAGGGGGTGGCGCAGCTTTCAAGCGTGCGCATCGCCGTGGTTCCGACGGGGACGCAGCGGTGGCCTGCGGCGCGTGCGGCGTTGAGCCGGCCAGCGGTTTCCGGCGTCAGGCGGCGCCATTCGGCGTGGAGGCGGTTGGCTTCCAGCTGTGCCGCTTCGAGTGGCTTGAATGTTCCAAGGCCAACATGAAGGCGAACGGTCTCGCGTTGCAGGCCGGCCGCGTCCAGTTCCGACAGGAGGCGCGG
>NZ_LADU01000100.1 GCF_000961795.1 Hyphomonas sp. BRH_c22
CGGGTCGGCACGTCGGCAGGCGGCGCGCGCGCAAAGGCTGTCCTCGCCTGGAACCCGCAGACCGGCGAGTTCCGGTCCGGCCAGGCTCTGGCCGGGGAGGGGTTCAGCCAGTGGCTGATGAAATTCGATGGTGTGCATGGCAATCGCGACCGGGAACTGGCTGATCCGCAGGGCTTCGGCCGCATCGAATATGCCTATTCCCTGATGGCGCGTGCCGCCGGCATCGACATGGAAGCGTGCCGCTTGCACGAGGAAGGCGGCCGCGCGCATTTCATGACCAGGCGGTTCGACCGGACGCCAACCGGCGCCAAGCTGCATATGCAGTCGCTTGGCGCGCTCATGCACTATGATTTCAACATGGCCGGGGCCTATGCCTATGAGCAGGCGTTGCAGGCGATCCGGCGCCTGCAGCTTCCGATGGGTGATATCGAGCGCCAGGTTCGACGGACCTTCTTCAATCTTGTCGCGCGCAACCAGGACGACCATGTCAAGAACATCGCCTTCCTGATGGACCGGGATGGCACCTGGCGCCTCTCGCCCGCCTTTGATGTGGCCTATTCCTACAATCCGTCCGGCGCCTGGACGAGCCAGCACCAGATGAGCGTCAACGGGAAGCGCGACCTGTTCGAGGTCGAGGACCTGATCGCCTTTGCCGGCACCGGCGGCGTCAAGCCGGTCAAGGCAAGGTCCATCCTGGCCGAGGTGTCGCAATCTGTTGTGCAATGGCGTCATCATGCCGAGGCAGCAGGTATGCCAGAGGGTGATATGGAGCGGATTGAGCGAGCGCATCGCCGCGACCTGCTGGTCTAGGGGCTGTGGGCGATCGTGAGAACAGAGATCCATGACAGCGTCCGTGCGGTTCATAAGAATGCCATGCCGGAGACCCTTCACACACTGGACGATTGCAAAGAGTAGCTGACCTGCGCGGCAGAGAGCCTCCGCAGGCAGCGGCCCTTACCGGTCTGCGTGGGCAGGCGGCTCGAGACATCAATAGCACGCCTGTCTTTGCCGCAGGTGAGACTGCTGTGGGGAGAAGGTTCGGCTATGGAAGAAAGCCTTCAATGGGGCGCCTGCTTCTCTGAGGGCGAGGGCATGACGGATTTCTGCCGGTCTTTTCAGGATATCCTGAAAAGACCGGCCACGCGATTTTGGACCGCTACAAGGTGGAAGGACCGTCGGCCATGCGTGATCAGTCGCTGGGAGTTCGCTAGGGGAGTGAGTGGCTTGCTGTGCCGCACGGGTCATTCAATTTCATCACTATCGCTTTGCCATACGGGGTGCGGCGACTTTCTTTTGCCGCGTGACGTCAGTTTCTCGTTGAGTCTGGTAGTGCCTGGCGCATCAATGAAAGCCCGGTGCTGGCGACGCGTGAGGGCGTATGACATGAGGCATGCAGGTCGGAAAAGTGACGATGCACCAATCCTGCCTGGATGTGTGGATCGCGTTTCACTTTTCGGATCAGGAGGATGCGAGCTATGACCGGCGGCAAGCCGAGAGCAGCGCGGGCACCTTCTGAAATGGATTTACGGGTCTCCGCGCATCTGCGGGCGCACCGTCAGGCCTGCAGCATGACGCTCGTGGAACTCGCCGGGCTTGTGGGCATATCGCATCAGCAGTTGCAGAAGTACGAGACCGGCATGAACCGGATTTCTGCAGGCATGCTGTACGAAGTGGCAAAGCGGCTCGACGTGCCTCTTGCCGACTTCTTTGCATGCGAGGAGGCAAATGAAGACGATTTCGTCTCGCCGTCGCCAACCACGTCAGGCGAAGTGACAGTGCCGCGCGCGTTCCGATGAAGGTCGCCGATTGTACGGCACAAACGCCCATGCCCCGTCGCTGGGATGTCAGTGCGCAGTAAAACCGTACAGCAACAGGATGTCCCCGAATTCCGTGACGTGCCGGAACTGCATATGCTGAGCCTCCTGTGGCCGGACATGCAGCACGGATGAAAAAACAATCATAAGAGGAAATGTTTGACTTTGCATTAACCGGATATCGAGGCGCTTCCAATTGTGTAATCTGGTTATAATCAATACTATTTCTCATTATGCGAGGTTTAGGATATCTGCACCAGAAAGTATGCTAAGGTAGAAAATTTGAGACCAAGTATTGATTAGGGTG
This sequence comes from Hyphomonas sp. BRH_c22, assembly GCF_000961795.1. GTDB lineage: Bacteria > Pseudomonadota > Alphaproteobacteria > Caulobacterales > Hyphomonadaceae > Hyphomonas. The sequence goes on from NZ_LADU01000100.1 coordinate 2,122, forward strand.
CCTCATGCAGCCAGCTAATTGGAACAATCTAGGCCGTGCCATTCCTGCGCTGCGGAAAGAGTTGGATGCTGCGGACGTTCTCAACATTCTGATCGCGCTGGCCTGCGTCCTCGCCATGTCGGTTCTGGGTGCATTCGGTCCTCTCGCACTGAAACTCCTAATCGACGGACTTTCAGTTCATGACACAAACAGCTTTCAGCAGAAGCAGGGTCTCATTCTGGCTGCGCTGTTGGTATCCTATGTGGCCGCGCAGGTGCTTGGCCGGATCGCAGCTGAGGTCAGGTTGTTCCTGTTCGGGGCAGCCGACCAGGCAGTCGCCCGCAAGCTCGGGCGAAAGGTGTTCGCCCATGTGATAGCACTACCTCTCTCTTTCCACCGTGAGACGTCGACCGGTGCTTTGACGCAAACGGTCGAGAACGGCCTGCAGGGGTTTCGGCTTGTCATGCAACATGCCTTCTTCACGATCCTGCCGGGCGTGATTGAAGTCGTGCTCATGAGCCTAGTCATTGCCCGTGTGCTTGACCTTGCTTTCCTGACCATATTCAGCGTCTGCGCCCTCGCTTATGCGATCGTCTTTTCTGCAGGCGCGCGGACAATCATGAAGGCAAGCCGCGCAATCTCCACGGCTCGGATTGAGGCGAATGCAGCGCTGGCCGACAGTCTGCTCAATGTCGAGACCGTCAAGGCATTCGGGGGGGAGGGGGCAGTTACGGGTAGGTTCGACGCAGCCCTCGCCCATGCGCAAGCACGCTGGCGATCTTTCTATCGCGCGCGGTTCACGAACGGACTTTTCATCGCCTTTGTGTTTTGCGCGGGCCTGACCGCGACACTCTGGATTGCGATCATACAGGTCCAATCCGGTGCCATGACGGTCGGCGATCTCGTGCTGGTCAACACCTACATGCTCCAGGTTGTCCGGCCGATGGAACTGCTCGGTGCCGGCGTGAGGGATATCGGCCAGGGCACAGCGTTCGCAGAGCGGCTGCTCGATCTGCTTGATACGCCCCTCAGGGAAAAGCCAGACTCCGGTGGAGCCAAGGTCTTTCCGGATGCGACGCTGCCGGCGATCCGGTTCGAGAACGTTTGCTTTGCATACCAGGCGCAGCAACGTGTACTCGATGGCGTAAGCTTTGACATTGCGCCCGGTTCCACAACTGCAATTGTGGGGACTTCAGGCGCTGGCAAATCGACCATCTGCCGCCTGCTCTTGAGGTTTCATGACCCGGATTCGGGCCGCATCCTTATCGACGGCATTCCGATTTCTCATTATGCACCGGCAGACCTGCAGCGGCTGATTGCCGTGATTCCCCAGGACACAACGCTTTTTAATGCCAGTCTGGCCTCCAATATCGCCTTCCCTGACCTCGAAGCTGCGACAGAGGAGGTCGAATGGGCCGCACGACTCGCCCATCTCGAACACCTCATCTCGGGCCTTCCCGACGGTCTTGCGACGATTGTCGGCGAGCGAGGCCTCAAACTATCAGGGGGCGAGAGGCAACGGGTTGCCATAGCCCGGGCCATGCTCCGCCACCCGAAATTGCTCATCGCGGACGAGGCGACTTCAGCGCTCGATTCAGGCGCCGAAGCGAGCATCCTTCGCAATATTAAATCTGCAGCGCATGGAACAACCACGATGATCATTGCTCATCGCCTTTCCAGCATTATACACGCCGATCAAATCATCGTCCTGGACAAGGGAAGGGTCGCCGAAAGCGGCCGCCACGAAGACCTGCTAGAAACTGATGGTCTGTATGCAAGACTATGGAGAGCCCAGCTTGGTGGGCTTTCATTTGGCTAAAGATCTTAGAATGGCAAAATATTAGTTGAGCATCATTTGTTACGTTTCGGGGGTGATGCAAGTAATTCATCGGGTTCAATGTCGAGTGCCTCGGCCAGTCTCGCAAGGATATCGATTGTCACACTATATATGCGTCTTTCGAGCAGGCTTACATAGGTCCGATCAATGCCGGCCAAATGTGCAAGTTCCTCCTGCGATAACCCTTTCGCACGTCGAAATTTCTTTAGATTTTGCGCGAAGACTTCTCGGATATTCATCGCCGAGAGTGGAATGATATGCAGAGTATGTGGCCACGGAGAATACTCTGCATTTTTCCGCTGACTTTTGTGCCAGTCAGCGTCGCTCACAGTCGATGAAAAATTCCAGCATCTATTTCGGCCGCAAACTCGAAAAGTCTTTAATTTTCGATTGATTGCGAACAGGATCCCTGTGTGGGCTCTCTCAGTAGTTCCATAGATGGGGTCTCCAAAGCGTCGGCGAGCTTTGCAAGGACATCAATACTCGCACTGTAGACGCACCGTTCTAACAAACTCACGTAAGTTCGGTCGACGTCTGCGAGATCGGCGAGCTCTTCCTGCGACAGACCTTTGGTCTGTCGCAGGAATCGCAAATTAGCAGCAAAAATCTCACGGATGTTCATCTCCGCCAAAGGACTGGGTTGAAGAGGATACAACCACGGAGTATACTCCGAATTGAGGAGTGATTTTGGGTTGTCCAATTGCTACTGGCTTAGCGGACCGATGTTGAAAGCACCAAATCTGTCCGTCGTCAGGTATTTTGAGACTTCAGGCTGCCTGACTTAAGGAGGGTCTGGCGCATCTGGGTTTGAGTTAAGCAGCGGATTGGGCGTGCTGCAAGCGCCGTAGTTTCATGGTCCTCCTTTTGATTTTCTCGCGTTCGAGCAGGATGGTTTGGCCTCGGCCCGTATAGACATCTGCCGGGGTGAGATTGTTCAGGCTCTCGTGATAGCGCTGGTGGTTGTAGTATCCGACGAAGGCGTCGACCTGTGCTTCAAGATCTCCCGGCAGGAAGTAGTTTTCCAGCAGGATGCGGTTCTTCAGGGTCTGATGCCAGCGCTCGATCTTTCCTTGCGTCTGGGGATGATAGGGCGCCCCGCGTGTATGCGCCATGCCCTTGCTGGCAAGATACTCAGCTAGGTCGCCAGAGATGTAAGATGGTCCGTTGTCTGAGAGTAGTCTCGGACGATGAACCACATTCGTCTCATCGAGACCTGAAGCCTCCAGTGCCAGGTTGAGCGTATCCTCAACATCGCTCGTCGCCATGCCGGTGCAGAGCTTCCAGGCGATGATGTAGCGGGAGAAGTCATCAAGCACAGTGGACAGATAGAACCATCCCCAGCCGATCACTTTCAGATAGGTGAAGTCGGTCTGCCAGAGCTGGTTCGGCGCGGTGGTCTTCTCCCTGAACTCATCGGCCGCTTTCATTACGATGAAGGCCGGGCTCGTAATCATGTCATGGGCCTTCAGAAGCCGGTAGACACTGGCTTCCGAGACGAAGTAGCGCTTCTCATCGGTGAACGTCACCGCCAGTTCGCGGGGAGAGAGTTCCGGCTGATCCAGGGCCATTTCCAGCACCTGCTGACGCACCTCATTCGGGATGCGGTTCCATACGCGGCCAGAGCCACCACGCCGGTCTTCGAGAGCAGTTTCACCGAACCGGCGATACAGATCATACCATCTGTAAAAGGTCGGACGCGACACGCCGATCTGCTCCAGCGTCTTCTTCACCGGCTGGTGCGATTGCTCGACCAGCCGGATGATCTCAAGCTTCTCGGATGCGGGATACCTCATTCGGTATCCTCCCCATCCCCGATCACGCTTTTTTTCAGAATGCGGTTTTCCAGCGTCAGGTCGGCCACGACCTCCTTCAGATCCCGCATCTCACGCTTCAGGCCGCTCACCTCACCGGACGTCGCCTGGCGTTCCGTGTCGCCCGACAGCCGCTTTTTGCCGGCTTCGAGAAACTCCTTCGACCAAGTGTAGTATAGCCCCTGAGCGATCCCCTCGCGCCGGCACAGTTCGGCAATCGAATACTCTCCGCGCAGGCCTTCCAGCACAATGCGGATCTTCTCTTCGGCGGAGAATTTTCGCCGGGTCTTCCGGCGGATTTCTTTTACATGTCGTTCGGCCGATCCTTCCGGCCCGGATTTCTGTCTCATCTTCGCTCCCTTGGCGGGCTACGATGTGCCAGAAATCCTCCTTAAGCAATTTGGCCGATCTGTCTCACAGTCGCTGACGGGGAACAGCAACATTCGACCGCCAGCTTGACCGTTTTCGTAATGCCGAGGAGATCGTTGCCCGGTATTCGGGGACCAGGCAGGCCTCTGAACGAAGTCATGTCGCATGAGCGAGCCGAATCTGCCGCTTCCGACACCGGCGCAGCAGGCGACGTTCACGCGCGACGGCGTCGTTTGTTTGCGGAACGTTCTGGCGCCTGGTGAAATTGAGCACCTGCGCCAGGCCGTCGCGCGCCAGATGGACGATCTGCGCGCATCCCCGACAGGCTATGACTTTGAAG
>NZ_LADU01000037.1 GCF_000961795.1 Hyphomonas sp. BRH_c22
ATGGCGGCGGCGAGGCGCAGGGCCGCGATGAGGCTGTCAGGACGCGTGGTGCCTGCGGCGGCGGCGTCATAGGCGGTGCCATGGTCCGGGCTGGTGCGCACCACGGGCAGGCCGAGCGTGACGTTGACGCCGCCCCAGAAGTCCAGCGTCTTGACAGGGATCAGGCCCTGGTCATGGGTCATGGCGATGACGGCGTCATAGGCGCCGGACAGGGCCTCTGCGAACACGGTGTCGCCGGGGCGGGCGTCGGACATGTCCACGCCCGAGAGGCGCAGGGCATGGGCGGCGGGGTTGATGACGGCCTGTTCTTCGGTGCCGATGGAGCCCTCTTCGCCCGCGTGCGGGTTGAGGCCGGAAAAGGCAATGCGCGGTGTGGCGAGGCCGAAATCGCTGCGCAGGGCACTGTCGACGATGTGGCCGAGCGCGACGAGCCCGGAAACGGTCAGCGCCTTGCCGACCTTCATCAGGGGCATGTGGATAGTGGCGAGTGCGACGCGCAGCCCGCCGCCGACCAGCATCATCACGGGCTGCGGAGCAGGCTCGTTCGGGTTGGTGCAGAGATGGGCGACGTACTCGGTGTGGCCCGGATAGGAAAAGCCGGCGCTGTAGAGCAGGGCCTTGTTGATGGGGTTCGTGACAATGCCGTCTGCGGCGCCGTCGAGCGCGTGGGAGGTGGCGAGCGCGATGGAGCGGATGATGGCGGGTGCGGCATCCGCATCGGGCTGGCCGGGCTGCACGTCAGGCACATCGGCCAGTGCGAGCACCGGCAGGGCGTCCGGGAATGCGTCGCGGGCTTCCCCGGGCGAGGCGATTTCGCGGACCGGGACGCGGGCGGCATAGAGCGCGGGCGCGCCGATGACGTAGAAGGCGAGGGCGGGATCAGCCCGCAGCTGCTGCCAGGCCGCTGCCGTGATGGCGGGGCCGCAGCCAGCGGGGTCGCCCATGGTGAGGGCAAGCAGGGGTGTGTGTGTCCGGGTCACGCGCGGAGGTGTGGTGGCAAAAGACCGGCCGTGCAAGCCCTATCGGTAGATGATCGTGGCTTCGCGGCGGAGATTGCGAAGCTCGCGTTCGGAGATCATGCCGAGTTCGCGGTTCTTGAGGCTGCCCTTGAGATCTTCGCGTGACGGCAGGGCTTCGGCGCCATCCTGACGGTCGCAGACATACATGACGGCGAGGCCGCCCGAGGCCGCGAAAATGTCGGTCGCCTGGCCCACTTCGGTGGCCAGGACGAGGGATTTGCCTTCCGGACCAAGTTCCTCGACGTTGATTTCATTGAGGTCAGCGGCGCGCAGATTGGTCTTGGAATTGGCGATGCTCTGGACGTCAGAGCAGCTCTTGATCTGTTCCATGGCCGCCTTGAGGTCGGCTTCGGACCCGTCGGACACGTAAAGGCGCTTGAGGTTGACCTTGGTCACTTCCTGGCTGGGCTCCCGCTTGTTGGCGACGAGCAGGAGGTAGACGCCATTTTCGACCACGACTGGCTCCAGCAGGCCGGGCTGATCAGCTGCCGTGACCGCTGCGGCCAGTTCCGGCGCGAGGTCTTCGGCAGACATCCAGCCCATGTCACCACCAGTCGCGGCGGTAGGGGCCGACGAGATGCGCTGGGCTGCGACGCGGAAATCGGCGCCCTGCTTGAGCTGGTCGAGGACGGCATTGGCGGCGGTAATGGCCTGCTCGCGGGTTTCGGCATCCGGCGCAAACAGGAAGATTTCAGAGACGCGGTACTGGGTTTTTTTCGAGGCGGAACGCATGCGGTTTAGCTGGTCGTCGACCTGGTTGTCCGAGACGCGGATACGCGAGCCGTACAGGCCGCTCATGACGCGGTTCCAGGCGATCTCGGCCCGCATCTGCTCTTCAAGGCTGGCCGGGTTGACGCCTGCCTGCAGAAGCTGGGCCTTCAGTTGGTCGCCCGTTGTGCCGCCCTGGCGGGCCATGTCTTCGACCGCACCGGCGATTTCAACGGCATCGATTTCCATTTCGAATTCCGAGGCTTTTTCAAGCTGGAGGCTTTCGTCGATCAATTGTTCCAGCGCCTGGCCGGTGATCTGCTGGATCTGTTCGGCCGACGGTTGCTGGCCACCGACGCTGAGCAGGAGGAGGCGCGCGCGCTGGCGCACGTCGGAATAGGAGATCGGCTTGTCGTTGACGACGGCGGCAATGCCTTCAAGCGGCAGGCGGCCGGGATCAGCAGCGTCCTGTGCCGTGGCGACGCCTGCAGCGGACATGGCGAACAGGGAGGCAGCAACAAGTAACTGACGGATCATGTAGTCTCTCCATTGGGCACCCAGCCAGGCCCCAAGTCTTTCAAGTTAGGCGGACCATACAAGTCCTGCGGGCAGGCGCAACGGATCAGGGCAGTGCTCCCTGAATCGTTACGGAAAATTAGTGTTGGGTGCGAGGCTGGCGCGCGAACCCGGCCGGCCGCCGACTCAGTCGAATTCACTGGATCCGAAATCTCCGATGGATTTGAGCGAGAAGCGGAACTGGAAACTTTCCGACGGGCCGAGGGTGCGGTCGTTCAGTTCCGAACGCTGGTAGATGATCTCGAAGCGCGAACAGTCGTCCTCATAGGCAACGCCGATTTCCCGCTTGGCGTTCAGATCGGCCACAATATCCCGCAACTGGCCGAAAACCAGCGAGAAACGGTCGGTTACGCGCATTTCACCGCGCAGGAATATGCCCTCGTCCGGGCGGCCCAGCGGGCTGATCCGCTCGTTGATCTTGTAATACTGGCCGACCGCGCGCAGCCGCTTGTAATTGGTGCTCAGCCGGGCGTCGATGCGGTTCAGCTTGAACCCGTCATCATCCAGCCGGACGCGCGTATCGAGGCGCAAGGCGCTGCCGAAATCTGCCGTGGATTCAGCCACCCAGTCCGATGACGTGCCGTCGAGATTGCTGGCCACGTCGAAATTGGGATCGGCGCGTGAGCGCCAGCGCCGGCCGACTGTCGTGCTGAATTCCGGGCCGTTCCTGAACTTGGCGCGGGCCGAGACCCCGGCGGCAGCCTTGCCGTCGCCTTCGTAGAGGTCGTAATTGCCGAACCCGTTGGCCGCGAACAGGTCGCCCTCATCAAATTCGTACAGGATGCTGTCTTCGTTCGGGATGGCCGTGTCGTTAACGTTGGAAAAGCCCCAGGCACCCATCACTGCGGGCTCGACGATGAGGTCGACAATCTTGCCCGGACGCACCAGCGGATAGGCAATTTTCACGCCTGCATTGCCCACGGCGCGCGTGACGTCGGGCTTGCCGGAGATGCTTTCGTCCAGCGCGTAATAGTCAGCGCGAACCTCGGCGAAGGGCTCGACCGTGAAGCCGCCCGGCAGGACGCCGAGCTTCGACCAGTCGCCACCCACGCTGACGCGCTGGCTGTCGGCGCCGATGTCCCGTGTCAGCAAGGCGGATGACACGTTGACGGAGGCAAAGCCGTAATCGCCCATGTCCCAGTATTTTTCCCCGAAGAAGACCGGCGCGACGGACGGGAGGCTGCCATCAATGTCACCGGCGCGCAGGCCCTGGAAGTCCAGCACAGCGATATCCGTGTAATAGCTGTCGCCCTGTCCGATCGCGAAGAGCTGCGACAGAAGCCGGCGGGGCTGGCTGGTATAGAGGCCGCGCCGTTCGCCCTGTCCGTCAATGTCGTAGCGGCGGTCGTACAGGTCGTCAGTCTGGGTTTCGACACCGAAGCCCCACTGCCATTCCGGCGTGATGGCAAACAGGCCCTTGCCGTAAACGTGGCCACGCCATTTCTCATCGCCGAAACGCTCGCCATCGCTGTCGAAATCGGCTTCGCGGGTGATGCTGGTGCTGAATTTGACGCCGCCGGAATAGAACCGTTTGCGGAAGTCGAGTCCCAGCAGGGGATTCACATTGGCGCTGACCATTGGGGCAATCGTGACGTCCGAGGAGTCTGAATAGGCCCAATAGTAAGGCTGCTGGTAGAAGGTCCCGAGTTTCGAGGACACGCCGCCCGATGGCATGAGAAAGCCGGAACGCCGGTCAGAGGTCGGGTCCGGGTGGGCCAGATAGGGGAAGTAGAAGACGGGGATGCCTGCGACTTCAAAGACGGCGTCCCGGTAGGAAATCATCTGGCTTTCCTGGTCGAGCACGGCGCGGCGGGCGCGCAGGGACCATGTTGGCGTCGTATGCTCTTCGCAGACGGGGCAGGCGGTATAGATGACCTGCTCCAGCGCATTAACGCCATCCGTCTGGCGGATCGCCGAGTTCGAGACGACCGTTGCACCATCCGGCAGGCGCGCCGAGAAGCCGATGGCATAGCCGTCAGTCAGTTTGGAATTGACCTCGATCTCGTCAGCAAATTGCTGCGAGCCGTCAGTATCGACGATGACGACATTGCCGGTGGCGCGTACGCGGTCGGTCGTCTTGTTGTAGACGATCCTGTCAGCGCGCAGCACGCGCGCTTCGTACAGCGCCTCGACATTGCCTTCAGCGACAATGCTGTTCTCTTCCTGGATTTCGTAGATGTAATCGGCTTCGAGAACGACGCGTTCAGGTGTCTCGGTGGCCGGCTTGGCAACACTGGAGGCGTCCTGCGCGTGCGCGGAGGCGGCGCCGGACGCAACCAGACCCAATGCTGCGGCGTAAAGAAGCCAGTTCGCCAAGTCCGGGTCACCTCAGTTACAATAGCGCATGGAATGGGCACTGTGTGCCGGCGCCGTTTCATTAATCAGACTGGAGGCTTAGAGGCGATGGCTCGGATCGTCCAGCCATCGGCGGCTCATGGCGGCATTTTCATGCTTACGGCGGTGTTTTCGCGACACAGGCGGGCGGTCAGACAGCCCGCACGGCGAGTCCGCCTGACAGGGTCACGGCTTCGCCGGATAATTCGAGTTCTGCAAGGATTGCTGCGCAACGCGCCGCGCTGAGCCCGCTGGCGCGGGCGATCTCGTCAATCGGCATGGGGTGGGGCGAGAGGGCTTCGCGCACCCTGGCGACCTGGCTGTCTGGCAGGGGTCATCGTGCGATTCGGGGTCGTATGGGGGTGTTTCGGGGCTGGAGACGTGGCCAAAGCGGAGGGATGAGAGGATTTCGATCACGTCAGCCGCGTGGCGGACCAGCGAAGCTCCCTGATAAAGCAGGGCATTGGTGCCGGCTGCGCGCCGGTCCAGTGGCGATCCCGGCCTCGACCTCGTCAACCGACGGGGCGGTGATGGGCGGCCGCGCCCGGCGCGCCGGGCAATGTCGGACAGCGCATCGATGGCGGCTGCGGGGCTGCCGAAGCGTTTCAGCAACTGGGCGAAAGTGACGGGGCCGACATTCTGGGTGCGGGAGAGGCGGATCCAGTCCCGCCGCTCGCTGTCGGACAGGGGCCGCGCCGGGCTCATGCTTTGGGCTTGGCCTTTGGTGTGCCGAACTTCGGCTCGGTACCTTTCAGGAGGCGGGCGAGGTTTGTCCTGTGGGTCCAGAACACGAAGACCGACAAGAGGGCGAGGCCGCCGATGATGAACAGGTTGTGTTCCCCGAGGAGGTAAGCACCGGGCGGGACGAGAACAGCGGCCGTGAGGGCCGAAAGTGAAGAAGTGCGGCTGAGGGTGAACACGATCAGCCAGACCGGCGCAGCAGCGAGGAAGCCGGGCAGCGAGGTGAAGAGGAGCAGGCCGGCATAGGTGGCGACGCCCTTGCCGCCCTTGAAGCCGAGCCAGACCGGATAGCAATGGCCGACAAAGGCCATGGCACCGGCCACGAAGCCGATCTCGCGTCCGAACAGCCAGGTAAAGGCGAAAGCGACGAGGCCTGCCTTCAGGCTGTCGAGGAGGAGGGTTGCGAGCGCGAGGTCCTTGCGGCCGGTGCGCAGCACATTGGTGGCGCCGATACTCTTCGAGCCGATGTCGCGTATGTCACCCAGCCCTGCAGCCCGGGTCAGCAGCAGTCCAAAGGGAATCGAGCCTGCGAGATAGCCGCACACTGCCGCAGTGCCATATCCGATCCATGCCTGCATGCCGCCGATTCCCTGCCGTGTTGCCTGATAATGGTCTACGGACACGGCCCGCGCGCGGCAAGAGCCTGGGATCAATCGCCAAGCAGGGCGGCGCGGATCGGCTCGATCCAGGCTTCCTTTTCGGGATCATAGGCCTGGAAGTTTGACGAGAAGCCCCAATGGCACCATCCGAACTGGTTGGCTTCAGAGAGGTGGCGCACCGTGCTGATCCATTTGACGCGCTCCTCGACCGACGCCGCATCAAATACGCCGAACTCGCCGAGCAGCAGGGGCATGCCATGCGTATCCCTGAAGGCGGCCGCTGCGCGGAAATCCGCCGTCATGCGGGCCAGATCATCCTCGTTACCCCATTGTGCGCCGATAGGCGGTGTCGGCTTGAAGAATTCCGCACCCTGGTGGGTGAAGGAAAATGGATCGTAATAATGCCATGACAGCATGATGCGCGGATCTTGAGGTGGCTGGCTCTCGATGAGGCCGGGCAGGGAGCCCCATTCCGCCGTCGCGAGGAGAATCCAGCGATCAGTCTGGGTCTTGCGAATGTTAGCGACGATGCGCTTGTTCAGCGCGTCGGTACGCTCAACGGTCATCTTCGTGTGTGGCTCGTTGAGGACTTCGAAGATCAATGTGTCGGGATAGGCAGCATAGTGTGCCGCCAACTGGTTCCAGATGCCTTCCAACCGGCGTTCGTGCTTTGAGGGGTTGTGGTGGATCTGGTAGTAATGATGCACATTGAGGATGACATTCATGTCCTTCGCCAGGGCGTAGTCGATGATCTCATCTGTCCGTGCCAGCATATCGCTGTCGAGTTCATAGCGTCCCGACTTGCCGGCATGCGCTGACCAGCGCACAGGCAGCCGGATCGTGTCAAATCCTGCGTCCGCGATCTTGTCGATATCCGACATGCGTACGGTATAGCCCCACTCACCTTCGGAAGGACCCTCCAGCGCTCCGCTCAGGTTCATGCAACGCTGCACCGGCGAAACGAGCGGCTTGTAGGCAACACTGCCCAAATCCGACACGCACGCTGCGCTGACTGCCAACGTCAGCGCAAACGCAAGAACCACACGCACAGACCTGTCGTACAATTTCCCCATGAGAGTATTTGACAGCAGCAGTGCGACGGGGTCAACGCCAAGTCGCCTGATAAGGGAGTTTGGATCGATCACTTTTTGTCAGGGAGATTTGCCTGGCTTTCAGGCATCAGGGTGCAGGCGCGAAGTCGAACACGGTTTCGCCGCCGACAAATGTGCGCAGGATGCGGCCCTGCAGGCGGCGGCCATCGAAGGGCGAGTTGGTCGAGCGTGAGCGCAGGTCTTCGCGCACGCAGAGCCAGGGCTTGCCGGGATCGAACAGGATCAGATCGGCCGGCGTGCCGGATTTCAGGCGGCCCTGCGGCAGGCCTAGCAGGTCGGCCGGGCGGCAGGTGACCGGAGCGAGCGCGTCGAGCAGGGGCAGGCCCGCATCGTGGACGAGGCTCATCAGCGCGGCGAGCGTGGTTTCAAGGCCAGCAGCACCGAAAGCCGCTTCGCCGAACGGCAGGCGCTTTTCTTCCGGGGGCTGGGGATCATGGGCTGAGACCACGGCGTCGATCTCGCCGCGTTTCAGGGCGGCGATCAGTCCTTGCCGTGTGTCCTCGTCGCGGAAGGGCGGGTTGACCTTGCAATAGGTGAGATAGTCGCCGACGTCGCGTTCGTTGAAGAACAGCGTGTGGGCGGCGACCGTGGCGTGAACCTTTGCGCCGCGGTCGCGGGCCCCGGCGAGGATATCCAGCGTGCGGGCGGTGGAGACCTGGTCGACCACGAGGCGGCAGCCGGTGGTTTCGGCCAGCATGACATCGCGGGCCGCGCCGATCCATTCGGCTTCGACCGGCATGCCGGAGAGGCCGAACCGCGCGGCAAACGCGCCGGCATTCATCACGCCGGAGCCGGACAGGGCGCGGTCATCGGGCCGGGACATGACAATGGCGCCCCGGCTGGCGGCATAGGTCATGGCGCGCTTCATGATCGAGGCATTGGCGATGGGCATGTCGCCATTGGTGAAGGCAACGGCGCCGGCATCGGCCATGAGGCCGATCTCGGCCATCAGTTCGCCCTGCAGGCCAACCGAAAGTGCGCCTGCCGGATAGATGCGGGCCTTTGCCGTTTCGCGTGCCCGTTCCTTGATGAAGCGGACGAGGGCAACATCGTCGATGGTGGGGCGGGTGTCGGGCATGACGACAAAGCTGGTCACGCCTCCGGCAAGGGCGGCGCGTGAGGCGGTGGCGAGGGTTTCCTTCTGCTCGTCGCCGGGCTCGCCGGTCTTGACGCGCAGGTCGATCAGGCCGGGCGCGAGGCAGAGGCCGCCCGCGTCGAGCGTTTCCTTTGCATCGGCATGCGCGCCGGACTGGCCCTGAGCCACATGCTTGATCCTGCCCTTGTCGATGAAGACCGCGCCGGGCGCATCGAGCCCCGTGGCCGGATCGAGCAGGCGGGCATTGTGGATGGAAAGGCTCATCGGTGTGTCCCCGCCAGAAGGTCAAGCACGGCTTCGCGCACGGCGACGCCCATTTCGACTTGTTCGGTGATGACCGATTGCGGGCCGTCGGCAATGGCGCTTTCGATCTCGATACCGCGGTTCATCGGGCCCGGATGCATGACCGTTGCGCCCGGCAGGGCGAGCGCAAGGCGGTCTGCGGTGAGGCCGAAATAGCGGAAATATTCGCGGCGGCTGGGCAGGAAGGCGCCGTCCATGCGTTCCAGCTGGAGGCGGAGCATCATGACAACATCCGCGCCCTTGAGGGCGGCGTCGAAGTCGGTCGTGGCGCTGGCCGCACCCCATGTGTCGGTGCCGGGCGGCAGCAGGGTGCGGGGGCCGCAGAGGTGGACCTCGGCGCCGAGCAGGTGCAGCGCCATCGTGGTGGAGCGGGCGACGCGGCTGTGGGCGATGTCGCCGCAGATGACGACCTTGAGGCCTTCGACGCGGCCCTTGTGGCGCCGGATTGTCAGCACGTCGAGCAGGCCCTGCGTGGGGTGTTCGTGGGTGCCGTCACCGGCATTGATGACCGCGCAGTCGACCTTACGGGAGAGGAGCTTGGCGCCGCCGGAGGCTGAGTGGCGGATGACCAGCACGTCCGGCTTCATGGCGTTCAGCGTCATCGCCGTGTCGATCAGGGTCTCGCCCTTCTTCACGCTGGAATTGGCGACCGGCATGTTGATGACATCGGCGCCGAGGCGTTTGGCGGCGATCTCGAAACTGCTCATGGTGCGGGTGGAATTCTCGAAGAACAGGTTCACCACGGTGCGGCCGGTCAGGACAGGATCGGCGCGCTGGCCGGAGCGGGTTGCATCCGCATAGCTGTCGGCCAGATCGAGTATATGGGTGATGTCGAGGGGGTGAAGGCCTTCGATTCCCAGCAAATGCTCGTGATCGAAGTTGTAGCTGTATCCCGCCATTGCCATGGAGGCCCTTTCGATTTTTGGCGGTTTAGGCCCGTTTCGGGCTGTTCGCAAGTGTCAGCCGCTGACGAGGAAGTAGAACAGCGGCAGGGTCAGCATGGCGAGCACGGTCTGGACGGCAATCAGGTTGGCCGCGAGGGGGGCGTCGCCGCCGAGTTCGCGGGCGAGGATGTAGGAACTGGTGGCGGTGGGGGTGGCGGCGCAAATCACCGCGATGGTGAGGGCCATGCCCGAGAGGCCAAAGGCGAGGCCGAAGGCGATGGCAAGTGCGGGCATGCCCAGCAGGCGGACGAGCGACCAGGTAAGCGTGCGGGGCCCGGAGCGCTTCAGGGCCGAGAGGTCAACGCCTGCACCGGCGGACAGAAGGCCGAGCGCGAGCGCGGCGTCGCCCAGGATGCGCAGCATGTCATTGGCGAGGCGGGGCAGCTCGATACTGGCGGCCGCCAGTGCAAGGCCGATGATGCAAGCGAGCACGATGGGGTTGCGTACCAGGGCGAGCAGGGGGCGGGGCGCCGGGCCATGGGGCGTATCGGCATGGGCGATGAGGGCGTAGACCGACAGGACATTGGCGGTCGGGATCATCACAGCGGCGGCGATGGTGACAAGGGCGAGGCCTTCCTGGCCATAGAGCAGGCTGCCGATGGAAAGCGCGATCATCGTGTTCCAGCGGACGTTCGACTGGATGATGGTGCCGATTGCGGGCCGTTCCATGCCGGGCAGCAAGCGCGCGCCGAGGCCGATGGCGCCTAGCACCAGCTGGGCGATGATCAGTGCGGCGGCGAGGCGCCAGGGCGCGGTCTCGAACGGCGTGTTGGCAAGGGTGCGGATGATCAGCGCCGGAAACAGGACGACATAGGAGAGGCGCTCGATGGCGCGCCAGCTCTCAGCGGGAATCCATTTGCGGGCTGAGAGAACGTGTCCCAGCGCCACGATCGCGATGACCGGCAGCAGGGCGTAGAGGAAGCCGCTCATCCAAGGCGGTCCAGCGCGTCGAGCGCGGATTTGAGGATCACGGCGGCGGCCGAAGCGTCAATACGTTCGGCGCGGCGCCTGGCTGACATGTCTGCAGAGATCATTACGCTTTCCGCCTCGGCGCTGGACAGGCGTTCGTCCTGGAAGGCGACAAGTACGTCGCGGCGCAGCAGGATATTGTAGACCAGCGCGCGAGTGGACTGGGCGCGGCGGCCTTCCGTGCCGTCCATGTGGAGCGGCAGGCCGACAATCAGTGCAACCGCCTTGCGCGCGTCATAGATCTCGAACAGTCGCGTGATGGAGGGGCCGAGTGTCTTGCCGCGATGGATGGTTTCCACCGGGCTGGCGATCATGCGCGTGGCGTCAGTTGCCGCGACGCCCATGGTCCGTGTGCCGGGGTCGATACCGAGAAGCACGCCGGTGCGCGGCAGGGAGGCAAGATCAGTTACGGCCAAAACGGTCCTGTCCGAAAAAAAGTCAGCTCAGGATGAGCGCTATAGCGGCTTGATACGCCCTTGCCTATCGCGTATTCGGGCCGGATCGAAGCCACGCCACCGGAGCCCGCGCCATGAGTGTTACCAAGGATGATGTCCGCAAGGTTGCCCGCCTGTCGCGCATTGCCGTGCCCGAGGAGCGCCTCGAGGAGATGGCCGGAGAGCTGAACGGCATTCTCGGCTGGATCGACCAGCTGAACGAAGTCGACATCGAGGGCGTCGAGCCGATGACCTCGGTTGTCGAGACAAAGCTGCCGATGCGCGAGGATGTGGTGACGGATGGCAACATCCAGGACCAGGTTCTGGCCAATGCGCCGCGCAGCGAAGACGGGTTCTTCGTTGTGCCGAAGTCGGTCGAGTAGGCGCCCGCGGGTTCCTCAGGGAAACGAAGTGCCGGCATGGCCTTATTTAAGGCGCGGTGACCCCCCACCTGTTGGAGAGGATCCGATTCGGGTCCCTGCACAGGAACGCACATCATGGCCAAGGGTCAGAAGAAGACGAACAAGGAAGTCCGCAAGCCAAAGGCGGAAAAAGTGAAGACGAACGCGTCCAACCCCTCCCTCAAGACCGGGGCGATCAAGGGGCTTGAGCACCTCAAGCGCTAGGCTGCCCGGACCGGACCTGACGTTGCGTCCGTGATTGCCGGTGACCGCTGACCGGCGGCATAGTCTCCCGACACAAACCGGGAGGATGCCATGTCCGTGATGACGATCGAAACCAGGGATCATGTTTCCCTGCTGACGCTGCGCCGGCCGCAGGTGATGAATGCGCTGAACTACGAACTCTACATGGCGCTGGAAGACGCCGTGCGCGAGAGCGATGCGCGGGTCATTGTCATTACCGGAGAGGGGCGCGGCTTCTGTACCGGTGACGATGTAAAGGAAATCCTGAGCCAGAAGGCGAAGGGGCCGGCGGAAATGAAGGCGCGCGGGCGCCGCACCGGCGGCCTGACGCCGGCTGCGGACGCCTTGCTCTATACGGACATTCCCGTGATTGCGGCTGTCAACGGCTTTGCGCTGGGCTGGGGCATGGAGCTGGCGCTGATGGCGGATATCCGCGTCGCGTCGGAGACGGCGAAGTTCGGAGAGCTGTTCGTGCAGCGCGGGCTCTGCTGTGATGCGCCGGGCCTTGGGCGTCTGGCACAGGTGGTGGGCCGCGAGCGGGCGGCGGAACTCCTGTTCACGGGCGACATCATCGACGCGCAGACGGCGAAGGAGATCGGCCTCGTGTCGCGGGTCGTTGCGCAGGATGACCTGTTGCCGACGGCCATGGGTATTGCGGCGAAGATCGCCGCCAATCCGCCGCGTGCGGTGCAGTCGATCAAGGCCGGCCTGCGGCGCACGCTGGACCCTGACTGGCGCGATGTCGGCAACTGGGCGATCAAGGAAATCCGGACCCTGATGGAAACGGAGGATGCCGCCGAAAGCGCCGCCGCCTTCCTGGAAAAGCGAAAGCCTGTGTTTACAGGCCGCTAGGCGCGGGATCGGTCAAATTTCACCGATCGGTTTCAGTATAAATCAAAGCTGATGTGTCAGTAAGGGACATGACCAAAGCCGTTGGGGGCCGAAAAGTTATGTCTGTCGTATCGCAATTTTCGCCTGTTCCGTTCGAAGACCAGCCAATCCTGGACTTTTACAATCCGGAGGCCGCAACCTTCCAGGCGCAACTGGGTGCATACGTTCCGCGACGGATTGAAACGCTGATCGAACAGGCGGTCACAGGCTTCGGCAAGGAACCGTTCCTGACAACGGCGCTGCCGAATGGCGCGAGCGCGACCCTGACCTTTGCCGAAGTCGACAGGCATACCGCGAACCTTGCACGCTACCTGCGCGAAGAGCTGAAACTGCAGAAAGGCGATGTCGTCGCGCTCCAGTCGCCTAACTGCATATCCAACGTGCTGGCCATGCTGGGTGTGCTGCGGGCCGGCCTTGTGCTGACCAATATCAATCCGCTCTACACCGCCCACGAGACGCGCCGCCAGCTGCGCGATGCGCAGGTCAAGGTGCTGATCACGTCAAGCCTGTTCCCGGAGGTGGCCGAAGAGGCCGTTGTGGGGACAGGTGTTGTGTCCGTCATCAGCCTGTCGCTGACCGACTTTTTCTCGCCGCTGAAGAAGACGGTGATGGATTTCGTGCTGCAGCACGTCAAGAAAATGGGCCGGCCGCTGAAGATTCACAATGTGCCCATGGCCGATGCGCTGAAGCGCGGCGCGGCGCACGACACGCCGATGTCGCTGTATGCGCAGGACCGGGATGCCAATGAGGATGCGATCTTCCAGTATTCCGGCGGCACGACCGGCATATCCAAGGGCGTGCGCCTGACCGAAGCGGGCGTCGTGACCAATGTCGAACAGTTTGCCAGCCTGTCGCCGCACATGATCGATGCGCCGTCCCAGACCATGCTGCTGGTGCTGCCCGTCTACCATGTGTTCGGCCTGTTCTCGTCGATCATCGCGCTGCGCAATGCGGCGCACCTGGTTCTGGTGCCGAGCCCCAAGCCGCTGTCGAACCTGAAGGCGGCCTTCCGCAAGTTCCGCCCGAACGCCTTTCCCGGTGTCAGCACCCTGTTTGCCAAACTGATGGACGAGGCGTGGTTCTACGAAAACCCGCCGCAGCTGACGCTCACCATTTCCGGCGCCATGGGGCTGAACCCCGAAGTGCGCAAACAATGGATCGGCCTGACCGGATCGAGCGTGGTCGAGGGCTACGGGATGACCGAGACCACGACGCTGATCAGCATCAACCCGCCTGATGCGCGCACGCGCGCCGGGTCTGTGGGCATGCCGCTGCCGGGAACCGCCGTGTCGATCCTGCGTGACGATGGCAGTTTTGCCGGGCCGGGCGAGACGGGCGAAATTGTCGTGGCCGGGCCGCAGGTGATGGCGGGCTATCTCGGCCGCCCCGAGACGACAGCAGCAGCGTTTCATGTCGGCTGGATGAAGACGGGCGATGCGGGCTATCTCGATGATGACGGCTTCCTCTACCTGGTTGACCGTCTCAAGGACATGCTTCTGGTCGGGGGCTTCAATGTGTTCCCCAACGAAGTCGATGCCGTGCTGGCCGAACATCCGGGGATCGAGGAAGCGGCCGTGGCGGGCGTGCCGGACGGGAACATGGGTGATACGATGCATGCCTT
This sequence comes from Hyphomonas sp. BRH_c22, assembly GCF_000961795.1. Lineage (GTDB taxonomy): Bacteria > Pseudomonadota > Alphaproteobacteria > Caulobacterales > Hyphomonadaceae > Hyphomonas. Next base: position 13,992 of record NZ_LADU01000037.1, read on the forward strand.
CGTCGTGCGGCGTGACCCGGACCTGACAGCGGCCGATGTGATGACGCACTGCGCGTCTTTCCTGACGGCCTACAAGCGACCGCGCAAAGTGCATTTTGTCGATGAATTGCCGAAATCGCCGATTGGCAAAGTGGTGCGGCGGGAGCTGCGCGCGCGGGTCAAGGCTGCGGCCGACGGCTGACGCTTCGCAATCGGGAGTGGGCCGCTTCACATCCTGAAGCGGATCGCTCCAGACCCTGAACTATTTGCCGGTACCGTCCGGGCGTACTCCTCTGCGTGTCAACACGCCAAAGAGGAGACAGGCAGATGACAACGAAAACACCCCGGTCAGGCCAGCTTGGACAGGTGATGGCAGCCCTTGGCACGACGCTGTTTTACCTTGTGATCACCGCGATGGTTTTCACCCCGGCAGGCTACACCGCCTACATGCTCGCATGAGGGGCGGCGGTCAGATGATCTCGTCGGCGAAATCCTCGTAATCGATGAGGATTTCGTCGCCGGGCGCGATAGCCCGACTGGCCGTCAGGGTGACCGTCTGGGCGGAGGCATCGACGGTGAAGCCGGCATTGGCTTTCGGGCTGTGATTGCACATGGAGATTTCCCCGAAGGCGACGGCGGCCCGCATCTCGCCCTCGGCATTCTCGTCGACATAGAACACGTAATGATGGAGCAGCGTGGCGCGCACCGCAGCGGTGTCTTCCGTCGAAAGCACCAGCAGCGGGTAGACCGCGATCGTGGCCCCGGGGGCGATGGCACGGGCGGCGAACAGGCCGCGGCCATGGAAGGGAGAGTCTTTTACCTCGACGAACGAAGCCTGTGCGGATTGTGGCATGCGCCCGTCTCTAGCACAGCTGCCATCGGGCGCTATTCGGTTTCTTCGGTCTCTTCCGGCGCCTTGGCCTTGGAATCCCACTTGTGGACCGATTTGATCATGCAGCGCTGCACGCCGAAGCCGGTATCATCGTGAAAGCCTGAAATGGAATCAGAGGTGATGAGATGGTCACCCTTGCCGAGGCAGTTGGTCGTGGAATCCACCGCGATCTGCTGGGCCTGATCGAGATTGAAGCAGTTGCCGTAGACTTCGACCAGGTAATCATCCCGGCCTTTCGAGATCACCACCGTGTCATCCGTGGCATCGTGGAAGCCGGAAATCGTCGAGGTGAAGCAGACATTCCGGACCTCTTCGCCAAGCCGGGGGTCACCGGCAAACTGGGCGACACCCTTTGGCTTTGCATCGGCCGGAGCCTGGCTGGCGCAGGCGGTGAGGAGGACAGAAGCGGCGGCAAGGAGAGCGAGGCGCATGGGATATCCTTTTTTCGGGTTGCTGCCCGCGGAAAACGTGGAAACCCGGGCAAATGTTCCGTTTCCAAGTGATGCCCCGGGCTGCAGGAACTGACAAGCGCGGTCACGGAGACTTGAACTTTCCCCTCAAGCCGTCATAGCAGGCGGGCAGATTTCTTCGCGGGATTTCACATGACCGAATTGACCAAACTCACCCTCGCCGCAGCGCTGGATGGCCTGAAAGCCAAACAGTTTTCGTCGCGCGAGATCACGCAGGACTTCGTCAGCGCCATTGAAGGCGCGCGGATGCTGAACGCCTATGTCGTGGAAACACCGGAAAAGGCGCTGGCCATGGCCGATGCGTCGGATGCGAAACTGGCCAAGGGAGAGGGCGGCAGGCTGGAAGGCGCGCCGCTGGGCATCAAGGACCTCTATTGCACCAAGGGCGTGCGCACGACGGCGTGCAGCGGCATCCTCGGCGAGTTCACCCCGACCTATGAATCCACCGTCACGCAGAACCTGTGGGACGAAGGCGCGGTCATGCTGGGCAAGCTCAACATGGACGAATTCGCGATGGGATCGTCCAACGAGACATCGCACTTCGGCAATGTGGTGAACCCCTGGCGGCGCGCAGGCGACAATCAGGGCCTGACGCCGGGCGGCTCGTCGGGCGGCTCTGCGGCCTCCGTCGCGGCGGATCTCTGCCTTGCGGCGACTGCGTCCGATACTGGCGGCTCGATCCGCCAGCCGGCGGCCTTCACGGGCACCGTGGGCATCAAGCCGACCTATGGCCGCGCCAGCCGTTACGGCATGGTGGCCTTCGCCTCCTCGCTCGACCAGGCGGGGCCGATTGCCAAGACCGTGGAAGACAGTGCCATCCTGCTGGAAGTGATGTGCAGCCATGACGCGAAGGATTCTACCTCGCTGGATATCGCGACGCCCGACTGGCGCAGCGATGTGTCCAAAGGCGTGAAAGGCATGCGGATCGGCATTCCGAAAGAATACCGGATGGACGGCATGTCGGAGGAGATCGACGCGCTGTGGAACCAGGGCATTGCCTGGCTGAAGGCGGCCGGGGCCGAGATCGTGGATATCAGCCTGCCGCACACGAAATACGCGCTGCCGGCCTATTATATCGTGGCGCCTGCGGAGGCTTCGTCAAACCTCGCGCGCTATGACGGCATGCGCTATGGCGCGCGCGTCGAGGGCAATAACCTGGCGCAGACCTATGAAGGCACGCGGGCCAGCGGCTTCGGCAAGGAAGTGCAGCGCCGCCTGCTGATCGGCACCTATGTGCTCTCCAGCGGCTATTATGACGCCTATTACCTGCGCGCGCAGAAGGTGCGGACCAAGATCCTCAACGACTTCGTTGACGCCTTTGAGAGCTGCGACGCGGTGCTGACGCCGACCTGCCCGTCACCCGCCTTTGCCTTTGGCGAGAAGAGCGGAGATCCGGTGGAAATGTATCTCAATGATGTGTTCACTGTGACGGCGAACCTTGCCGGATTGCCGGGCATTTCCGTGCCCGCGGGCCTGTCGAAAAGCGGCCTGCCGCTCGGCCTGCAGGTGATCGGCAAGGCGCTGGACGAGGCGGCCTGCTTCCGCGTTGGCGGCGAACTGGAACGTGCAGCTGGTTTCGTGGCTAAACCTGACCGCTGGTGGTAGGCTGGCGCACATGAAACGCTTTCTCGCCCTTTTCGCCGTCATGCTCGTCATCTGTCTCGCCCTGATGTGGGGGATGATGGCGCAGAACGGGTATGACCTGTTTGCGCCGGAGATGAGCGGCATGCTGGTCGTGGCCGTGCTGGTGGCGGCCTATGTCGCGTTCCGTATCTCGCGGATACTGGACAAGCGTAGCCAGCGCGCGCATGACGGCTCGCCGCTGAAGGGCGCGCAGAAATCGAAACTGTCCGGCCTGTTCAATTCCAGGAGCCCGGCCCAGCAGGCACGCGAGGCCCGTGTGGCGGCGCGGCGCAAGCAGCTGATCGCCGAGGGCAAGCTGGAAGACGAGACGCCGGCCGAGCTGGAGATTCCCCCGGTGCCGGAGGGCGAAGTGCCCACGCGGGCGCCGCAATCGGCCTCGGTCAAGGACCGGATGGACGCCCGGCGCGAGCGCTACAGGCGCGCCAAGGAAGAAGGCAAGATCTAGGCGCTCAGGCCCTTGCAGGGCGGAGCGTGACCGGGGCCGCGCGGGGGGCGGCCGGCGTTTCCACGTGCACTTTCCTGCCGCCGGGGCCTTCATCATTGTCATCCTCATCGCCGCGCGACCTGTCGGTAATGCGCGAGAGATAGATGCCGACGCCGACAAGCCCGCCAACCGGGCCGAATTGCAGCATCATCGCCGCAACGAAGATGATCGGCATGTCGAGCCTCATGTTGCCGAGCGCCTGCAGCACGAGGAACAGGCCGACCGCGCCAACCAGCAGGCCGCACCCGAATCCGATGATCAGGTGCTTGAGAAGGCCGCGCACAATCGGCCGTTCTTCCTCTCCCGATCCGTCCAGAATCATCTTGAACAACATGGTTTTCCTCCCCGTGCGCTTTTACGCTTGCCGCATTCTTGATCAGTGCGACGAAAAAGAAAAGCCTTCGCGCCAACGTGCGGTCATGTCCGCTCGACAGGGCGGGCCGCTTGCCGTTAGAAGGACGGCTTGTTTGAATTGGTCATAAGGGCAGGTCATGTCAGCGCGCACACCCTACGTACTCAAAGGCGATACCGGCGACTGGGAAGTCGTCATGGGGCTGGAGATCCATGCGCAGGTGGCCTCGAATGCCAAGCTGTTCTCGGGCGCCTCGACGGCGTTTGGCGCGGACCCGAACTGCAATGTCTCGCTGGTCGACGCCGCGATGCCGGGCATGCTGCCGGTGATAAACCGGAAATGCGTGGAACAGGCCGTGCGCACGGGCCTTGGCCTGAAGGCGCAGATCAATCATTATAGCCGGTTTGACCGGAAGAATTATTTCTATCCGGACCTGCCGCAGGGCTACCAGATCAGCCAGTTCGCCCACCCGATTGTCGGCGAGGGCGAGATCGAGGTGGATGTCGAACCGGCCCATGGCGGCGAGGCCTACAGCTTCACCTGCCGGATCGAGCGGCTGCACTTGGAGCAGGATGCCGGCAAGTCGATCCACGACATGGACCCGAATTCGACCTATGTGGACCTGAACCGCTCCGGCGTGGCGCTGATGGAAATCGTGTCAAAGCCGGACGTGCGCTCGCCTGCCGAGGCGGCGGCCTATGTAAAGAAGCTGCGGGCCATCGTGATCGCGCTCGGCACCTGTGACGGCGACATGGACAAGGGCAATCTGCGCGCCGATGTGAACGTGTCTGTCTGCCGCCCCGGCCAGTACGAGAAATTCCGCGAGACGGACGATTTCAGCCATCTCGGCACGCGCTGCGAGCTGAAGAACATGAACTCGTTCCGCTTCATCCAGCAGGCCATCGAATACGAGGCGCGCCGCCAGATCGAGATCATCGAGGGCGGCGGAACGGTTGACCAGGAAACGCGCCTGTTCGACCCGGTGAAGGTCGAGACGCGGTCCATGCGTTCGAAGGAAGACGCGCACGATTACCGCTATTTCCCGGACCCGGACCTGTTGCCGCTGGAAATCGAGCAGGCCTGGATTGACGAGATCAGGGCCAGCCTGCCGGAACTGCCGGACGAGAAACGCGCGCGGTTTGAATCCGAATACGGCATCTCGCACTATGATGCCGGCGTGCTGATCGCGGATGCCGACAAGGCGGAATATTTCGAAACCGTGGCCAAGGGGCGCGACGCGAAACTCGCGGCCAACTGGGTGACGCAGGAACTGTTCGGCTATCTCAACAAGGAAGGCCTGGAACTGGCTGACAGCCCGGTTTCGGCGGAGGCGCTCGGCGGCCTGATCGCGCTGATCAGCGACGAGACGATCAGCGGCAAGATCGCCAAGGACGTGTTCGCGCGCATGATCGCGGGCGAGGGTGAGGCGGCCGCCATTGTCGAAAAGCACGGCCTGAAACAGGTGACGGATACCGGCGCGATCGAGAAGGTGGTCGACGAGATCATCGCGGCAAACCCGGAACAGGTCGAAAAGGTGAAGGACAAGCCGCAGACGCTCGGCTGGTTCGTCGGCCAGGTCATGAAGGCCTCCGGCGGCAAGGCGAACCCCAAGGCCGTGAACGATATATTGAAGGCGAAGCTGGGGATTTAGGGCGGCGTTGCCGGCGACGCGCCTCCCTCTCCCCCTGGGAGAGGGGGGTTAAGGGCTACAACTTCGCCCGAATCCGCCCCGCCAGCTTCTCAAGCTCGCCCATATCCGCCATGCCGCCGCTGCCGTGGCGGCCGAGGGGGACGCCTTCCTGGCGGGGGATAATGTGGAAGTGGAGGTGGTAGACGGTCTGCCCGGCGGGGGCGCCGTTGAACTGGGTGACGACGAGGCCATCCGGCGTCAGCGCCGCCTCGACGGCCTTCGCGACTTTCTGGACAATCAGCATGTAGGGCCCGAGCTTTTCCGGCGGCATGTCGAGCAGGTTGCGCGCTGTCACGTCTTTCGGGATGACCAGCGTGTGGCCTTCGGCCTGCGGGAAGACGTCCATGAAGGCAAGGGCGGTATCATCCTCGTAGACCTTCACGGCAGGCATCTCGCCGCGCAGGATTTTCGCGAAGATGTTGGTCGGGTCGTAAGTGTCGTGAAGGGTCATGAAGGATCAGTGCTTTCAGTTTGGCGAGTGCGAATGGATTTGCTTCGAAGGTACAGGTTCCGCAGGAAAAACCAAACGGACGCGAGGATGAATCACTCCGTGGCGAACGTGAGGGCGATTACACGGGCGTGCCAATAGCGAGGATGGATCGGCTCTATCGTTTCGCCAGTGGCTTCGATCAGACGTTGCTCGGCGGTCTGGACCATTTCATTGAGGTAGACTTTTGCAGCATCGATCTGCGATGCCGGATGGCGCACCTGAATGCCGCCGATAAGGGGAACCACGTGCCATTCGAGTATCGCATGGTTGAGATTGTCGATGGCGGCGTCGAACCCGGCGTCCTGTAGTGCAGAACAGACCACAAGGGCTTCTTCGACACGGCTATAATTGCGCAAGACGACAGATGGGCTCATTCGCCCTTCTTAAAGGGCGTTCTATCTGTGAGATAGTCCATGTCGGATTCAACCGCGTCGCGTTCGCGGGTGAGGTAGTCGGCGACGGCGTTGCGCAGGCCGGGATGGGCGATCCAGTGGGCCGAGCGGGTGAGGACGGGCACATAGCCGCGGGCGAGCTTGTGGCCGCCCTGGGCGCCTGCCTCGACATATTGCAGGCCGCGCGCAATCGCAAAATCGATGGCCTGGTAATAGCAGGTCTCGAAGTGGAGCATGGGGCGCTGGTCGCTACAGCCCCAGTATCGGCCATAGAGCGTGTCCGAGCCGATCAGGTTCATGGCGCCCGCGATGGGCTCGCCGTCTTCCATGGCGAAGATGAAGAGGAGGTCATCGGCCATGCGCTCGCGCAGCAGGGAGAAACTCCGCCGCGTGAGATAGGGCGAGCCCCATTTACGGCTGCCGGTGTCCATGTAGAAATGGAAGAAATGGTCGAGATGGTCCTCGGTGATGGCATCGCCGGTGAGGTGGACGAAATCGAGCCCTTCCTGCGCCCTGGCGCGTTCCTTGCGCAGGTTCTTGCGCTTGGCGGACGAGAGGGCGGCGAGGAAATCGCCGAACGTGCCGTAGCCGTCATTCACCCAGCGGAATTGCTGGTCTGTGCGCGAAAGGAGGCCGGTATTGGAGAGGATTTCGGCGTCCGCATGATCGACGAAATTGATATGGAGGGAGGAGAGGTAGTTTTCCTCGGCGAGCTGGATGGCCCCGGCGAGGAGCGCCGCCTTCAGCTGGGCCTCGTCCGGGCCGCGAGGCACGAGGCGGCGGCGGCCGGTGACGGGGGTGAAGGGCACGGCCGAGAGCAGTTTCGGGTAATAGGCCCCGCCCGCGCGTTCATAGGCATCGGCCCAGCTCTGGTCGAACACGAATTCGCCGCGCGAATGCATCTTGGCATAGAGCGGCATGGCGGCGCGCAGGCGGCCATTCCCGCCCCGGATCAGGAGATGCCGCGGCACCCAGCCGGTGGCCGGTGTTGCGGCGCCGCTGCTCTCCATCGCTTCGAGGAATTGCCATGTCAGGAAGGGGTCGTAGCGTTCCCCGGGCGGGTTGGCGACGGCATTCCACTCGTCGGGCGACACCTCGGCCAGGCCGGGGGCGATGGTGATCTTGAGCGCGCTGTCGTCCATGCCCGTCAATCTAGGGCGCGCGGCATCATGATGCCAGCGGTACGGGCAGATGTTCGAAAATGACCGCGCCGTGCAGGAGGCGGATGCGGCGCACATCTGCCATCGTGCGCACGGTCCACACGACGAAGGGCAGGCTGCCGGCAAGCCTGACGGCGGCGCGTTCGGCGTCGGCGACATTGATGGCGAGATAGTCGACCTTGCGGTCCACCGCGCGCGCTAGTTTGGCGTCGAACTCGGCCTCGCTGGTACGATGGATGGGGTGGATCAGCTGACCGCGCATGACGGCTTCGGGCAGGGCATCGACGGCCGGTTCGGAAAAGCTCATCGCGGCGGCCGGGCCGATATGGCGGGTCAGGTGATCGCCGACCTGGCGGGCAAACGCCTCGGGATCCGTGTCGCCGTCAATCTTCATTTCCGTCAACAAAGGCAGCGAGGTCGGCCAGATGTCTAGCAGGGCGTCGAGGGTCGGGATCGGCTGCTTCGTGCCGGCGAGGCGCAGCGAATCGAGGAGGGACATGTCCTGGTCCGCGAAATTGCCTTCCACCCCGGTCATGCGGGCCAGGGTCGGGTCATGGAACACCATGACCTCGCCGGACTTTGACCGGCGCACATCGTATTCGATGCCAAGGCCGGCTTCGGCGGCGGCCTTGAACGCGGCCAGCGAGTTTTCCGGGTGGCCGTCAGCGGACCAGAGGCCGCGATGGGCATAGGTGAAAGCCGTCAGGTCGAAGTGGCGGGCCATGGCGGATTATCCTGTGATTTCGAACACACCATCGACTTCAACGGCGACGCCCATGGGCAGGACCGGACAGGCAACCGCCGAGCGCGCGTGACGCCCGGCATCGCCGAAGACTTCTACCATCAGGTCAGAGCAGCCATTGATGACCTGCGGAATGTCGGTGAAGTGCGAGGCGGCATTGACGAAGCCGCCGAGCTTCACGACGCGCTTGATGCGGCTGAGATCGCCGACAGCGGCCTTGCACTGGGCGATCAGGTTGATGCCGCACTGGCGGGCGGCATGCTGGCCGGCGGAGAGTTCCATGTCGTCGCCGAGGCGGCCATTGATGCGGCCGGTGGGCGTGGCGCTGACCTGGCCTGACACGAACAGCAGGTTTCCCGTCATTACGAAGGGCACATAGTTCGCAACAGGGGCCATGGGCGTGGGCAGTTCGATGCCGAGCGCGTCGAGGCGGTTTTCAGGTGTGGACATGGGCAGGCTCCGGTTCGTGAATGTCGCGTGCGCCCTGCATGCCGCACCTCGCCGGACGGGGCAAGTTCAGGTGTCGTTCTCGCGCGCCTTCGCGATGCGGGCGGCGCGCCCGGTGACAACGGCATCCTTGCCGAATTTCGCGCGGGCCGCGTCGGACGCGCGTTCGGCGGCGGCGCGTTTGGCGATGCTGGGATCGAGCAGGTCAGCGGAATCGGCACGGTGATCCTGCAGGTTGGCCAGGCCGATGCCGATGAGGCGGAAGCGTTCGCGGCCATTGGCTTCGCGGGCGAGCAGGGGCCGTGCGGCGCGGAACATCTCCTGGGCCAGCTGGGTCGGCTCGGCCAGCGAGATGCGGCGGGTGAGGGAGCGGAAATTGCTGGTCTTCAGCTTCAGCGTGACGACAACGCCGACGACGCCGGCGGCCTTGGCACGGTCGGCCGTCTTGACGCACAGCTGCCAGAGCTGGTCCTCGAGCGCGGCGGGATCGCTGAGATCGGTGTGGAACGTGGTCTCGCTGGAGACGGACTTGCGCTCCTCGTCATTGCGCACAGGGCGGTTGTCGAGGCCGTGGGCGCGCTGTTTCAGCCACATGCCGGTCTCGCCATAGCGGCCAATCAGGGCCTTGAGTTCCGTGTTCTGGATGTCGTGCACGGTCTCGAAGCCGTCGCGCGCGAGTTTCTGGGCGAATTTCGGCCCGACGCCGTGCAGGAAGTCGATCGGTTTGGGGCCGAGCAGGGCCTCGGCCTCTTCCGGCGCGATGACGGCGAAGCCGCGCGGCTTGTCGAGTTCGCTGGCCGTCTTGGCGAGGAACTTGTTGGAGGACAGGCCGACGGAGACAGTGATGCCGACATCGCGCTCGATCTCGCGGGCGAGGCGGGCAAGGCTGACGGCCGGCGGGGCATGGTGCGTGGTCTCGGTGCCGGAGAGGTCCATATAGGCTTCGTCTATCGAGACCGGCTGGACCAGAGGCGTGAGGGCGTCCATCTTTTCGCGGATGAGGGTGGCCGCTTCGCGATACTTGTCGAAGTGCGAGCTGACCACGACCGCGTCAGGACAGAGCTTGAGGGCGGTGAACATGGGCATGGCTGAGCGCACGCCATAGAGGCGGGCAATGTAGCAGCAGGTGGAGACGACGCCGCGCTGGCCGCCGCCGACGATGACCGGCTTGTCCTTCAGGCTCGGGTCGTCGCGCTTCTCGATGGCGGCGAAGAAGGCATCGCAGTCGAGATGGGCAATGCTGAGCCGTTTCAGGGCAGGATGGCACAGGAGGCGTCCCCGTCCGCAGCTGGGACAGGCGGCTGCAGCACCTTGCTGCAGATGCAGGCAATCGCGGCAAAGTGCATACATGGCAGAAATGTTCATGCCATGTTCCGCGATTCAGGGCAATGAAGTGTACGCCGCCACGTAAAGCGGTGTTAAGCATTTAAGGTATAGCTGGACCGGATCGATCAAGATTCAGCCGAATCATTAGCAGCTACGGGGATTTATGGCGGAGAAGCGCACCAGAAAAGTGCTGGTTGTTGAGGACAACGAACTCAACATGCGCCTTTTTTGCGACTTGCTCGATGCCTATGGATTTGACACCTACCAGTGCCGCGATGGCGCCAAGGCGGTCGAGATTGCCCGGCGCGAGCTGCCTGACCTCATCATCATGGACATCCAGCTGCCGGAAGTGTCGGGCCTGGATATTACGCGCTGGCTGAAGGATGACGACAAGGTTGCGCACATTCCGGTTCTGGCCGTGACGGCCTTTGCGATGCGCGCCGACGAACAGCGCGTGCGTGAAGCCGGTTGCGAAGGCTACCTGTCAAAGCCGATCCAGATCATGACTTTCATCAAGGCGGTCGAATCGCTGATGCCGAAGGAGCCGGCATGAGTGCCCGCATCCTGGTTGTTGACGACATCGAAGCCAATCGCCGCCTGCTGCAAGCCAAGCTTGAAGCGCACTATTTCACCGTCATGCATGCCGAGAACGGCCAGCAGGCGCTGGACGTTGCCCGCGCCGAACTGCCGGAAATCATCCTGCTCGATGTGATGATGCCGGGCATGGACGGCTATGAGACATGCGCAAAGCTGAAAGCTGACCCGCGCACATCGTTCATTCCCGTCGTGATGGTGACGGCGCTCAGCGATGCCGAGGATCGCATCCGCGGGCTGGACGTGGGCGCCGAAGACTTCCTGACCAAGCCGGTGGATGACTTCGCGCTGATGTCCCGCATGGGCGCGCTGATGCGGTACAATGCCGTTGCCTCCGAATTGCGCCAGCGCCAGGCAAACGGCCTGAAGACCGGGGCCGTCGACGTCATCAGTGAAGAGGAACTCAACCGTCCGGCGCGCGTGTTCATCGTCGACGACAATCCCCGCACGTCGCTGCGCATGGCCAACATGCTGCGCGATGGCGGCCATGTTGCGACCACGCTGCTTGAGGCGGGAGACATGTCAAATCTGGGAGACCTGGGCGTCGACATCATGATCATGTCGCTCTCTTCGCAAGCCTTCGACCCGCTGAAACTCTGCGCGCATTTCAAGATGACCGAAGCGACCCGGGCAATTTCGATCATCCTGGTCTGCGACCAGTCCGAGCGGACCAAGGCCGGCAAGGGCCTGGATATCGGTGCGAGCGACGTGATCATTTCGCCGGTCGACCGGCAGGAACTGCTGGCGCGGGTGCGGACCCAGGCGCGGCGGTCGCGCTACATCGACCTGCTGCGCAAGCGTGTGGACCGGGGCCTGGAACTGTCAGTGATCGACCAGCTGACCGGATTGTACAATCGCCGCTACATGGTGAACCAGCTGCAGCAGCTGATGCATCGCGCGGTGATGGGCGGCAAGCCGGTCTCGGTCCTGATGTGCGACATCGACCATTTCAAGTCGGTCAACGACACTTACGGCCATGATGTGGGCGACGAAGTGCTGGTCGAAGTGGCCGGTCGGCTGCGCGAGAATGTGCGGCCGATGGACGTCGTCTGCCGTCCGGGCGGCGAGGAGTTTCTCGTGATCATGCCCGATACGCCGGGTGATCTTGCCTGCGCCGCCGGGGAACGCATCCGCCGCGCGGTGGCCAGCAAGCCGTTCAAGGTCAGCGGCGGACGGCGCGAGATCTCGATTACGCTGAGCGCGGGCGTATCGACGATTGCCGGCGAACAGGACACGATGGCCGACCTGACCAAGCGGGCGGACATGGCGCTGTTCCAAGCCAAATCAGCGGGCCGGAACCGTGTTGAAAGCATTGCCGCCTGATTGACTTGAACCACGATGCAGCCCAGGTGGGCCGTCAAATGGCTGACGCAGGTTTCAGGACATGACAGACCGCTTTGCCGCGTTCAGGCACCTTTCCTACAGCCGCTATTTCACGTCCCGCTTCTTCACCGCCTTTGCCGCACAGATCGTTTCAGTGTCTGTCGCCTGGCAGATCTATGACGAGACGCAGAACCCGGTCTATCTTGGCTGGATCGGCCTGGTGCAATTCCTGCCGGCCCTGCTGCTCGTCTTCGTGACGGGCCTCGCGGCGGATGCGTTCGGGCGGCGCCTCGTGATGGGCCTGTCGATCCTGGTCGAGATGGCGTGTGCGGCGGGCATCCTGTTCCTGGCGGTGACCCAGCAGTTCCACCCGGTCTGGGTGCTGGCGATCCTCACCCTGTTCGGCGTTGCGCGGGCCTTCCTGTCGCCGGCCTCGGCCAGCCTTGCCGTGAATGTCGTACCGAAGGCCGACTTCGCCAATGCGGTCGGATGGACGGCATCTGCCTGGCAGATGGCCTCGATCATCGGGCCGGTCGTCGGCAGCCTGCTGTATGGGTTGGCGCCCTGGATCGCCTATTCCACGGCGGTGATTCTGTTCGCCGTGGCAGCCACACTGATCTTCTCGATCCCCAAGCCGCCGCAGAACGTGTCGAGCGAGCCGAAGACGCTTGGCATGGTGCTGGGCGGGTTTGCCTATGTCCTGAAGCAGAAGGTCGTCCTGGGGGCGATCTCGCTGGACCTGTTCGCCGTTCTGCTGGGCGGCGCGGTGGCACTGATGCCGGTCTATGCGCGCGACATCCTGCAGGTGGGCGAGACGGGGCTGGGTCTGATGCGCGCGGCGCCGGGCATTGGCGCGCTGATCGTGACGGCGGTGATCACGGCCTTCCCGATCCGCGACCATGCCGGGATCATCCTGTTTGTCTGCGTGGCGCTGTTTGGCCTGTCGACCGTGGTGTTCGGGCATTCGACCGTGGCGTGGCTGTCGATCCTGGCGCTGGTCTGTGTCGGGGCGTTCGACATGGTGTCGGTGTATATTCGCGAGGTGCTGCTGCAGCTGTGGACGCCGGACCAGGTGCGCGGGCGGGTCAATGCGGTCAATTCGATCTTCCTGGGCGCGTCGAACGAGCTGGGCGAGGCCCGGGCGGGATTCATGGCGGCCAAGTGGGGCGCCGTGTTCACCGTGGTGGCGGGCGGCTATGCGGCCGTGGGCGTGGCCGCAGCCTGGGCGGCCCTGTTCCCCGGCATCCGCAAGGCGCGCAACCTGCATGACGGCAATCCGGATACCTGAGCCCGCAAATGCAAAAAGCCCGCTTTTGCAAGCGGGCCTTCGCAAAATACATGGGAAAACAAGGATCTTACTTGATCTTGCCTTCCTTGAATTCGACGTGCTTGCGGATGACGGGGTCATACTTCTTGAGCACGAGCTTTTCAGTCTTCGTGCGCGGGTTCTTCTTGGTGACGTAGAAGAATCCGGTGTCGGCCGTCGAGTTGAGGCGGATCTTGATAGTGGCTGGTTTGGCCATGGGATTGGCTCGCTTGTGCTAGCGTCTGAAACTGGAAAGCGGCTTAATGACGGGGCCCGGCGGGGAAGTCAAGCAGTGTTCCTGCGCTAAAGCCTGTCGGTCGTGTGGCCATTGCGGGTCCAGCGCAGGAAAGGCGGGCCTTTCGGGGCGTCCGGCCTGTCCAGCCGCTCGCCGATCTCGCCCAGCATGAAGCGCGTGACGGAGGGCAGGTCGAGGTCCAGCGCATCTGCCAGCGTGACCCATTGCAGGTCTGACAGTTCGGCGCCGTCGACGGGCGGACGCGTATCAATCAGGGCGTCTTCAGCATCGGCCATGAAGAAGCGGGCATCAAAGCGCTTGGGCCGGTAGGGCGGGGTGATGGCGCGGCCGATGAACTGGAAGGACTGGAGGCAGGGCATCACGCCCTCGCTGTAATAGCGGCTCCAGCCCTGGGGCGGCTTGCCGGTTGCTTCAGCCTCGCGGCCGACGATCAGGCCGGTCTCTTCGAACGTCTCGCGGATGGCGGTCAGGGCGAAGGCATGGGGCGCGCGGCGGGTGCCGATGGCGAGCTGGGTGGCGACGGGGGCGGCGAGGGGGGTGAGCGTGG
>NZ_LADU01000125.1 GCF_000961795.1 Hyphomonas sp. BRH_c22
GGCCTGCGCCATGTCAGGCCGTCCGCCGCCGCCCTGCCCGCCCAGCGCCGCTGCAGCCGCTTTCACCAGGTCAACGGCTGAATATGTCGCCGTCAGGTCGGCCGTCACGCCAACCGCCACGCCCGCCTTGCCATCGGCAACACCGATGAACACAACGACGCCCGAGCCAATCTTCGCCTTGGCTTCGTCGACCAGCGCGCGCAAATCCTTGCCGCCGACGCCTTCCGCCACGCGCGCGATCAGGTTCACGCCATTGATGATTTCCGGCCCGGCCGGTGCACTGCCGCCGCCGCCCATGGCCAGCTTGCGCTTGGCGTCGGCGAGCTCCTTCTCAAGCATGCGGCGCTCCTCAGTCAGGACGCCAACCTTGCGCGGCACATCCTTCAGCGGCACTTTCAGGCTCTCGGCCAGGTCCTCTGCAATCCGCGCGCGGCCCTTCAGATAGGCCAGCGCCTCGGCGCCCGTGGCCGCCTCGATCCGGCGTACGCCCGCCGAGACACCACCTTCGGACGTGATGACAAACACCGCGATATCGCCTGTCCGCTCGACATGGATACCGCCGCAAAGCTCGACCGAATAGGCCTTTCCATCCGCTTGGCCCATTGAGAGCACACGCACTTCGTCGCCATATTTCTCGCCGAACAAGGCAAGCGCCCCGGCTTCGATGGCCTTCTCCGGCGTGGTGACCCTGATCTGTGCAGCCGTGTTCTGGCGGATCACGGCATTCACCTGGTCCTCGATGGCTTCCAGCTGGGCCGCCGTCACCGGGGCGCCATGCGAGAAGTCAAACCGCAAACGGTCTGCCTCGACCAGCGAGCCCTTCTGCGTGACATGCTCGCCGAGCACATTGCGCAGCGCCGCATGAAGCAGGTGGGTCGCAGAATGGTTTGCCATCACGGCAAGCCGGCGCGCCGCGTCGACATGCAGCTGCGCTGTGGCGCCCAGACTGGCTGATCCGCTGACAAGCTCGCCGACATGGACATGCACATCCCCCGCGCGCTTTTGCACGTCGCGCACGATGAAACGCGCGCCGCCATCAAATGTGATTTCGCCATGGTCGCCTGCCTGGCCGCCGCTTTCGGCATAGAAAGGTGTCGCATCAAAAACGAGTTCAGCGGCGCCGGGCGCAAGCTGATCGACAAGCTTGCCGCCCGTCGCGATCGCGACCAGTTTTCCCTTGCCCTCGGTCGCGGAATAGCCGCCGAACCGGGTGGCGCCGGACGCATCGCGAACGGAGAACCAGATGTCTTCAGTGGCCGCATCGCCCGACGAGAACCCGGCGCTGCGCGAGCCTTCGCGCTGGACATCCATGGCCGCATCGAAACCGTCCGTATCGACCGAGATGTCGCGCGCGCGCAGGATGTCCTGCGTCAGGTCCAGTGGGAAGCCGAACGTGTCATAGAGGCGGAATGCCGTGTCGCCGGACAGCGCATCACCCGCGCCGAGGCCTGCGGTCGCCTCGTCCAGCAGCGAGAGACCGCGCCCCAGCGTCCGCTGGAAACGGGACTCTTCCTGTTCCAGCGCAGATTCAATTGCGGCCTTTGCCCGGCCGAGTTCCGGGTAGGCCTTGCCCATCTCGCCAATCAGCGCCGGCGTCAGGCGGTGCATCATCGGTTCACGCGCACCGAGCAGGTGGCCGTGGCGCATGGCGCGCCGCATGATCCGCCGCAACACGTAACCGCGTCCCTCATTGGACGGCAGCACGCCGTCCGCGATGAGAAAGGCCGACGTGCGCAAATGGTCTGCAATCACACGGAACGATGCCAGATGGTCGTCTGCGGCCTTGGCGCCATAAAGGTCCTCTTCCGCCTTGATGAGGTTTGCGAACAGGTCGATCTCGTAATTGTTGTGCACGCCCTGAAGCACGGCGGCGATCCGCTCCAGGCCCATGCCGGTATCGATGGACGGCTTCGGCAAGGGCTTGCGCGTACCGTCGGCCGACTGGTCGAACTGCATGAAGACCAGGTTCCAGATTTCGATGAACCGGTCGCCGTCTTCCTCCGGGCTGCCGGGAGGGCCGCCGGCAATCTTGTCGCCATGATCGTAGAAGATTTCCGAACAGGGCCCGCACGGGCCGGTATCGCCCATCGACCAGAAATTGTCGGACGTGCCGATGCGGATGATGCGGTCATCGGGCAGGCCGGCAATCTTCTTCCACAGCGCCGCCGCCTCGTCATCCTCGGCATAGACCGTCACCAGGAGGCGCTTGGGATCAAGACCGAACTCCTTCGTGACAAGGTCCCAGCCATAATGGATCGCCTGTTCCTTGAAATAGTCGCCGAACGAAAAGTTGCCGAGCATTTCGAAGAAGGTGTGGTGGCGGGCCGTATAGCCGACATTGTCGAGGTCATTATGCTTGCCGCCCGCCCGCACGCATTTCTGGGACGTGGTCGCGCGCGGGGCAAACGGCGTCTCTGCGCCGGTAAATATGTTCTTGAACGGCACCATGCCGGCATTCACGAACAGAAGTGTCGGGTCGTTCTGCGGCACCAGAGGCGCTGACGCGCGCCGTACATGCCCCTGCGCCTCGAAGAAGGAGAGGAAAGCTTCGCGGATATCGTTGACGCCGTTCATGGGCAGTGTCCTAGCCGAAATAATTCATGTGCGGCGAGGTCAGTCCCGCGCCGGCTCCAACCGGCGATATAAAGGTCCCTTTGCGGCGCGCCAAGCCGGGTGCGCCACAAAGGGACAAGTTCAGGTGAGAGACCTGACGGCAAACCGGTTGCCGAACGCCCCCATTTGCGGGCCGTCCGGGCCGGAAAACGGGACTCGCTCAGCCTTCGGCTGCATCCGGTTCGATATCGTCATCCGAGCCAGCTTCCATGCCGGCCGTCAGGAGTTCGTCGGCAAGAAGGCCCGCATTGCGGCGAATCAGGTCTTCGATCTCGTCGGCAATGGCCGGGTTCTCCTTGAGGAAGGTCCGTGTCTTTTCACGCCCCTGTCCCATGCGTTCGCCCTTGTAGGAATACCAGGAACCGGACTTCTCGACGACTTCAGCCTTCACGCCGAGATCGATCAGCTCGCCGGTCTTGGAAATGCCTTCGCCATAGATGATGTCGAATTCGACCTGCCGGAAAGGCGGGGCCACCTTGTTCTTGACCACTTTGACGCGGGTCTGGTTGCCGATGACTTCTTCCCGTTCCTTGATCTGGCCAATCCGGCGGATGTCGAGGCGGACGGACGCATAGAATTTCAGCGCATTGCCGCCGGATGTCGTTTCCGGGCTGCCGAACATGACGCCGATCTTCATGCGGATCTGGTTGATGAAAATCACCGTGCATTTCGATTTCGAGATCGAGCCGGTGAGCTTGCGCAATGCCTGGCTCATCAGGCGCGCCTGGAGGCCGGGAAGGGAATCGCCCATCTCGCCTTCAAGTTCAGCCCGCGGCGTCAGGGCCGCCACCGAGTCAATAACCAGCAGTTCCACTGCACCGGAGCGTACCAGCGTGTCGGCAATCTCGAGCGCCTGTTCGCCCGTATCAGGCTGCGAAATCAGGAGATCATCCAGGTCGACACCCAGCTTGCCGGCATAGACCGGATCAAGCGCGTGTTCCGCATCGATGAAGGCACATACGCCGCCATTCTTCTGCGCTTCTGCAACACAATGGAGGGCCAGCGTCGTCTTGCCCGAGCTTTCCGGTCCGTAGATCTCGATGATCCGGCCGCGCGGAATGCCGCCAATGCCCAATGCGATGTCGAGTCCCAGCGACCCCGTCGAAACCGCTTCGATATCCATGACCTTGCGGTCGCCAAGGCGCATGACCGAGCCCTTGCCGAAAGACCGTTCAATATTGCTTAGAGCCGTTTCAAGAGCCTTCTGCTTATCCACACCGGATTCCTTATCCACTAGTTGAAGCGCTGGTTTGGCCATGAGTCGTCTCCTTAGGTCCACTATGGGGGTCAGTTTGGCAAGGCCCCCTATTGCCGTCCATCTTTTGCATGTACCATGTTTGTTCCGGAGAACAAAGCAGAAACTTTCTGCGCGCTGAGTCTTTTCTTTTGCCCCCGCATCAGGCATGGTGACGCGATGTTGACACGATCCGACCGACAAGCGGGCGAAGCACGCCTTCGCTACCTCGACGCAGATATCCAGGTGCTTTCACCCGGTGATTTTGTTGTGTGTGCCGTCACCGGCCGGAAAATCCCGCTCCAGGCCCTGCGCTACTGGAGCGTCGACCTGCAGGAAGCCTATTGGGACGCCGCGGCCGCCGGCACCCGCATGGTGCCCGCAAAGGGATGATGCTGCGTGAACTCCTGCTCACCGTCGTGATGTGCGCGGGGGCCTGCGCACAAGTACCCACCGCCGACACCGTGTCCACCACCGGGCCGGCGACTCCCGTATGCGGCGGCGCGCTCGCCCAGGGCGGGCTCGTCATCTGCCGTGCCGAGCCTGGCGAGGCAATCACGGTGGCTGGCGTCACGCAAACTGCCGATTCCACCGGCACGGCCCAGTTCGGCATCAATACAAATGCGCCATCCGTCATCGGCTGGTCTGCCTCCGGCGGCGCCTTTGGCGACCTCGTCATCGCCCCGCGCGAGGATGAATTCCGCACGATCAAGGGCTTTGACTGCGACAAGGTGGATGCCCGTTCGCCCGAACAGAAGGCCCATGCCGCGCGCAGCTGGCAGATCAAGCAGGACGCATTTGCCCGCCTGAATCCGGGCGCCGGCGCCCTCCATGGCTTCATCAAGCCGTCCGACGCGCCCACATCCTCGCCTTTCGGCCCGACGCGGAAATATATCGGCGTGTCGAAAGTCACCGGACAGCCCTGCGAATCCACATCGGTCCACCGCGGCTACGACATGGCCGCCCCGGTCGGCACGCCCGTCATTGCTCCTGCCGGCGGCACGGTCATCCTCGCCGAGCCGGACCTCTATTATGAAGGCGGCACGGTCTTCCTCGACCATGGAAGGGGCCTCACATCTGTCTTCATGCACCTTTCTGAAGTCGATGTGACATCCGGCGACACTGTGAAACGCGGCGACCTGCTGGCGAAAACCGGCAATAGCGGCCGCACCACCGGCCCGCATCTGCACTGGGCCGTCAAATGGCGCAACATCGCGAGCGCGGACCGCAGCGGAGACTTCTACATCGACCCCGCGCTGCTGCTGGACTTGCCGCTGTCCGAGCCTGAATGACCGCCTATGTTGCGCTTCTGCGCGCCGTGAATGTCGGCGGCACGGGCAAACTGGCGATGACGGAATTGAAGGCCATGTGCGAAGAGATCGGCTTCGCAAGCGTCAAAACCTATATCGCCAGCGGCAATGTCGTTTTCACGTCAGGCCTGCCGGCGGCAAAGGTGCAAGCCGCGCTCGAAGCGAAACTCGCCGCGTATGCGGGCAAGCCGGTTGGCGTGTTCATCCGCACGGCCGGGGAAATGGCCTCGGTACGCGATTCCAATCCGTTTGCTTCAGAGCCCGGCAATCGTGTCGTCACGATATTCCTCGACACGCCGCCGGGCGCGAAGGAGATCGGCGGACTGAAACACCAGGCCGGGGAAAGGCTGAAGCTCGGCACGTGCGAAATCTATGTGCATTATCCGGACGGCCAGGGGCCCTCCAGGCTGGTCATCCCGAATGCCACGTCCGGTACGGCTCGCAACATGAACACGGTGGCAAAACTCGCCGAAATGGCCGCTGCGCTTTGCGGCTGATCCGTTCAGTCAGCGAGCCAGACCACATCGCGCGCGCCCACGAACCTCGCCAGCCGCCCAAGTTCCGCCTCCAGCTTCGCCTGCCGGGCTTGCGTCCATGCCACGCCGGGTTCCGGCCACAGCGCATGCACGCTCAGTTCGCCCTTTTCGCGGTCTGACTTCACCTCGATGCGTCCGACGAACCGGTCGCCCTCGAGCAGCGGATAGACATAATAACCCCACTGCCGCTTCGCCGCGGGCACGAAAATCTCGATCCGGTAGTCAAAGCCGAACAGGCGCGTGAGGCGGTTGCGGTCACGGATCACCGGATCAAACGGGTTGAGGATCCGCAGGCGCGAAGTCGGCGCGGGCGCAGCCGCCAGCCGTTCTTCAATGTCCGGAAGCGCCAGCGCGCCTTGCCATGCGCCGTTCGCCGACTCGATCTCCACCGGCACCAGTTCACCGGCATTGGCCGCCGTCCAGGCCTTCACCTCTGACAGGTCTGCCGCGGCCCAGAAGCGCTGCACATCGCCCTCAGTGCCAAAAGCCAGCCGGGCGAGCGCCGCGCGGCACAGCCAGTCCACCTGCGCGTCGTCACTGTGGTCCACATCGCGGAGATGCTGCGGAATCACGCGATGGGTCAGGTCATAGTATTTCGTGAAGTTCTCCCGGTGCGAGGTCGACAGCTCTCCGGCATACCACATATAATCGAGCGCCAGCTTGTGCGGCGGCCGGCGCCACATTTCGCGCTTGCCTTCGATTTTCGTATCGAACGCCTTGGTGGACAGCGGCCCTTCGGCCGCGATGCGCGCGCAAATCTCGGCCCGTCCGGCTTCGTCCAGCATGCCGCGATGCCATTCCCAGCCGCGCACCTTCGCCTCGAGCCGCCGGAACTGGCGGCGCCACATGGGATAGAAATCCATCGGGATCAGTGAGGCATCATGCGTGAAATGCTCGAACACATGCCGGTCGCGCGCCAGGCAAGTCTCCAGCATCTTTTCACGGAAATTCTGGTTGCGGCTCCACAGGATGTGGTCATGCGCCCGCGCAACCACGCGGATCGTGTCGATCTGGACAAAGCCCAGCCGGCGGATCATGTCCGCCAGGTCCAGCGGTCCGGTGGGCGGCGTGGACAGGAGCTGGGCATCCAGCCAGAGGCGCCGTGCGTCCCGATTGGATATCCTCAGCGCCATGGCCGGCCTCAGGGCACCAGAATGGTGGCGCCGGTCGTTTTCCCGCTTTCCAGTGCGCGATGGGCGTCGCCGGCATCTTCCAGTGCGAAGCGCTGGCCGATGTCCGCCTTCAGCGTGCCATCCTTCAGGGCGGCGAACAAAAGGCCTGCCCCGCGTGCGAGGGCCTCGGGCGTATCAATGAAATGGAACAGGCCCGGCCGTGTCATGACGAGCGATCCGCCAGCCGATAGGCGCGCGGGAGATATCGGATCAACCGGCCCTGACGCGTTGCCATAGGAAACAAACCAGCCGCGCTTCTTCAGGCTGGCGAGCGAGGCCTCGGCGCTGATCTTGCCGACACTGTCGAGCGCCACGTCAACGCCTTCGCCATCTGTCAGGGCCTTCACCTGTGCGGCGACATTGTCATAGCCCACGATCACATCGCTGGCGCCCGCTTCGCGCGCAAGTGCCGCCTTGGTCTCGGATGATGTGACGGCGATGACGCGGGCGCCAAGGCTGACCGCCCACGGCACCAGCAGGCTGCCCACACCGCCAACCGGTGCCCATACCAGAAGCGTGTCGCCTTTCCTGATCGGGCGGATTTCAAATAGCAGCATCCAGGCCGTCAGGCCCTTCAGCATGACAGCGGCAGCGGCTTCTTCGCTGACGCCGTCCGGCAGCGGCAGCAGGTTGGCCGCCGGTGCTGTGACGTGGGTCGCGTAGGTGCCGGATGTGACATAGCCGACGCGGTCGCCCGGCTTCACATTTGCCACGCCATCGCCCACGGCCTCCACAACACCTGCTCCTTCACCGCCGGGCGTGAACGGGAATTTGGCCGGATAGAGACCGGTCCGGAAATACGTGTCGATGAAGTTGAGCCCCACCGCTGACTGGCGCACAAGCGCCTGGCCGGGGCCCGGCGGCTTCAGGTCCAGCGGTTCCTTTTTCAGGACATCAGGACCGCCTGTTTCATGGATGCGGATGGCATAGGGACCGGTCATTCAATGAGCTCCTGTCTTGCTCTTGCTGCCCTTGGCGCGAATGTTCAAGAGTTCGACGCCGAGGGAGAAGGCGATGGCAAAATAGAGGTAGCCGCGCGGAATGTGGAATCCGAGGCCATCCGCCACAAGCGCCACGCCGACCAGAAGGATGAAGGCGAGCGCCAGCATCTTGGTTGTCGGATGCTCGCCAATGAATTTCGCCAGCGGATCGGCCGCAAAGGCCATGACAATGGTCGACAGCACGACAGCCGTCACCATGACGATTATATCGTCAGTCATGCCGACCGCCGTGATCACGCTGTCGAGCGAGAAGACGAAGTTGATGACAAACAGCTGGATGACAACCGCCGTAAAGCCGCTCTTGGCGCCGGCCTCAATATGGCCCGTGCCCTCAACGGCAGAATGGATTTCCTGTGTACCCTTCCACAGCAGGAATAGTCCGCCCGCCAGCAGGATCAGGTCCTTTACCGTCACGTCCTCGACATGATGCATCAGGGCCTCGTCCCCGCCGGACGCGAAGACAGCCAGCCAGTGCGGCATCTGGAACAGGGCATTCTTGTCGAGATTGATGATCACGAAGATCAGCCCGAGCATTGCAATGCGCAGGAACATTGCGCCCCATATGCCGATACGGGTGGCTTTCGCCTTCTGCTCGCCCTGCAGTTTCCCGGTGGCGATGGAAATGAAGAGCAGGTTGTCGATGCCAAGGACAACTTCCAGGAAGGTCAGGGTCGCAAGACTGCCCCAGAAGGCGGGAGAAGAAAGGAATTCAAGCATGGCGGGATACGTCCTGTTGGCGGGGATTCGGCCAGATGCCACTGAAGCTGACGAAGGGGTGGATAGCAAGACCGACTCGCGTTGCACTGGTGTGATGAACCAGCCAATCCTGTTCACTTGCGGCGTCGATGAAGCCGGCCGCGGCCCGTGGGCTGGTCCGGTCACTGCAGCAGCTGTTGTGCTTGACCCGGCAAGGCCGATTGCCGGCCTGACCGATTCCAAGGCACTGAGCGAGGCCCGGCGCGACGCCCTTGCCCCCCAGATCCGCGACCGGGCCCTGGCCTGGTGCGTCGCGCATGCGAGCGTGGCGGAAATCGACGCGCTGAATATCCGCGAAGCCACATTCCTGGCCATGTCCCGCGCGGTGGAGGGCGTCACCAGCCAATGCAGGCTGGGCGAGATCCTGATTGACGGCAACGCCCTGCCGAAAGGCCTGCCTTGTGCCGCGCGGGCCATCATCAAGGGCGACCTGACCGAACCGGCCATTTCCGCCGCCTCGATCCTCGCCAAGACCACGCGCGACGCGCTGATGCTGGACCTCGACGCCCATCATCCCGGCTATGGCTTTGCCCGCCACAAGGGCTATGGCACCGCCGCCCATGCCGAAGCCCTCACCCGCCTCGGCCCCTGCCCCGCCCACCGCACCAGCTTCCGGCCGGTTCGCCTGGCCCTGCTGGCCGGACAGGACCGGGTCAGGCGGTAACGGTCTCCACGGATACGGACTGGCTGAGGCATTCACAGGTTCCCGACGTCGTGAGGAAGGCGATATCGGCTGCGTCGCGGCCCGTGGCGACGCGGACCAGGTTCTCCACCGGTACAAGGCGCGTCGGATCGACCAGCCACCAGGCGCCATCGAGATAGACTTCAAACACGGCATGGAAGTCCGGCGGATCGAGCTGCCAGGCATAGGCGCTGACGGCACGGGCCGGGACGTTGAGCGCGCGGCAGAGGCTGATCCCGAGATGCGTGAAATCGCGGCATATGCCGACGCGGTCGACAAAGGTGTTCTCGGCCGTTGTCGCGGAATGGCTGGAGCCCGGCACGTAATCCACCTTCGCATGGACCCAATCCAGAACGGCGAGAACCTGCGCTCCGCCTGGCGCGAGATGGCCGAATTCGCGGTGCGCGAAGGACATGAACTTGTCGGACGGGCAATAGCGGCTCGGCAGCAGGTATTCCAGAACCGGGGGTGGCAGCTCCAGCCAGGACTGCAGCGACGCGCCGGCGGGCAAAATCGCACGCTTGGCATTCTCCACGACGGCTTCGTAGACAATGCTTGTCTCCCCGGCCAGGTCTGCGCGGAAACGGCGCTCGCCATGGTGGTCTGCCATGTCCTGCAGAATTGGCGTGTCGGGCGAGAGGACAAGGCTTTCCGACAGGATGGTCTGGTCCGGCGTGCGGGCGACATGAATCGCGACGAGGGCCTGCGTGTCCTCCGGGAATGCGTATATGAGTTCTGCCCTGACGCGGATTTTCAAGTGTCTGTCCTGTCCTGGCGGGTTCCCCAGCGCTACGCGCAGCGTGTGCGGAGGTTCCTGTCATGACCAGCCGGGACGCGCCAGCAATCATTGCAAGGAAGGGACGGGACATCGCCCGCATGAGGCGCGCAGTCGCGCGAGACATCGCCGTAAGAATATCCGGCCGGGCCGAGGGTTCCGGTTGTCCTGCTTGGCGTCAGTGTTCCGGCGCGGCAAATCATTAATCCGTCATTAACCAGCCCTGTTTCACCCTGCCTCTTTGGGGACGGAGACGAATCGCATGTGGATATTGTTTGGCTGGCATACTTGGTTCGGCGAGTCCGGGCGCCCCTACCGCTTCAAGATCACGCTGACGCCCAAGGGCCTGCCTGAAGGCGGCGGCATCTATATTTTCGTCCAGCGCCGCTTCGTTTTCTTCCTGTTCCCGCTCTATATCGGCAAGGCGACCAATTTCCGATCGCGCCTCATCGGCCATGAACGCTGGTGGGAAGCCTGGTGGAAACGCGGGGCAACCGAACGCCATGTCCTGGTAATCAGGAAGCCCGCCGACCGGGCCCGTGTCGAGGAAGACCTTATCCGCAATTACCATCCGAAGATGAACGATGTTCTCGTGCCGCGCGGCAGGAATGACGCGCCAAACAATCCGCGCCTTCGCCGCTGGTGGAACATCAAGCGCTGGTTCCGCATCCCCTTCCTCGGCTGAGACCTGCAACTGCACCTGCAGCGCGAGAGGAGGATAAGCGCCCCCTCCGTCTGGCCTCTTGCCGCCTGCCCGCTTCCCGTGGCAATGCTGCCTGCAATGGCTGACACAACCCTCCCCCTTGCCCCGCCCCTGTTCGCCGATGCGCCGTCATCGGTGAGCTTCAAGAAGCTGCGCAAGCGCCTGGTGCGCGGCGCGCTGAAGGCCGTGGACGATTTCCAGATGGTTGACCGGCGGGCGGTCGACGCGGGCGAAAAGCCCCGGCCGAAATGGCTGGTCTGCCTGTCGGGCGGCAAGGACTCCTACGGCCTGCTGGCGGTTCTGATGGACCTCGCCTGGCAGGGTGCGCTGCCGGTGGACCTGATTGCGTGCAACCTGGACCAGGGCCAGCCGGGCTTTCCGAAACACGTGCTGCCGGACTGGCTGAACAAGACAGGCGTGAGATTCCGCATCGAAACCGAGGACACCTATTCCATCGTGACCGAAAAGGTCGAAGCGGGGCGCACCTATTGTTCCCTGTGCTCGCGCCTGCGCCGGGGCATCCTCTACCGGATTGCCCGGGAGGAAGGCTGCGAGGCCATCGTTCTGGGCCACCACCGCGACGACGCGCTGGAGACGTTCATGATGAATTTCGTGCATGGCGGACGGCTCGCCGCGATGCCGCCGAAACTGCTGAACGATGAAGGCGATGTCTTCGTGTTGCGGCCGCTGATCACGGCGGCGGAGGACGACCTTGCCAAGTTCGCCGAGGCCATGCAGTTCCCGATCATCCCGTGCAACCTGTGCGGCAGCCAGGATGGCCTGCAACGCGTGGCGATGAAGCACATGCTGGACGAATGGGAGCGCAGGAAGCCCGGCGTGCGGCAGGTGATGGCGCATGCGCTGGCCACTGTGCGGCCGAGCCATCTGCATGACCCACGCGTGTTCGACTTTGCCGGACTGGCAATCGGCGGCAAGGGCGAGGACGACCCGAACGTGCCGTTCTGAGGCCTAGCGCAGGATCCTGCCCCGGGCCACACGGACGATGACCAACCAGATGCCGGCCAGTGTGAGAACGAGCGACAGGAAGGCGGCTGCCTTCATCCACCAGCTGGTGAATGCCACACGATTGGTCCAATCCATGATGTGGAGGCCCCAGAGCAGGTCGTAGGTGCGCCAGAGTCCGGTGCGTACGGCGGCGATGTCGCCCGTCTGCGGATCGATCCAGAAGGTGGCCGTGTCTTTCCCTGCAAAGTCTGCCCGCCACATGGCGCGCCCCTGCCCACGACCGGATTCGCGGGGCGCTGGATCAATCAATGACACGTTTGCAAGTGCGCCATCGCCGACCCAGCCCGCCTCGGCCACGTCGCGCGCGAGGGCTTCGCCCAGCGGCGAGAGCCGGGCGCCGGTGACTGCATCGAAGAGCGCCCTGCCGGTTGCCGTCTCCGTCTCGTAGACCGCGCCGCCGAGGAAAGGCTTCAGGCGGACGGTCGCCACGTCCGCACCGACAAGGCCGTCAATAGGGGCGAGGCCACCTGCTGGCAACGTGAGGGTCGGCGGTGCTTCGGCGCGCAGGCGCTCGCCGCGTATCTGCTCAATCGGATAGAAGGTGAAGAAAAAGCCGGACACGATCCACAGCAGAACCTGCCCGCCAATGATGAGGCCGAGAATATTGTGAAGGCGCGGAACAAGACGAGGGATGACCCGCATGAATGAACTCCGTGAAGGGCAATGTGGAAAGGGCGCGCAACGTCTCCGTCGCGCGCCCTGACCGGGATTGCAATGCCTTTAAGCCTTATTTGCGCCAGACGGCGGCGAGCGCCGGATCTTCTTCCTCGCCGGTATACTTGGCGAGTTCGGCGCGGCCGACGACCATGTGGTGCACTTCGTCCGGACCGTCCGCGAGGCGCAGCGTGCGCTGGCTCGTGTACATCTGGGCCAGCGGTGTCCATTGCGAGACGCCGGCAGCGCCGTGCATCTGGATGGCCTGGTCGATGATCTGGCAGACGCGTTCCGGCACCATGGCCTTGACCATGGAAATCCAGACGCGGGCTTCGCGGTTGCCCAGCACGTCCATGGCTTTTGCCGCTTTCAGGACCATCATGCGCATGGCTTCGATCTCGATACGGGCGCGCGAGATGATCTCGGTATTGCCGCCGAGCTTGACCAGCGGCTTGCCAAAGGCTTCGCGGGTCATGCCGCGCACGCACATCAGGTCAAGCGCACGTTCGGCCTGGCCGATGGAGCGCATGCAGTGGTGGATGCGGCCCGGGCCGAGGCGCAGCTGCGAAATCTCGAAACCGCGGCCTTCGCCGAGCAGCATATTGTCCTTCGGTACACGGACATTCTCGAAGCGCAGGTGCATGTGGCCATGCGGCGCGTCGGGGTCGCCGAAGACGTGCATCGGGCCAACAATCGTGACACCGGGATGCGGCAGCGGCACCAGGATCTGGCTCTGCTGCTTGTTGGGCTCAGCATTCGGGCTGGTCTTGACCATGGTGATCATGATCTTGCAGCGCGGGTCGCCGGCGCCGGAGATGTAGAATTTCTCGCCGTTGAGAACCCATTCATCGCCTTCGAGGACGGCCGTCATCGAGACGTTCTTGGCATCGGACGACGGATGGCCCGGTTCGGTCATGGCGAAGGCGGAACGGATCTTGCCTTCGAGCAGCGGCTTCAGCCACATTTCCTTTTGCGCGGGCGTGCCGACGCGTTCCAGAACTTCCATGTTGCCGGTGTCGGGCGCCGAGCAGTTCATGGTTTCAGAAGCCATCGGGTTCTTGCCGAGTTCGGCCGCGATATAGGCATAGTCGAGGTTCGACAGGCCTTCGCCGGTATCGGCATCCGGCAGGAAGAAGTTCCAGAGGCCCTGCTTCTTGGCTTCGTCCTTGGCTTTCTCGAGGCATTCAAGCTGTCCGGGCGCGTACGACCAGATGTCTTTCTTGCCCTCTCCCAGGCGATGGAATTCCTCGCTCATGGGGTTGACGGTTTCCTTGATGAACTTGCGGACATGGTCGTAAAGCGGGCGGGCCGCTTCCGACATCCGCAGGTCGTTCATGTCCGCACTGGCGTCCATTGTATGCTGGGTATCTGGCATGATCTGTCTCTCTTCCTCGTTTCTACTCTTTGGTGTCTTTTACCATCCGGGGGCATGTGCCGTCGACCGGATTAGCGATTGATGTCCCGGATTTCACGTCGGCGCGGGACGCGTCTGGCCCGGCGCAGCGAATTGGGCTAGGCCGCCGGGCATGACGTTGACGGCGACGACCCTGATCATTCTTGCGACGGTACTCGTCACGACCTTCATCTCCGGCATATTCGGCATGGCGGGCGGCATCATCTTCATGGGCGTGCTGGCCGCGCTCGTGCCGGTTGCCACGGCGATGATTATCCATGGTGCGATCCAGATGGTGTCGAACGGCTACCGCGCCTTCCTGTGGCGCAGGCATATCGACTGGAAAATCTTCCGGCGCTACGCGCTCGGCTCGCTGGCGGCCGTCGGCCTGCTGTTCGCGCTGCGCTGGCGCCCAGACAGCCAGATGGTCTACCTGATGCTGGGCCTGACGACGCTGCTCGTATGGCTGCCCAAATCGGTGGTTGATTTCGACATCCAGAAGCGCTTCCAGGCCGAAGGCGCGGGGTTCGCCGTTCAGGCACTGAACACCGTGGCCGGCGTCGCCGGACCGCTGCTGGACCTGTTCTTCGTCCGCACGGACATGACGCGCCACGCCATCGTTGCCACCAAGGCGGTGACGCAGGTGCTGGCGCATTTCGTGAAGATTATCTTCTGGAGCGTGCCGGTGATTGCCGCCGCCGGGCTGCAGGCCCTGCCACCGGCCTGGCTGATCGCCGCGGCCATTCCGCTGTCCATGCTGGGCACCACGCTGGGCGGCAAGGTGCTGCAGCGAATGACGGACGTGAACTTCAAGCGCGGAATGAAATACCTCGTCACCGCGATTGGCCTTGTCATGCTGCTGAAGGCCGCAGGAATCCTGTAGCGCCGCATGAGGCGCGTCACAGTCCGGCCTGGACAGTCTGTCAGCGGGCATCCGGTCTCCTGAACTCGGCTTTGTCACAGCTGACTGATGACGCATGGGAGACTATTCGGCAACTTTATTACATGAAGCTTTATCATCACCGATGGTGATGATATGGTCCTGCCACCATGAACTTGCGCACCATCGACCTGAATCTCCTGCCCGTGCTGGAAGCCATCTATACCGAGCGCAGCCTGACCCGCGCGAGCGAAACGCTGCACATCACCCAGCCCGCCGTCAGCAATGCACTGGCCCGCCTGCGCACCCATTTCGAAGACCCCCTGTTCGTACGCGAGGGGCGCGGCGTGAAGCCGACGGCGATGGCCGATGCCCTGATGCCGGCCGTGCGCGACGCACTCGACCGCCTGCGCGCCGGGCTGGAGCAGCGCTCCACGTTCGAGCCCTCCCGGTCCACCCGCGTCTTCAACATCTCCGCCCGCGATGCAGGGGCATTCATCCTGGCCCCGGACATGGCCAGGCGGCTGGAGGCCGACGCCCCGGGCATCCGGATCGCCTGGAGCCAGGTCCAGCGCGGCCATATTTCAACTGAACTCGCGTCCGGGCGGCTCGATCTTGCCGTCGATGTGCCCGACCTGCGCGGGCCGGACCTGGAAAGCGTCGACCTGCTCGCCACCCCCTATGCCTGCGTCACCTGCCGCGATCATCCGATGGCAGGACAGGCGCTGTCGATGGAAGACTTCGTCGCGCTGCGCCATGTCGTCGTGTCCAGCCGGCGCGAGGGGCGGTCCTATGTCGAGGAAGTCGCGCGGGCAGCCGGCCACCGGATCACGCCCGTCATGCGCCTGCCCCACCACCTGCCGGCACTTGAAATCGTGCGCCAGACGCAACTGGTCGCGACCGTGCCCCTGCCACTGGCCGAGCGGTCCGGCCTGGCCGTCCTGCCCCTGCCGCCAGCCTTCCCGCACCTTCGCAGCGTGCTCTACTGGCGCCGGGAGAATGCCGAAGACCCGGCCCTCGCCTGGCTGCG
>NZ_LADU01000039.1 GCF_000961795.1 Hyphomonas sp. BRH_c22
TCATGGTTGAACCTGTTCGCCGCCGTATAGATCGGAATGTCGCAATTGATCAGGTAGAGGCCGCCATCCTCGACGCTGGCATAGCTCTCGGCAATGTTCGCCCGGCCTTCGCGCAGGGATTTCACCTCGGAGCCAACCAGCATGATGCCAGCCTCCAGCGTGTCTTCCACAGCGTATTCACGCCGGGAACGCCGGTTCTCTGCAACGAGGCCATCGCCCCTGCCCTTGGTCTGCGGTTTCTTCGCCATGGGGTCTATTTAGGTCCTGAGACCCGCCAGCGCCATAGCGGCGTCTATCGTCTCGCGTGCGGCCGCATCCGGCCCGGTGATCGGCAGGCGCACATCGGGCTGGCATAGCCCGAGCCGCGAGAGCGCATATTTGGCAGGCCCCGGCGACGGCGAGCAGAACAGCGCCTTGTGCAGGGCGACCAGCTTGCGCTCGATCGCCCGGGCCGCGGCCAGGTCGCCCGCGTGGAAGGCGGCATGCATTGCCGCACACATGTCCGGCACCACGTTCGCCGTGACCGAGATGCACCCGGCGCCGCCCATGGCCAGGTGGCCGAGCGCATTCGGGTCTTCTCCCGACAGTTGGACGAACTGCGCATCCCCGATCAGCGCCGCATGCTGGCTGACCCGGGCCACATCCCCGGACGCGTCCTTGATCCCGACAATGTTCGGCAACCGGGCCAGCCGGGCCACGGTTTCCGGCAGCAGGTCGACAATCGTCCGGCCCGGCACATTATAAAGCAGCACAGGCAGGGCCACGGCATCATTGATGGCGCGGAAATGAGCCTCGAGGCCAGCCTGGTTTGGCCGGTTGTAATAGGGGCAAACCACCAGCGCGGCATCGGCGCCCACGGTCTTGGCGTGCTGGACAAGGTCAATCGCCTCGTCCGTCGCGTTCGAGCCGGCACCCGCGATCACCGGAACGCGTCCTGCAACAACCTCTACACAAAGCGTCACAACGTCCTTGTGTTCTTCGGTCGTCAGGGTGGATGTCTCACCGGTCGTGCCAACGGGCACCACGGCGCTCGATCCCCCGGCGATCTGGCGTTCGACAAGCGCTGCGAATGCATCGCGATCAACGGCACCATTCTTGAAAGGTGTGACGAGCGCTGGGATTGAGCCGTGAAACATCGTATTCTTGCCGTGTTTAGGGTGTTGGTGGAAATTCCAGCCTTATATTTAACAATGCCTTCTCATGCTTTGGCATAGAAATAAACACCGATGACATCACTCATGATTCGCTCCCTCTCTGTTTCGGTTCTGCTCGGCCTCGGGGCCCTGAGCGCCGCCGCATCTGCGTTGCCGGATGTGCCGAGCCTGAAGCCGAAACGCGTCTATACATCGCAGACGACCGACGCCAAGAACGCGGAAATCCTGCACAAGGCCATGGAGGCTGCCGGACGCTATGACTGGTCCGAAGTGGCCAGCCTCCAGCGCCGGGCGAGTGACCCGGTTGTGCGCAACCTGATCATGTGGGTCCGCGCCAGCGAGGGCGTACCGGGCATGGGCTTCGATGAAGTCGCCAGTGCCATTGATGCGCTGCCGACCTGGCCCAAGACCGACCGCATGCGCAAGCGCGCCGAGGAAATCATCGACCTGTCATCGCTCAGCCATGGCGACCGCATCCTGTGGCTCACCAAATCCGGGCCGCAGACCGGCGCAGGCAAGATCGCGCTTGCCCGCAGCTACAAGGCCGTCGGCCAGCCGGCCAAGGCCGAAGCCCTCGTGCATGACGCATGGCGCAACAATTCGATGGAGCGCGACCTCGAACGCATCGTGCTGGCGACCTATGGCGGCTTCCTGACAGAGGCCGACCACCGCGCCCGTATCGAATTCCTGCTCTGGACCAACCAGCGCACCGCCGCGTCTAACCTCAAGCCGCTGGTCAGCGCCGACTATCGCAAACTCGTCGATGCCCGCATCGCGCTTGCCGGACGCAGCCGCAATATTGACCGCCTGGTTGAAGCCGTGCCCGCATCGTTGCAGGACAATCCGGGCCTGCTCTATGATCGCGCCCGCTGGCGCCGCACACGCGGCAATCAGGAAGGCGCCACGCCGCTGCTTGTCAGCATTGATGCCAAGGATATTCCCGAGGCCGGCCGTTCGAAACTGTGGGACGAGCGCAATATCGCGATGCGCACGGACCTGAAAGACGGCAATTGGGCGCGCGCCTACCAGCTCACCGCGCCGCATGCCATGACCGAAGGTTCCGATTTCGCTGACGCGGAATGGGCCGCTGGCTGGATCGCGCTGCGCCTGAACAATAATCCCGAGCGCAGCCTGAAACACTTCAAGGACATGACCGCCAGCGTCTCGACGCCGATCAGCCTTGCGCGCGGAGACTATTGGGCCGGCCGCGCACAGGACGTGCTCGGCGAACAGGACGCCGCGCGCGCCTCTTACGGTGCAGCCGCCAAACACAAGTTCACCTATTATGGACAGCTCGCAGCCGAACGGCTCGATGATCGCAAACTGTCCTTTGCCGCATCTACTGAACCGACGCCGGAAGAAGTGGCCGCGTTCAACGCCCGTCCCCTGGTATCGGCCCTGCGCCTGCTCGGCGAAGCCGGCGAGACGCGCCTGTTCCGCGAGTTTGCCTATCATCTTGACGACCAGCTGACGTCGGAAGCCGAGTTCATCCTGCTGGCCCGCATGGCCACGGAATACCAGGTGCCGGATATCGGGGTGCGCGGCGCCAAGGCCGGCCTTGCCAAGGGCATCGTTGCAACCGACGCGGCCTATCCGGTCGTCTCCTTCCCGATGCTGCGCGAACCGCGCGTTGAAAAGCCGCTGATGCTGGCCCTGTCGCGCCAGGAAAGCGAAATGAACCCCAACGCGATCAGCCATGCCGGCGCGCGCGGCCTGATGCAGTTCATGCCGGCTACGGCGCAGAACGAAGCCAGGCTGCGCGGCCTGCCCTATCGCGCCTCATGGCTCACCGATGATCCGGGATACAACATGACCCTGGGCGGCCAGCATCTCGATACGCTGCTGTCCCAGTTCCGGGGCAGCTACATCATGACCGCCGCCGCCTACAATGCAGGCCCCAGCCGGCCCAGGCAGTGGGTAGAGGATTACGGCGATCCACGCACCGGACAGGTCGATCCAGTTGACTGGGTCGAGTTCATCCCGTTCTCCGAAACGCGAAACTATGTGCAGCGTGTGCTCGAAAACACGCAGGTTTACCGTCAGCGCCTCGCCGGCACGCCGGTCGACATCGAGCTGTCGGAAGACCTGGACCGCGGCCGCGACTAGGGTCCGGCGACGCCCCTGCCCCTTGGCAGGACGGTAAACTCCGCTAGGGTCGCGCCTGAATGGAATTCAGGAGTTACCGTGATGTTGCGCCCAGCCGCCTTGACCGCCCTTGCCCTTGTCCTCGTCGCATGCGGAGGCGCCGGAAAGGACACGGCCGCTGACGCGAGTGGCGCTGACGGTTCAGCGAGCGTCGCTCCGGCCTCCAGCCAATCGGTCGAAGCCGGCAAGCCTGCCGCTGCGGCCTCGACACCGCTGCCGAGCGCGGACCCGGCGCTCGTCGAATTCTACAAACGCCTCCACGCGGCCCCCGAACTCTCGTTCAAGGAATCCGCGACCGCGGCCATTCTCGCCAATGAACTCCAGTCCCTCGGCTTTGAGGTCACCACAGGCCTCGGCCAGGACTGGGTGGTCGAGAAATCGATGAAGGACCATGGCGAGGTGCTGGAGGGTGTGGGTGGCTATGGCGTCGTGGGCGTCTTCAAGAATGGCAACGGCCCGACAATCCTGATCCGCACGGACATGGATGCCCTGCCGGTTCCCGAACAGACCGGCTTTCCGTTCGCCTCGAAGGTTGAAGCGACCACCTGGACCGGCGTCGAGAGCAATGTGATGCATGCCTGCGGACACGATGTGCACATGACCAGCTGGGTCGGCACGGCGCGTGAGCTGATTGCCCGCAAGAACAAGTGGAAAGGCACGCTGGTCATGATCGCCCAGCCGGCCGAAGAGATTGGCCTTGGCGCGCAGGCCATGCTGGCCGACGGCCTGTACACGCGCTTCCCCAAACCCGACTACAACCTCGCCCTGCACGTCTCGGCTGCGGCACCGGCGGGCACCATCAATTATTCCAGCGGCTTTGCGCTCGCCAATGTCGACAGCGTCGACATCAAGGTGAAGGGCGTCGGCGGCCACGGCGCCTATCCGCACACGACACGGGATCCGATCCTTGTCGCGTCGCACATCGTCGTTGCGCTGCAGAGCCTGGTTTCGCGCAATACAAATCCGCAGGACAGCGCCGTCGTCACGGTCGGCTCGTTCAAGTCCGGCGCCAAGCACAACATTATTTCCGATGAAGCGAACCTGCTGATCACGGTGCGCTCCTATGACGATGCGACCCGCAAGATGCTGCTCGACGGCATCTCCCGCATCGCCCGGGCCGAAGCCATGGCCTTCGATGCGCCGGAGCCTGACATCACCATCGAGAGTGATTACACGCCCGCCACCTACAATGATCCCGTCACGACCGCCCGCACGATGAAGGCCATCGGCAAGTCCATCGGTGCGGCCAATGTCAGGGAGATGAAACCTGTCATGGGCGGCGAGGATTTCAGCCAGTACGCCCGCACCGCAGAAAATATCCCGAGCGTGATCTTCTGGGTCGGCGCCGTCGAACCGGCGAAATATGATGCGGCCCAGAGTGGCGGCCCGTCCCTGCCATCCCTGCACTCTTCAGGCTTTGCGCCCGACTATGACCCGACCATCGCCACCGGCGTTGAAGCCATGACTGCCGCCGCGATGGAACTGTTCAAGGACTAGCTGTTCCCGGCGTAATCGTCGGAGCCGCTTGCCAATCGGGCCACTCAGCGCTAAACCCCTTTTGCTCATAGTGCGTATAAGTATCGCAGAAGCATTGCACGTGTGCCCTGATCCCGGACGTTTGAAGGATTTCCCTTGAAACCGAAACGCTCAGGCCCATATTATACTCATATCGAGCATAAGTGGCTCGGTGCAAGGAGGACCCCATGGCCCGTTTGATCGATTCCGCTGCTGGCTGCCCGACGCCGACCCCGCTGCGCGGCGTATCCGCCACCGAAGCGCGCGGCCTGTCCTATGACGCCGCCGTCAAGGCCGAGACCGACCATCTCTACCCGCTGGTCGCCGACTTCGTGACGCCCATGGAATGGCCGGCCGTCGCCCCGCTCGTCGCAGCGATCAACCGCCTCAAGAAGCAGAAAAACGCCGTCATCCTGGCGCACAATTACATGACACCGGACATTTTCAGCCTCGTCGGCGACTTTCGCGGCGACAGCCTGCAACTCGCCCGGGAAGCCTCTGCCACGAATGCCGACGTGATCGTGCAGGCTGGCGTGCATTTCATGGCCGAAACCTCGAAAATCCTCGCGCCGGAAAAGACGGTACTTATCCCCGACCTGCGGGCCGGCTGCTCGCTCGCCGCATCGATCACCGGCGCCGATGTGCGCCTCATCAAGCAGAAATACCCGGATTACCCGATCGTCACCTATGTGAACTGCACCGCCGAGGTGAAAGCCGAGTGCCATATCACCTGCACCAGCTCGAATGCGTCGCAGGTTGTCGAGCACATTGCGAAGGAATGGAATTCCGACACGGTCATCATGGTGCCCGACCAGTACCTTGCGAAGAATGTCGCCACACAGACCGACATCCGCATCATGACATGGCCCGGCGCCTGCGAAGTGCACGAGCTCTTTTCGGCCGATGACGTCAGCCAGCTGCGCGAAGCCCATCCCGGTGTGGTCATCCTGGCCCACCCGGAATGCCCGCCAGACGTGCTGGAAGCCGCAGATTTTGCCGGCTCGACCTCTGCTCTGGCCAATTACGTTGCCGAAAACAGCCCGAACAAGGTCGTCCTGCTGACGGAATGCTCGATGAGCGACAATGTGGCGGCGGCGAACCCGGACGTGAATTTCATCCGCCCGTGCAATCTCTGCCCGCACATGAAGCGCATCACGCTGGAAAACATTTATGACTGCCTCGTTACGGGCAAATACGAGGTGACGATCCCGGAAGATGTGCGCGTGCGCGCCAAGGAGGCCCTGGATGCCATGATGGCGCTGCCCAAGATGGCGCGCCCCCTTGCATTCAAGACGGGCCTCAAGCCGCGGGAACTTGAAATGGTGTGAGGCAGCCCGGCAGTTGTGCGGTGACGCAGGCTTGGCTTATGGTTTGGACGGGGCACAATCGCTCAGAGGAGACAAGCATGTTTCGGACCCGGTTCCGGCTGGCGGCAACCGCCCTATTCGCTCTGCTTGCATGCGCGCCGGTTTCCGCTGGCAGCAACAAGGATACCGACAAGTCAGACGTGCTTGGCGCGTGGACCTTCCAGACACGCCCCTACCGCAATGGCACCTGCCTGATGACCGGCACAATGAACCTGTCGCCGCATCCCGAGGCCGGCCAGTACAATTGCGAACTGACCGCCGTCGAAGTCTGCTCCACCTGGGGACGCTCGGTTGTGCGACAGTCATGCCAGGCCCGCCGGTTCGGCGACCAGGTCTCGATCCGCTCGCAGATCGAGGAAATGCTCGAAGCCAAGGTCGAGGGCCTGATCTATATGCCCGACAATTTCACGCTGACCATCGAATCTGCCGACCGCATGTTCGGCGCGCTTGTGTCTGCGGTAACCGCGCCGGCCGAATTCCGCCGCGCCAATGACGGGATATCCTGAAACAGTGGCAAATGGGGGCGTTCTGACCATCGCTGCGTCCGGCGTGGCCGACAGCGAAGTGCTGATCGTCGGGGCTGGCCTGGCCGGGCTTTTCCTCGCGCTCGAACTGGCGCCGCGTCCCTGCGTCGTCATTTCACCCGCCCCGCTGGGCCAGGCCGCTTCGTCCGCCTGGGCGCAGGGTGGCCTCGCTGCCGCGCTCGATCCGCTCGACAGTCCCGACCAGCACGCCAGCGACACGGTCAATGCCGGTTCCGGCCTGGTCGATCCGGTCATCGCGCGGCTCATTGCTGAGGAAGGCCCGGCCCGCGTCCGCGATCTCGTGATGCTGGGCGTTCCCTTTGACCGCACGCCGGACGGCGCACTGGCCCTGTCGCTTGAAGCGGCCCATTCGCGCCCGCGCGTCGCCCGCGTGGCCGGCGATCTTGCCGGCAAGGCCATCATGGATGCGCTCGTCGCCGCCGTCGCCGCCTCAACGCATATCACGGTGATCGAAGGCGTCCGCGCCGTCGGCCTGCTACAGGATTCCAATCGCCGTGTCGCGGGTGTCGTTCTGCGCGACAGTTCCGGCACGCTTACCACGCAAACCGCCCGCCAGACGGTTCTCTGCACCGGCGGCACGGGCGGACTGTTCCAGGTAACCACCAATCCGCGTGAAGCGCGCGGCGACGCAATCGCCATGACCTATGAAGCGGGCGCACTGATCGCCGATGTCGAATTCGTCCAGTTCCATCCGACAGCCATCGATATCGGCCGCGACCCGGCCCCGCTCGCCACGGAGGCCCTGCGCGGCGAAGGCGCAACCCTGCGCAATCGTGACGGCACGCGCTTCATGGCGAACTATCACACGCTTGAAGAACTCGCCCCGCGCGACGAAGTTGCCCGCGCCATCCATTCCGAACGCGCCGCCGGACGCGGTGCCTTCCTCGATTGCCGCACCGCTGTCGGCACTCACTTCCCGGAACATTTCCCGACCGTCTTTGCGGCCTGCAAGAGCGCGGGTATCGATCCGCGCTTTGACATGATTCCGATTGCGCCTGCCGCACATTATCACATGGGCGGGATCGTCGCCGACTTCTGGGGACGGTCGACCTTGAACGGCCTCTCCGTCTGCGGAGAATGCACATCGACCGGTGCCCATGGCGCCAACCGCCTCGCGTCCAATTCCCTTCTAGAGGCCGTGGTATTCTCCCACCGGATCGCCCAGCACCTGCGTGACGCCGACCTGGAAACCCCCGGCCCCTCGGCCGCCACGGTCCCTGCCTCCCTGCCGCACGACGCCCTGCAGGTGCTGCGCGGCAAAATGTCGGCCAAATGCGGCGTCGTCCGGGACGCGGCGGGCCTCGGCGAGCTGATGGAGACAATCGAAATCCTGCGCGAAGCGCACGGCCCGGCCCGCCCCCTCATCACCGCCGGACTGATGGCCACGGCTGCGCTTGCGCGCAAGGAAAGCCGCGGCGGCCATTTCAGAAGCGACTTCCCGGAGACCGGCGCGCCGGAACGCCAGTACCTGCTGCGCGAATTTCCCGTCACAACCGAAGAGATTGCCCCCGCATGAGCCCCGTTCCACCGCCACTGCCCGCCGTCATTCTCGAACCGATCGTGCGCCTCGCCCTCGGCGAAGACCTTGGACGCGCCGGAGACCTGACAACCGACGCGACGATATCGCCCGAGACAAAAATGCGCGTGGTCATCGCCGCGCGAAAGCCGGGCATCGTTGCCGGCCTTGATGCGGCTGCCCACACGCTTCGCCTCATCGATCCGGCCATGGCCCTGTCGATTGAAAAGCCCGATGGCAGCGCCGTGGCTCCGGGCGACGTGATCGGGCGCATGGACGGCTCGGCCCGCTCGATCCTGACGGCAGAGCGCACGATGCTGAACTTTCTCGGGCGCCTCTCGGGCGTGGCGACGCTGACGCGGCAATATGTGGATGCGGTGGCGCATACCAAGGCCCGAATTGTCTGCACACGGAAAACGACACCGGGCCACCGGGCGCTGGAGAAGCGCGCGGTACGCTGCGGCGGGGGCACCTCGCACCGCTACGGCCTGGACGACGCGATCCTGATCAAGGACAATCATATTGCCGCCTGCGGCGGCTCCATCGCCGACACGCTCGCGCGCGCCAAGGCCTATGCCGGGCATCTCCGCATGATCGAGATCGAGGTCGATACGCTGGAACAGCTGGAAGAAGCGCTGAAGCATGGGCCGCACGCTGTGCTGCTCGACAATATGAGCCTGGAAACGCTGCGCACTGCCGTGAGCCTGACGGCAGGCCGCGTGCCCCTTGAGGCCTCGGGCGGCGTGACGCTGAGTTCCGTGGCCGCCATAGCCGAGACCGGGGTTGACTTCATTTCGTCCGGCGCCCTCACCCATTCGGCACCAAACCTTGACGTGGGCCTTGATGTAGTCTGACACTGCAGGCCGCAGGACAGACCTCGCAAGAAGGACAGCGCATGACCCGATCGGGCGGACGCAAGAGCATATTCATTACCGGCGCGGCCTCCGGCATCGGCGCCGAAACGGCCCGTTATTTCTCGAAGCGCGGCTGGTATTGCGGCCTCTACGATGTGAACTCGGCGGGCCTTGCCCAGGTGGCTGACGAGATCGGCACCGAGAATTGCCATGTGGCGACGCTGGACGTGCGTAATCGCCCCGATTGGGCCGCCGCCGTCAATGGCTTCGGCGAGGCCACCGAAGGCGCGATGAACGTTCTTTTCAACAATGCCGGCGTCGGCCGGCATGGCTGGTTCGAGGATGTCGCGCCGGATGACAATGACTGGGTCATCGATGTCAACGTCAAGGGCGTCATCAACGGGGTGCAGGCCTGCCTGCCCCTGCTCAAGGCCACACCGGGCGCCCGCATCGTCAACACGGCGTCCAC
Source organism: Hyphomonas sp. BRH_c22 (assembly GCF_000961795.1). Taxonomy (GTDB): domain Bacteria; phylum Pseudomonadota; class Alphaproteobacteria; order Caulobacterales; family Hyphomonadaceae; genus Hyphomonas. Next base: position 9,566 of record NZ_LADU01000039.1, read on the forward strand.
GGCCGGGATCGTCGGCTCTCCCCAGCTCGCGGTCTATTCAGCCACCAAGTTCGCCGTGCGCGGGCTCACCGAAGCGCTTGATGCCGAATTCCGCGATCTCGATGTTCGCGTCACCAGCCTGATGCCCTGGTTCGTCGATACGCCGATCCTCGACATGGGAGCGTCGGAAGGCGCCAATGTGAAAATGTCGGACCAGATCAGGGAAAACGGGATGAATGTGTATCCGGTCTCCATGGCGGCTGAACGCGCCTGGGATGCCGCCCACGGCAAGGATACGCACTATATGGTCGGCAAGGATGCCGAGCGCGCCCGCTTCATGACACGCTGGCTGCCCGGCGCCATCAGCAAGCGCGTAAGGGCCAGCGTCCCGCCACGCGCCCGCTGACCCACAAAGAAAAAGGCCGCAGACTTTCGTCCGCGGCCCGTCTCGAAAACTTTTCAGAATTGCCTACTGCATGACGCTCGGGTCGCGGTCATTGCTGGCAACCGTGATGCCGGTCTGCTTGGCCATATAGGCGGCAACCGCTTCTCCATCGCCTGACGATTTCAGCTGCGGCTCTTCATAATCGACCGACTTGATCGTCGTCAGGCGCGGGGCACCATTGGTGATCGTGCGATCGGATACCGTCACAGCCGCCGGGGCAATGGTCGGGGCTTCGACTGTCTGGATGTAGGACGTTGCTGCGCCATCTGCCGGTGCGATAATGTCCTCATCGGAGTTCAGGGACGCAAGCTGCACTTCGGCGCGCTTGGCCTGGTATCCCTGGCGCACGCTGGCCCACTCGGATCCACGCGGGAAGCGATAGAAGATGTGCATGCCGATCTTGTCGGTCTTGATCAGGCCGGCGCTCCAGATCGGATCGACATAGGTCGCGTGATAGTGCGTTGCGCCACCCGTGCTGTCGACGTTCAGGTTCATCAGGACGTGCGCCGCAATCGTCTTGGCGCGCTCCCAGTTACGGCCCATTGGCGGCGTTTTCAGCGCGCCGTCGCAGGTAAAAGTGAACTGGCAGCCCGTCGTGCGGGTCGCACCCTGGTAGACCACACCGCAGGCGGAGTCCGGGTAACGGTGGTCGGCCATGCGATTGGCGATGACTTCGGCAACCGCCAGCTGGCCACCGAGTGGCTCGTGGGCTGATTCGTAATACACGGCCTGCGCCATGCATTTCTGTTCGGCGCTGATCGTCTCGGCGCGCTTGATATGTTCCGGGCGGAAGCTGACGAGCGAATTGAGCGCAGCGCCATCACGGTCGCGCATCGCATAGCGGCTCATCGAGGAACCGGTATCGCGCTCCAGCGTATATTCAACAGTGCGCATCCACGGCGTATCGAGCAGGGATGGCGTATAGGCCGCCGACCGCACGGTCACGCCGCCGTCTTCCATGCTGGCAAGCCGGACGGCCTGTTCACGGAAATCGGCGTCAGCGCGCTTCTCTGCCTGGATCTGACCGACCATGGGCAAAGTCACAGTCGCCGCCACGGCGCATACGGCAATCGTGGCGCCACGGACAAAGATATCTCGCTGTTCGTCGTCTGTCATCGTCATCCACCAACGCTTGAGCTTCTCTCGGAGCCCACTCATTGGCGACAGAGTCGCCCTTCGTGGTTGAAGAACCCTTAACAACATCACCGCTCCCCAATCCCCGGCAGACGATATAACTTCGTCATTTGCGACCCGGGCGTATTTGGTTTCATTACAATCTGGAACCACCAAGGCCCCGCTTCTAGGCGGGAAATAGGCGTCCAGCAGCCTAACTAGCAAGAACCTGGCCAGTTCCGTCAGTGACAATTCTGTCAGGTAATATGCCGGCGAATCGGCAGTTTTTTTGCGGCGCAGCAATCTGGCCCCGCAATTGGTTGAAATTCATGGAAATTTAAGGTTTGCCGTGCGCCAGCAGACCCAAGCCAGGAAAAGCAGGTGTGGCAAAATTACAACACCATTTTGCCATCGAAACGAGCGGCTTGCTGCCTATTTGGGCGATTCTTTGAGGGCCGCGTGTGCCGCCGCGAGGCGGGCAATCGGCACCCGGTAGGGTGAACAGGACACATAATCGAGGCCTGCGCGGTGGCAAAACGCGACTGATGCAGGGTCGCCGCCATGTTCGCCGCAGATACCCAGCTTGATGCCCGGGCGGGTCTTGCGGCCACGTTCAGCGGCAATTTTCACCAGTTCGCCAACGCCAACCTGGTCGAGCGTCACGAACGGATCCTTCTCGTAAATGCCCTTATCCTCGTAGATCTTGAGGAAACGGCCCGCATCATCGCGCGAAATGCCCAGCGTTGTCTGCGTCAGGTCATTGGTGCCGAACGAGAAGAACTCGGCCGAATTGGCAATCTCGCCCGCCTGCAGTGCTGCGCGCGGCAGCTCGATCATCGTGCCGACCATGTATTCCAGCGTCGTGCCGGTCTCTGCGAACACGGCCCTGGCCGCCGCATCCACCACGGCCTTGAGGATCGACAGTTCCTTGTGCGTCGCAACCAGCGGGATCATCACTTCCGGAATCGGCTGGCGGCCTGTTTCCTTCGCCACGTTGACGGCGGCTTCAAAAATCGCGCGCGCCTGCATCTCGTAGATTTCCGGATAGGTGATGCCGAGGCGGCAGCCCCGGTGGCCCAGCATCGGATTGCTCTCGTGCAGTTCGCCGGCGCGGCGCTTCAGCTCGTCCACCGACACGCCGGACGCCTTGGCCACCTCGTCCATGTCCGCATCATTGTGCGGAAGGAATTCGTGCAATGGCGGATCCAGCAGGCGGATCGTCACCGGCAGGTCGCCCAGTATGCGGAACAATTCTTCAAAGTCGCTGCGCTGCATCGGCAGCAGCTTGCCGAGCGATGCGCGGCGGCCCTTCTCGTCATTCGACAGGATCATCGCGCGCACTTCAGGAATGCGGTCAGCGTCAAAGAACATGTGCTCCGTCCGGCAGAGGCCAATGCCTTCGGCGCCAAACTCGACAGCCGTGCGCGCATCCAGCGCCGTCTCGGCATTCGCCCGCACCTTCAGCTTGCGGACCTTGTCGGCCCAGCCCATCAGCTCGCCGAAATCACCCGACAGGTCCGGCTGGGACATTTCGACCGCGCCCAGCATCACCTGCCCGGCTGCGCCGTCCACGGTGATCACCTCGCCCTTTTTCACTTCACGGCCCATGACGCGGAACACGCCCTTGGCCGTGTCGATCTGAAGGCCGCCGGCGCCGCACACGCAGGGCCGGCCCATGCCGCGCGCCACAACGGCCGCGTGGCTGGTCATGCCACCGCGCGCCGTCACGATGGCGCGGGCGGCGTGCATGCCCTTGATGTCTTCCGGGCTCGTCTCGACGCGAACGAGGATCACGTCCTCGCCCTTCTCGGCCAGCGCGAAGGCTTCCTCGCTGTCGAACACGACTTTGCCGACCGCTGCGCCGGGGCTGGCCGGCAGGCCGGTCACGATCACGTCGCGCACGGCATTTTCGGCAATCGTCGGGTGCAGCAGCTGGTCGAGTTGGGAGGGCTCGAGGCGCAGAATGGCCTCTTCCTCGGTGATCAGACCCTCGCGCGCCATGTCGACCGCAATCTTCAGGGCGGCTGCGGCGGTGCGTTTGCCGTTGCGGGTCTGCAGCATGTAGAGCCGGTCATTCTCGACCGTGAACTCAAGGTCCTGCATGTCCTTGTAATGGCGCTCCAGCGTGTTCGCCACGTCACGCAGCTGGGCATAGACGGCCGGCATCGCTTCTTCCAGCGGCGCGTCGGACGAACCGAGCGTATCGGCCCGCTCGCGTGAGATCGGCGCCGGCGTGCGGATACCCGCCACCACATCCTCGCCCTGCGCATTGATCAGGTATTCGCCGTAGAAGATCCGCTCGCCGTTTGACGGGTCGCGCGTGAACGCGACGCCCGTGGCAGAGGTTTCGCCCAGATTGCCGAACACCATGGACTGCACGGTCACCGCCGTGCCCCATTCGGCCGGAATGTCGTTCAGCTTGCGATAGGTGATCGCGCGGTCATTCATCCACGAGCCGAACACGGCCGAGATGGCGCCCCAGAGCTGTTTCTTCGGGTCGTCCGGGAAAGGCTCGCCGAGGTCTTTCTCCACCGCTTCCTTGTAGGACACGATGATCGCCTTCCAGTCTTCGGCTTCCATCTCGGTGTCGAGTTCAAAGCCCTGGCGCTCTTTATAATCGTCGAGGATATGCTCGAACGTGTCATGGCGCAGGCCCAGCACGACATTCGAATACATCTGGATGAACCGGCGATAGCTGTCATACGCGAACCGCTCGCCGGCCAGCGCCGCAAGGCCCTTCACCGAGGCTTCGTTGAGGCCGAGATTCAGCACCGTATCCATCATGCCCGGCATCGAGGCGCGGGCGCCCGAGCGCACCGACACGAGCAGCGGGTTGTCAGGATCGCCAAAGCCCTTGCCGGATTCCCGTTCCAGCGCGACCAGCGCGGCATCAACCTGCGGCGCCAGGGTCGAGGGATAGTCGCGGCCCAGCTCATAATAGGCGGTGCACACAGCGGTCGAGATCGTGAAGCCCGGAGGCACAGGCAGGCCCAGCTTCGCCATTTCGGCGAGATTGGCGCCCTTGCCGCCCAGCAGGTTCTTCATCGAGGCATCGCCGTCGGCCGTCCCGCCGCCAAATCCGAATACCCACGTCTCTTCTGCGTGTTTCAAAGCCGCTTCACCCATGAATCTCACCCTTTAACGACCGTGCGTCACAAATGCTTGCCGCAAAACCTGCAAATCCTATGCTGCATTGCAGCGGCGATTGCCAGACCTCAGGCTGCGTGAAATCGCCCCTCAGGCTAGTTTTTTCAGCCCGGCCGGGCCGCAGCCCCGCGCCGGTGGCCTATTTGGCACGCAATCGTAAATGCCATTGTTCCGATCCGGAACAATCAGGCCGGTCAGCCCTCGATCAGCGAGAAATCCGCCACCTGATGCAGCGTGGCGCGCACATCCGTCAGCAGGGCAAGGCGATTCGCCCGCACGGCGGCGTCCGGATCGTTCACCATCACGCCCTCGAAGAAGGCATCGACGGGGCTGCGCAGCTTCGCCAGCTCGCCCATCGCCCCGGCAAAATCCTCGGCCTTGAGCGGCGCCGCAATCGCCTTGCGCACAGAGGTGAGCGCCGCGAACAGCGCCTGCTCTTCCTTGGGGCCCCTTTTGATCAGCGCCGCATCGACGGAGAGGTCCTCCGGCAGCGCGCCCTTCTTCTCTTCGGCCTTCAATATGTTCGCCGCGCGCTTGTAGCCCGCCAGCAAGGTCGCCCCGTCCTCCGTATCGAGGAAGGTGCCGAGGGCTTCAACGCGCTGAACCACTCGGGTAAAAATAGCCCCACCTTCCGCACCTGTTTCGATGCTCAAAGCAGCATCAACGAGATCGTGGCGCCCCCCTGCGTCGCGCAGAGCTACCGCTAGTCGATCCTCAAAAAAGCTCTCCAAATTGTCGATAGTTTCAGCGACATCCAAGTAGTCGCGTTTAAACGACACATCGAAGTGCTTCTCTATGAAGTACCTGAGATAAATTGGAATGCGGTTCTCCAGCATAATCCGCACCACGCCCAGCGCCGCACGCCTCAGCGCAAACGGGTCCTTCGATCCTGTCGGCTTCTCGTCAATCGCCCAGAAGCCCACCAGCGTATCCAGCTTGTCGGCCAGCGCCACGGCGATGCTCACCGGGTCTGCCGGCACGGCGTCGCTTGGCCCCTGCGGCTTGTAATGGTCGCGGATTGCATCGGCGATGATGATCACCTCTGTTCGTTCCTGACTCTGTATTTGTGACTCCGGTGGCGAAACTTGATCTACGTATGCCGACGCGCCCACCGAAGGCACATACAAACCGTATTCTGCTCTTAGTAGATACCGCCCCATCACGCCCTGCAATTCCGGAAACTCGCCGACCATTTCGGAAACCAAATCCGCCTTGCAAAGCCGCGCCGCGCGTTCGGCCAGATCCGGGTCCGCACCCACTGCCTCGGCCAGTTCCCGCGCCAGAGCCGCCACGCGCTCCACCTTGTCGCCCAGGCTGCCCAGCTCTTCCTTGAACGCAATTGTCGACAGCTTGCCAGCCATCTCGTCCAGCGGCGTCGCCTTGTCCTTCTCCCAAAAGAAGCGCGCATCGGAGAGCCGCGCGGAGAGCACCCGCGCATTGCCCGCCGCAATCTGTTTACCACCATCAGACGCGCCGATATTGGCCACCACGATGAAGTGCGGCGCCAGCTTGCCTGTCTTCTTATCCGTTACCGCAAAATATTTCTGGTGCGTCCGCATCGACAGCGTGATCACTTCCGGCGGCAGGTCCAGGAATTCCTTGTCCATATCGCCCAGCACCACGACCGGCCATTCGGCAAGCCCCGTCACCTCTTCCAGCAGGCCCGGATCTTCCACCCATGTCAGCCCCGCCTTCGCGCACACGTCCGCAATGCCCCTGGCGATCACATCGCGCCGCGCATCCCGCGTCAGGCGCACATGGCCCTTGCCCTCCAGCTGTTTCGAATAATCGGCCCAGCCCGTCACCGTGAACGGCCCGCGCCCGTGCACCCGGTGGCCCTCAGTCTGGTTGCCGCTTGCCAGCCCATCGACCTTGAACGGCACAATCTCACCATCCAGAACGCAAAGAATGCGCTGCAGCGGGCGCACCCAGCGCAGCTCTCCGGTGCCCCAGCGCATGCTCTTTGGCCAATGGAAGCTGCGAATGATCGCCGGCACGGCCTCGGCCACCACGTCCGCCGTCAGGCGGCCGGGCTTGTCCAGCATGGCGACATAGAAGTCGCCCTTCTTGGGGTCGCTGCGCACTTCGGCCTGGTCGATGGAGGCGAGCCCCGCGCCCTTCAGGAAGCCCGCAATCGCCTGCTCCGGCGAGCCGACCTTCGGCCCCTTGCGCTCTTCGGACACATCCGCCGATTTCACCGGCAGGCCCGTCACATGCACGCTCAGGCGGCGCGGCCCGGAGGCCGTCTCCAGCGCGTCAAACGCAAGGCCCGCCCCGGTCAGCGCATCGCCCAGCGCCTTGCCGAGATCGGCCTCGGCCTTGGCCTGCATGCGCGCAGGGATTTCCTCGCAAAAGATCTCGAGCAACAGGTCAGCCATAAGGGGTCCAGCCGTTTGGAATTGAACCAGCACGGCATAGACGCGCCTGCGCCGGGGTCAAGACTTGCGGGCCAGATCAGACCTAGACCCCGCACGTCCCCTTCACCGGCACCGGCGTGCCAAGCGCCGGGCGGGTCACCTGGATCGTGCCCTCGTAATCCCTGGATTCAAACCCCTCGCCGACCTCGGTCAGGATCAGTTCAATGGCAAATTCCCTAGCCTCATTCCTGTAGACCCATTTCTCGATACCGTCGCGGGCATCCTTGGACACCTGCTCCAGCGCCACCGTCTCGCCGTTCACCGCGACCGCCGCAGGCGCAGGCACGCCGGCAATCTCGGTGATGAACAATAGCTCGCCAGCCTCGCCGCCCGCATCCGCCCCGCCACCATCGGCCTTACGCAAATGGCAATAGATCTCGTTCGTGGCCGGGGTCAGCGGCGTCAGCTGCCAGGAATCAGACGCGGCCGGATCGTCGATCGACATCGGCGTCTGCATCATGGTCGGCGTTTCGGCCTCCTCCGCGGCGGGCGGGGTCATGGCGGCGTCATTCGGCGCAGGCGATGGCGTTTTCGGATCGCAGGCCGCGAGGCCGGCAGCGAAGACAAGGGCGATAAGGGCAGGCATCGGTTTCATGGGAGAAGTCTCCTTCAACCTCACAAACGCCGGGCTGCCCCTTTGGTTCAATCTGCCAGCGCGACGCGCTCATCCTGAGCGAAGCCTGTCCCTGCGCAGGCAGGGATCGAAGGATGGGCTTGAAAGTCAGGCCCCGGCCCGTACCTCTTCCTGCTCGGCCCACTGGGCCGCCGCGCCGCGCGCAAGGTCGCGCACGCGGGCGATATAGGCCTGCCGCTCGGTCGGGCTGATGGCGCCGCGCGCGTCGATCAGGTTGAACGTGTGGCTGGCCTTCAGCGCATAGTCATAGGCCGGCAGCGGCTTGCCCGCCGCGCGCAGCGCGTTCGACTGGCTCTCGCAATCGGCGAACCAGCGCTTCAGCATCTCGACGTCCGAATGCTCGAAATTGAAGGCCGATTGCTGGCGCTCATTCTCAAGGAACACGTCGCCATAGGTCAGCGGCACGGCGCTGTCCGGGTCGTTGAACGGCAGGTCGTACACATTATCGACGCCGAATACATACATGGCGAGGCGTTCGAGCCCGTAGGTCAGCTCGCCGGAGACCGGGAACACATCAAGCCCGCCGACCTGCTGGAAATAGGTGTACTGGCTGACTTCCATCCCGTCGCACCAGACTTCCCAGCCAAGCCCCCAGGCGCCAACGGTCGGGTTTTCCCAATCGTCCTCCACGAAGCGGATATCGTGCACCATGGGGTCAATGCCGATCCTGTAAAGGCTCTCCAGATAGAGATCCTGCAGGTTGGCCGGGTTGGGCTTCAGGATCACCTGGAACTGGTAATAATGGCCGAGCCGGTTCGGGTTCTCGCCATAGCGGCCATCCTTGGGCCGCCGCGATGGCTGGACATAGGCCGCCCGCCAGTTCTTCGGACCAAGGGCACGCAGCACCGTGCCGGGGTGCAGCGTCCCGGCGCCGACTTCCATGTCATAGGGCTGCAGGATGGCGCAGCCCTGCGCGGCCCAATAGGCCTGCAGGGTCAGGATCAGGTCCTGGAAGGATTTCGGCTTGGGCTGGGCTTTTGGCGCAGGCATGGGGCACGTCCGGAAATTGAGGTTCGCCCGGAACTACAAGCCAGCGCCCTGCGGCGCAAGCATTAGAGACCCTTGGAGTCCCGATGGTCGGCCGAACCGCTCTGCCGCCCGGTCATCGCGCGGTAGAAGGCGGGATGTCCCAGCATCGCAATGCCGATCCCGAAAATGGCAAACCCGAAGAAGATTACGCCGAACATGATGCAACAGACCCTTCCTGTGACTCAGTCTGTTTTTTGGAGGTGGGGACGGAGCCCGCGGTTTCAAGCGACAGGCGATCGCCCACACATCACCCCCATACACCCCCACATAACCCTCTCACACTCCCACATCCCCCCACAACACCGCCCTACCACACCACCCCACCGCCCGTTGTCACCGCTTGCCCCGTGACTGACCGCTCTCCATTCGCCTCGTGCAGATGGATAGGCGCCAGCAACCGGACGGGCCCGCGCTTCAGGCCTTTGCGCCCCCTCACCAGCACCCGCCGGGCTTCCTCGCCTGGCTTCGGCGCCACAGGCAGCACCGTGATGTCGCCGGTCTGCCTGTCCAGCGCGGCCAGGATACGCGCCAGTTCCGCGGCCCGGTGGACAAGCACGATTGGCGCACGCGGCCTGGCGGCAAAGACCATCGCCTTGACCCAACCGGAAACATCAAGCGATTCAAGGTAGGCTGCGGCTTTTCCCTCGCCTGGAGGGGAAATGCGGCCCGGCTCGAAATAGGGGGGATTGGCGAAGACCAGATCGAACTGGTTCTCATGGGCTTTCACCCAGTCAGAGGCTTCGCCCGCCTCGACCGTGACGCGTCCGTCAAACCCGTTGGCCGCCACGCCCGCCTCAGCCAGCGCCGCCATTTCGGCGTCGATCTCCACACCCGTGAACCGCATCCCCGGCATCCGGAACGCCGCTGGCAGCAGGGCCCCGCCGCATCCGCACCCCAGCTCCAAAGTCGCCCCGCCAGACTTCTCCGGCAGCGCTGCCGCCAGCAGCAGGGAGTCGCTCCCGGCGCGGAACCCCTTCAATGGCTGCACCAGCTTCACCCGGCCCTGGTAGACCGTGTCCTCGGTCGCCGCAGTCACCCGCGCTCGACCTCCGCCAAGGCAAGCTCAGCCGCCCTGACAGCGCCTTCACGCACCATCACGCGACGCGGAAAGGCACCGATATTGCCTTCCACAGCCGACATGTGCTGGTCTGCCACGAAATAGGTAATGCCTGCTTCCTGCAGCAAGTGTTCGATATAGGACAGTTTCACCAGATCATTGGTGCGGAAGACTTCCTCCATCAGGGCGCAGTGCCCCGCAGATTGATATCCACGGATCGCGCATCATAGACCGACGGGCGGTCCGGCTTCGGGTTCTTGCCCGTCACGATATCAATCACGGTCGTCACCTTGGCGCTGCTCGAACCGACCGGGATGCCGAAACCCACTCCCACGCCCACGCCGCTGCCATAGGAACCACGCGATCCGCCGATGCTGACCGAGGATCGGCTTTCCGAACCGGCACCCTCCTGATCGGTGTAGCCGCCGGTGATTTCGAACCAGTCATTTCCGTCCTGAAGGGTCAGTTCCGCAGCACGCAGCAGCGCAAGGTCATGCGACCGGCTGGGGTCCTTATCGGTGTAGGAGACCCGGTAGCGTCCGGTCTCGATTTTCTGGTGTGTGTATCCCGCCGCGCCGCTGGACGTGGCCGGACCATAGGGGGAATGGCTGGCACAGGCTGTGACCAGGATGAGGGAGGCGAGTGAGATGAGCGTTTTCATAAACGCAATAAAGCCCAAAATCGTGGAACGTTCCAGCATTTCAGGCACTGCAGCTATGGCGCTGGCGCAACACTTCACACATATATAGCTGCGGCCCGGTGCCGCGTCGTGCTTTGCGGCCGCATGACATAAGCCTAAACACTGATGGTTATCGATCCAACAGGAGTGACCACTTGACCCTCGCGCCGAGACCCAGATCCAAGGCGGCCATCGGTTCGATCGTCGAGCGCATGCAGACACTTGTCGCTGACGACCTTGCGGCGGTTGAAGTCCTGCTCGCCGAACGGGCAGCAAGTCCCGTCGCCGTTATCCCGGACCTCTCCGGCTATATCGTTTCAGCAGGCGGCAAGCGGCTTCGGCCCATGATCACCCTGATTGCAGCGCACGCGGTAGGCGCCGCCAATCCGGCGACGCATGCCCTGGCAGCGGCCGTGGAATTCATCCACACGGCGACCCTCCTGCATGACGACGTGGTCGACGAAAGCGACCTGCGCCGCGGCCAGCCTGCCGCCAAGGCGATCTGGGGCAACAAGGCGTCCATCCTTGTCGGCGACTTCCTGTTTGCCCGCGCCTTCAACCTTCTGGTCGAAGCCAACAGTCTCGAGATCCTGAATCGCCTCGCAACCGCCTCGACCACGATTGCCGAGGGCGAAGTGCGCCAGCTGGCCGCCATGCAGGCGCGCGACCTGCCCACCGAGGATTATCTGGCCATTGTCGAAGCCAAGACCGGCGCCCTGTTCGAAGCGGCGGCTGAAACCGGCGCCATGTCGGCCGGCGGCGACCAGTATGCGGCGGCCCTCGCGACCTATGGCAAGAATCTCGGCCTGGCCTTCCAGATCATTGATGACGTGCTCGACTATGGCGGCACGACAACGGTGATCGGCAAATCGGTCGGTGACGATTTCCGCGAGTGCAAGATCACCCTGCCGGTGATTATCGCCCGCCGTCGCGGGTCGGACGAAGATCGCGCCTTCTGGGAACGCGCGCTTCACCCCGATACCCAGTCCGAGCAGGACCTCGCCCATGCCGTGCACCTGATCCGTGCCACAGGGGCAGCAGAGGCCACGGTACAGGAGGCCGAAGCCTACGCCGCCCTGGCCAAGGGTGCGCTGCGCAGCCTGCCAGCCAGCGCGTATCGCGACGCGCTCGAAGATCTCGCCGATTTCTGCGTGGAACGGGTCTACTAGAGACCTTTGGCGGCCAGCTGGCGGCCGAGCGTTGCCCGCTGCCAGACCCACAATCCCATGCCGAGCGCCAGCAGCACGAAAATGACCTCCGCACCAAACAGTGGTCCGAGGGCCAGCAGCCCGGCGCCGGAGACAAGCGTCATGGCGGCCCAGAGCAATGCGACCTTCCAGTGCGGCCAGCCGGCTCTCAGGAACAGCTGATACGCATGATCGCGGTGCGCCTCCAACAGGTGCCGCCCGGCGCGCGCCCGCCAGATCAGCGTCATGAAAACATCGACCAGGAATGGCAGCATCAGGATGACGGGCTCCCACACGGTGAGGCGGCAGGCGACCACGAGGCCCGCCGCGCCCAGCAGGGCCCCCATGCCCAGCGAGCCTGTGTCACCGACAAAAAGCCGGCCGGCCACGTTCCAGGCAAGGAATCCCAATGTCGCGGCAGCGACCAGCGCAGTGAGGTCGCTCATGGCGCGCTCGAGTCCGGTGCCGGGGCCGGCGAGTGCCAGCCAGTTGAGCAGGATGGACAGGGCGATGAGCATCAGCGTCGCGCTGCCCATCGCGAGGCCGTTGGAGCCGTCCATGAAATTGGTCGCATTGGCCATCACGAAGAGCCAAAGCCCAACACCTGCTACAGAAAGCCAGACAGGGAGCGCATAACCTTCACTGGGTCCAAACGGCAAATGGAAGTAGCCAAGGCGAGGGCCGAAGGCGGCGGCGAGGAGGGAAACCAGGGCCAGAAGCAGGAGTTTCAGCTTCGGGTTCAGGCCAATGAAATCGTCAAAAAAGCCAATAATGACTGATGCAAAAACGAACAAAAGCAGCGCCGGAAGGCCGTTTTGGGAGGTGACTGGCAGGACACCGACGAGAAACAGGCCGAGGATGACGGAAAGGGCGATCGCAGCGCCGCCCGCAGTCGGCACCGGCGCAGTCTGGGTCTTGCGGCCGCCATCGGGCGCGTCTTTCACGCCAAGCCGGATCACCAGCAAACACAACAGGAATGACAGGAATGGCAGGCCCAGAAGTGCAGGAATCATGACCGGTCAGTACCTCCGAGCAGGGTCGCACGCACCCACCAGCCGGGATGCGAAGCGCTCAGCAATTCGGCAGATTCCTGCGCGGCGGCAAGTGTGGGGTAGAGGGCAAGGAAGGTCGCGCCCGAGCCGCTCATGCGGGTGAGCATGGGGAGGGGCAAGGGGGGGAGCGCGCGGGTGGCGCGGCCAAGGGCGGGTATGAGGAGGCGGGCGGGCGCCGCGAGGTCATTGCGCTGGCCCGAAAGCCAGGTGACCAGTTCATTCATGCCTGCGAGGGGCGGCAAGGGGCCTGTCTCGGCAAACCCTGCTCCGCCCGAGGCCTTGTCGAACCGCTCGAACACAGGCCCGGTCGGACAGGCGATACCCGGATTGTACAGCACGGCGGGCAAGGGCGCCGGCAGGGTGACGGGCTCGACCCGTTCGCCCTCGCCGCGCATGAAGGCCGGGGTTCCGAGGAGCGCAACCGGCACGTCCCCGCCCAGCCCCGGCGCCACGCTGCGGGCATGGCGAGGGTTAATGCCCCAGAGACGTGTGAGCAGGTGAAGCGTGGCGGCCGCATCCGCAG
>NZ_LADU01000086.1 GCF_000961795.1 Hyphomonas sp. BRH_c22
GGGGGCGGCCGAAGGCGCTGCTGGCGCGGCTGGGGCAGGCGCGGCGGCGTAGTGGGCCGTCTGCATCACGGGCGCTGCAGGCTTGCTTACGCGGATACGCAGGCCTTCATGTTCGATTTCGACTTCGCCGAGATCGGCTTCCCGCAGGATGGCGGCCAGTTCCCGGACGAGGCCGGTATCGAGTTTCGTCTTCGCAGTGCTCATGGGACGCTAAATATCTCCTTGGCCCGTCAGGGACTTGGCTGCCAGAAGCGCAAGCTCATAACCATACGCGCCGAGGCCCGCAATCGTCGCTTTTGCAACAGGTGCAACATAATTCACATGGCGGAAAGCCTCGCGCGCCGCCGGATTCGACAAGTGCACTTCAATCACCGGCACCTTGCAGGCCCTCAGGGCGTCATGCAAGGCCACAGATGTATGTGTATAGGCGCCAGCATTGAGAATGACGGCCGACCCTTCACGGGAGGCTTCCTGTACCCAATCCACCAGTTCGCCCTCATGATTGGTCTGGCGCGCCTCCAAGGGCACGCTGCCGCAGAGTGTGCGCAGGCGGGCATGGATATCTTCGAGTGTTTCGTGGCCGTAGATCTCCGGCTCGCGCGTACCGAGCAGGTTGAGGTTTGGCCCACCGAGAACATATATCGGTTTTGACATGGGCCCCGTCTTGCTCTGGAACGCCCGGCAAGGCAAGGGGGCTTTGAATTGGAGGCCGCAGACATGCAGATCATCCTGAATGGCGAGCCACGGCAGGTTAACCAGGGCACGACCCTGTCAATGCTGCTGGAAGAGCTGTCAGAGGCCACCGGGCGTGACCCGCGCGGGATCGCCGTGGAGCGCAATCTGGAGATCGTACCGAAGTCCGAACATGCCTTTACCGTGCTGGAAGAGGGCGACCGGCTGGAACTTGTGCAGTTTGTGGGGGGCGGGTGACAGGCGGTGGGGAGTTGACGGGCGGGAGCAAGGCGGCCAGATCAGCGGACATGACTGACACACCTTTGACGATTGCCGGAAAATCCTATTCCTCCCGTCTCATTGTCGGGACCGGCAAATATGCGAATTACCAGCAGAATGCAGATGCGGCACGGGCGGCGGGGGCAGAGATTGTCACCGTGGCACTGCGCCGGGTGAACCTGTCGGACCCCGGCAAGGAGATACTTACGGATTTCGTCAAGCCGGACGAGTTCACTTACCTGCCGAACACGGCCGGCTGCTACACGGCCGATGAGGCGGTGCGGACGCTGCGCCTGGCGCGGGAAGCTGGCGGCTGGAACCTGGTGAAGCTGGAAGTGCTGGCCGACCAGAAGACGCTCTACCCGAACATGCCCGAGACGCTGATCGCGGCGAAGGCACTGATCGCGGACGGGTTCGAGGTGATGGTCTATTGCTCGGACGATCCGGTTTACGCGAAAATGCTGGAGGAGGCCGGGTGCTGCGCGATCATGCCGCTGGGCAGCCTGATCGGATCGGGCCTTGGCATCATGAACCCGGTAAATATCCGCCTGATTGTCGAGCAGACGCGTGTGCCTGTCATTGTCGATGCAGGTGTGGGAACGCCCTCGGATGCGGCCATCGCGATGGAGCTTGGCTGTGACGGTGTGCTGATGAACACCGCGATCGCGGCGGCGAGGGATCCGATCCTGATGGCGAGCGCGATGAAACATGCCGTGATTGCCGGGCGCGAGGGATATCTTGCGGGGCGCATGCCGAAGAAGATGTATGCCGATCCGAGCAGCCCTCTCGCCGGACTGATATAGTTGCGCGCTGCCGTCATTGGCGCCGGACCGGCCGGGCTGATGGCGGCCGAGGCCTTGGTGGCGCGGGGCGTGGCTGCCGATATTTATGACTCGATGCCGAGTTTCGGGCGCAAGTTCCTGATGGCGGGCAAGAGCGGGCTGAATATCAGCCATGCAGAAGACCGTGAGGCTTTCCTGTCGCGCTATCGGGGCGATGCGCGGCTGCAGGATATGGTGCGGGCGTTCGGGCCGGGCGAGATCACAGACTGGATGGCGGCGCTGGGCATTGCCGCGCATACCGGGCCGACGGGGCGGGTGTTTCCGGAAACGATGAAAGCTTCGCCGCTGCTGCGCGCGTGGCTGGTGCGGTTGCAGGCGGCCGGGGCGGCGTTGCATGCGCGCCATCGATGGCAGGGATGGGACGGGAGCGGGGCGCTTTTGTTCGGGACGCCGGAGGGGGAAGTGACGGCGAGGCCGGATGTGACGGTGCTGGCGCTGGGCGGGGCGAGCTGGAAACGTCTGGGGTCGGATGGTGCGTGGGCGCCGCTGCTGGACGCGAAGGGGATTGCGCTTGCGCCGTTCGGGCCATCGAATTGTGGGTTCCTTGTCGACTGGTCGGATCACATGCGGAAGAAGTTTGCCGGTGCGCCGGTGAAGGCGGTTCGTTTGTCGGCGGATGGGGTGGAGACCCGGTCGGAATTCGTGATTACGCAGCGCGGGGTTGAGAGCGGCGGTATCTACACGCTGTCAGCGGCGCTGGTGGATGAGCTGCAGCGGGCAGGCGCAGCGACGCTGTTCGTGGACCTGTTGCCGGATACGGACTTGCCAGTGATTGCCGGCAAACTTGCGCGGCCAAGGGGCAAGCAATCCATGGCCAATCATTTGCGCAAGAGCCTCGGCCTGTCTGGCGTGAAGCTGGCGCTGCTGCATGAGGCGGCCGGCGGGGCACTGCCGGGCGAGACGGGGGCGCTGGCGCGCCTTATTAAGGCCGTGCCGATCCGGATTACCGGAACGGCGCCGCTGGACGAGGCGATCTCGACCACGGGCGGCGTGGCGTGGGCGGCGCTGGATGATGCGCTGATGCTGCGCGGCCTGCCTGGCGTGTTCTGCGCCGGTGAGATGATTGACTGGGACGCGCCCACGGGCGGCTATCTCATCACCGCCTGCCTCGCCACGGGCAAGGCTGCGGGCGAGGGCGCGGCGGACTGGCTTCAGGCGTCCAGCCGGTAGACCTTGCGGGCGGTTCCGCTGAACATGGCGATCTGGTCGGCCTCAGAATAATCAGCCGCGATCTTCTTCAGGCCGTTCCAGAGGACATGATAGCTGATCGACAGGCGGTCGACCGGGAAGTTGCTTTCGAACATGCAGCGCTCCGGACCGAAACATTTGATGGCGTGGTGATAATAGCGGGCCTGCGCCGCGACGAATTCGTCGGATGTCGGCGGCGTGGCGCGCGTGTTCCAGCCAAAGCCATTGTCGGGCATGGCCAGGCCGCCGAGCTTGGCGAAGACATTCTTGTTCTCGGCAACAACGGCGATGTCGTCTTTCCACTGGGCGAAAATCTCTTCGCGCTTGCCGGCATAGGGGCCGACGCCGATGGGCGTGCCGAAATGGTCGAGCACCATGGTCGTCTCCGGCACGGCGCGGGCGAGATCGGCGAAGTCGAGGATCTGGTGGTGGTAGTTCCAGGTATCATAGGTGAAGTTGCGCTGGCCAAGGCGCGCGACGCCGCGGCGGAAATCCGTGTCGCGGTAGAGGCCTTCCGGCGCGCGGCCGGGGATCGAGAAGATGTCCTTGTGGGGATCAAAGGAACCTGCGTGACGGATGCCGCGGAACAGCCCATTGCCAGCCGCGACATGGGCGTCTAGCACTTCGTCGAGGCTGGCGCCGCGCAGGTCGGCATGGCCGACAATGCCGGCAATCGTGGCCTTGTCCGGAGCGGCGGCAGAGCGGGCGGCCGCGGCCGCCACGAATTCCGTTTCACCAATGGGTTTCAGGCGGTCGGGCCCGTCATGGCGATAGGCGGAGCCGCACTCCATGAACACGGTCTGGGCGACATTGTGGCCGTCTTCGGTGTCGGACCAGAGTTCCTCAAGGTCGTAGCTGAGGTGGGGCTTTGGCCAGAGGTGATGGTGGGGATCAACGATCTCGCGATCGGGGTCGATAATGTCCTCGCGGACCTGCGCGAGCCATTCCGTGTTGTTGAACATGCGTTCCTCCTGCCTTGCCGCCAGCTTCTGGTGAGCTGTGGCGCCTATTCATGCGCAATGCGGCGGCGAGGCAAGGGGTGGCGCGGGGTCAGGCCTTCACGAGGCCAATCTCGCGGAGGCGTTCCATGAGATAGTCCTGCGCGGTGATCGGCGGTTCGGCCTTGCCGCCTTCGGCCACACACTGGGGCAGGGCCTCGATCACGACATCCTGGTTGAAGTGCAGGAAAAAGGGCGTCGAGTAGCGCGGGAACTTGGCGCGCTCGGGCGACGGGTTGACGACGCGGTGCGTGGTCGAGGGCAGCACGCCGGCAGTGAGACGCTGCAGCATGTCGCCGCAATTAATGACCAGGGCATCGGGCGGCGGGTTCACGGCGAGCCATTCGCCGGAGCGGTGCTTGACCTCAAGGCCAGCCTCCTCGGCGCCAAGCAGGAGGGTGATGACATTGATGTCTTCATGCGCGCCGGCGCGGACGGTGCCTTCCGGCGGCGGGTTTTCCTGTGGCGGGTAGTGGAGGAGGCGGAGGATGGAATTGCCCATCTCGACGCGGTCTTCGAACCACATCTCGTCAAGGCCGAGGTGAAGGGCGATGGCGCGCAGGAGATTCCGGCCCATTTCGTCCAAGGCGTCGTAAAGCGCGCGGGTGGCGTGATCGAATTCCGGGATTTCCTTGACGCTTGGCGTGTCGGCCATGGTTTCGCGATAGGGCGAGCCCGGCGGCAGGAGGCGGCCGGTGTGCCAGAATTCCTTGAGGTCGGCCTTGGCGGCGCCCTTGGCATTCTCGGTGGCGAAGGCGGTGTAGCCGCGCTGTCCGCCGCCTTCACGGCCGTCATAGGCCAGTTTCGCCAGGTCAGGCATGGCGAAGAAGGCCTTGGTAACGCGCAGGTTTTCGTCAATGACGCGCTGGTCAACCGGGTGGCCGGAGATCACGGCGAAGCCTGTCTCGCGGAAGGATTGTCCCAGCGCCTCGGCAAAGGCGGCCTTGTCATCGCGCCAGAGCGCATAGGGGATCGGTTTGAAATACTCGGTCATGGAACTGGTTTGCCAGATTGCGGCCGGAGCGAAAAGGCCTTTCCGCTGAACCCCGCTGCGCTTCAGTGTCCCGGGTGGCGATTTAGGGATTGATTGGCATTCCGGCCCGGCTTTCCACCGCAGGTTAACCAGGTGCGGCCGCGCGTTAACGCACTGCCTCTTGGGAGGGGCTGGTGTTAACCATAACGCAAATCTCTGACGGCACTCTGCATCCATCGCCGGACAAGGCGGGTGGTGGTTGCCAGAGCAGGACACGGGAATGATCCCGGCGATGCGACGGCAAGGTGAAACAGGAACAAGACAATGCCCTTTGCAGATTACGCTATCGACCTCGCAGCCATGCTGGGACCGGATTCGGCCCCGGAGGAACTTTACCAGGCAGGACTGGTCTATGCGACCGGACTGAACGTGGATGTGGACCTGATTGCCGCGCACAAATGGTTCAACCTGGCCGCTCTGCGCGGTTCGGAAGACGCCAAGATTCAGCGCGCTGAACTGGCCGGCATGATGAGCTCGGATGAAGTCAAGCAGGCGCTCCAGTCGGCGCGCGAATGGCTCAAGCTGATGAACTAGGCTTTTGCGGCCGGACCGGGGGCGGATGCGTCGGTTCCGGCTGGCGATTAAGCTTAATGAATTGTCAAACGCCGGTATGCGATCCTGATTCCTCACGCGCTGTGAGGAGCCGCAATCGACATGCCCGTTTCCGAGGCCCCCAACCGAGAACCGGCGGGACGTGGCATGATGCGGGTATCCGCGTCGCGGCCGCGCCTGGGGCCTGCGGACCTGATTGTGCAGTTCTGGCGGGCGAAGTGGCTGATGCTGCTGGTATTCGTGCCGGTGCTTGCGCTGGGCCTCGCCGCCGCCCTGTCGCGTCCAGTCCAGTTTGAATCGCGCGCCCGCCTGATGGTTGCGCCCGCAGGGGCGGCCAACCATGACATGCTCGTGCAGCCTGAACTGGCATTCCTGCGCAGCCCGGTGGTTATTGAGCGCGTTCTCGACCGGTTTCCGATGTCGCGGCTGTATCCAGAGATAAATGAGACGTGTGAAACGCGCAGCCGTACCGTGCGCGGTGATGCCGAGGGACTCCGGCGGCTCGCGGCGGAGTGCCGCCAGCTGTGCATCGAGGCCATGAGGCGTGATTTTCATGTCTCGGCCGCGTCGCGCGCGCCGGTCATTGCTGTACGGTATCGCAACGAGGATGCGGAGACATCGGCCGAAGTGCTGAACGCGCTGATCGGCGCCTATCTTGCCTATCGCACGCAACTGCTCGCGACACCGGAGGCGTCCGCGCCAGGTATTGACCGTACGGATATGGAAACGCGGTTGTTGGAAGCCGAAACGGCCCTCGGCAGCTTCCTCGAGACGCAGCAGATCGGAAACCTTGAATCCGAGCGCAATGCCGTGAATGCGCTGTACCAGGCGGCGCGCCAGGACTTGCAGGAAACCGGGTCGCAGTTGCAGCAGGCCGAGAGCCAGCTGGCGGCCTATCGCACGCAATTGAAATCAATCCGGCCACAGCAGGAATTGTTCGTGGAGGATTCAACCGCGCAGAGGCTGCTCGATCTGAAACTGCAGCGTGAAGCCCTGCTGGTGGATCATTTTCCGGGATCGCAGGAAGTGCTGGACATGGACCGGCGCATCGCACGCATTCAGGCCTTCATCGCGACGCTGGACGGCCCCGTCGGGACCGTGCGGACAGGACCCAACCCGCGTTACGAGCAGATGCTGTCGATGACTGACGCGCTGCGGGCGCAAGCGGCGGCGCTGAGTGACAGGCAGGCCGGACTGGCGGAGCAGGTTGCGGGCCTTGAGGCGCGTCAGGCCGAACTGGCCACTCTCGCACCGCGCTATGGCGAGCTAATTCGCAAGCGCGACATACTGGAAGGCGAACTGCTGGCCGCTGCCGGGCGGGGCGAAGTGCCAGGGCGCGCGCGCCTTGACGGCATCAAGGTTCTGGAGCCGGCGAGCCTTCCGGTCGAGCCTGTGCCGACACAGTCGATCATGGCGGGGCTGGCCTTCGTGCTGGCCTGCCTTGCGGGGCTGATCGCCGGGCTGTTGAAGGCGCTGACGCAAACAGGTTTCGCGACGCGGCGGTCGGTTGAGCGCACGCTCGATCTTCCCGTGCTTGCGACGGTTCGGGAGGTTTGACGCGGGATGCGTGATTTGCGAGCGGATCTGGCTACGCTGTGGAGTGTTGCGACGCGGTTGCGGCCGGCGCAGGGCGCCCGCAGCATCATGTTCGTTGCCGCGCGCACGGGAGAAGGCACGAGCAGCATGGCGGCCTCCTTTGCACTGATGGCCGCAGAGCACGCGACGCGAACGGCCTGGCTGGTGGACCTCGATCTGATGCACAACGCCGCGCACCAAGCCTTTGACAGGGGCTTTGTGGGCAAACTGGCGCGGCCGGGACGGGCCTATGATGCGTCGCTCGGATGTGCGCCCATCTATGCGCTGCAGCCAGCGGGCACGGGCGGCAGCAGCAAATTGCTGACGGCGTGTCCTGTGACCGGGACGCGCCTTCTGGTCACTAGGTTCCGGACTGAGCGCCTCGCGGCGGGCCAGCGCGCGCATCTACGCTCTGAACCCGGCTGGTGGAAGGCCTTGCGGCGGTCGACCGACTGGATTGTCGTGGACTCACCTGCACTCGACCGGTCAGACGTGGCGCTTGATGTGGCAAGCGAAGTCGACGGCATTGTTCTGGTCGTGCAGGCCGAAGTGACGGGGGCGGAGGAGGTTGCGGAGGCGCAATTTGCCATCGAGAGCCGGGGCGGGCGCGTGATTGGCGTCGTGCTGAACCGGATTCGCGCCGATGCGCGGCTGGCGGGACGGATTGCGAGCTGACCTCGCTGTGCGTCTGGCGCCAGGCGGGCGCGTGATGTAGGCAGATCACCCACACTGAGGATCCAAACCTTGCCTGCTCCCGATCTGATTGACGGCGAATACGACTATATCGTCATCGGGGCGGGATCTGCTGGATGTGTTGTCGCCAACCGGCTGTCGGCCGACCCGCGCAAGCGTGTCCTGCTGCTGGAAGCTGGCGGTAAAGACAACTGGATCTGGTTCCACATCCCGGTCGGATACCTGTTCGCGATCGGTAATCCGCGCGCCGACTGGATGTTCGAGACCGTCGAGGAGCCGGGCCTTAACGGCCGCAAACTGTCCTATCCGCGCGGCAAGGTGCTTGGCGGATCGTCGGCGATCAATGCGATGATCTCGATGCGGGGACAGGCTGCGGATTATGATCACTGGCGTGATCTGGGCATGCCCGGATGGGGCTGGTCTGACGTGCTGCCGGTGTTCAGGCGGATTGAGGATCATTTTCTGGGCGAGACGGACCATCACGGCGCGGGCGGCGAGTGGCGTGTCGAGTATCCGCGTGTGCGATGGGACATACTGGACGCTGTGCGCGAGGCGGCCGCGCAGATGGGCGTTCCGGCAACGGATGATTTCAACACAGGCGACAATGAGGGGGCGGGGTATTTCCACGTCAACCAGAAGCGCGGCCTGCGATGGTCAGCGGCGCGCGGCTTCCTGAAGCCGGTGGCGCGCAGGCCGAACCTGCGTATCGAAACCGGGTGCCTTGCGGATCGTCTGGTCATGGCGAATGGGCGCGCAAGAGGCATCGACTATTTGCGCAACGGCGCCCCGCAGCGCGCGATGGCCAAGGGCGAGGTGATCCTTTGCGCGGGGGCAATCGGATCGGTGCAGATTCTGCATCGCTCTGGCATCGGGCCATCAGAATGGCTGGCAGCTGCAGGCGTGGCGCCGGTGATAGACAGGCAAGGCGTAGGCAGGAACCTGCAGGACCATTTGCAGCAGCGCGCAGTGTTTCGCGTGACCGGATCCAGAACGCTCAATGAGAGTTATCATTCCGTGATCGGACGTGCTGGCATGGGGCTGGACTATATTGCGCGGCGGCGTGGCGCGCTGACCATGGCGCCATCTCAGCTTGGCATTTTCGCGCGTTCGGATAGCGGGCAGGACAGGGCCAATCTGGAATTCCACATCCAGCCCCTTTCGCTGGACAGGTTCGGCGACCCGCTGCACCGCTTTGCGGCGATAACGGCAAGCGCCTGCAATTTGCGGCCAACGTCACGCGGGGAAGTCGTGATTGTCTCGCCTGAAGTGGACGCGAAGCCCCGGATCAATCCGAATTACCTGGCAACGGAGCAGGACCGGTCCGTCGCGGCGGATGCGATACGTCTGACGCGCAGGCTGATGTCACAGCCTGCGGTGGCGCGCTTCCATCCTGAGGAGTTTCTGCCCGGCCCCGCAGTCGGCGATGACGATGCCGCGCTGGCGAAAGCTGCGGGCGATATCGGCACAACGATTTTTCACCCGGTCGGGACGGCGCGGATGGGCAAGGCGGATGATACGTTGGCTGTGGTTGACGGGAATCTGAAAGTGCACGGGGTTGACGGCTTGCGGGTCATTGATGCGTCGGTGATGCCGACGATTGTGTCCGGTAATACGAATACGCCAACCATCATGATTGCCGACAAGGTGTCGCGCGAGATGGCGCGCGGGCGTTCGTGACCAGCGACTAGCGGAAGCAGTCCGCGACCCGTGCCAGCCAGCGCCTGACTTCGTCGCCTTGCTCATCCATCGAATTGCCATGGCGCACGAGGATCAGGTCCAGTTCAGGAACGAGAACCGTGTACTGGCCCTGATAGCCATTGGCCGAGAAACTGCCGAGGCCGCACATGCCGAGCCACCAGTGTGCGCCGTAGCCAAGTGGTTCTCCGGGCGGTGTTGCGGTTGGCGTGCGGGCATAGTCGACCCAGCCTTCGGGCAGGATGCGCTGCCCTTCCCACGCACCATCACGCATGTAGAGCAGGCCGAAGCGGGCGAAGTCGCGCGCCGTCGCGTAGCAGAAAGATGAGCCGATGAAGGTGCCCTGCGCGTCGAATTTCGGTTGGGCCGACTGGATGCCGATGGGGTGGAACAATTCGTCGAACATCCAGGACCGGAACGCATCGCCGGTTGCGCCGAGTGCGATGGCCGCGCAACGGGCGACAATGTTCGAGGTGCCGCTTGCATAGCTCCAGGCGGTGCCGGGCGCGTGCGCGAGCGGAAAGTTTGCGGCGAAGCCGGCGACGTCGTCCTTGCCCGCGCCGAACAGCATCTCGATGACATCGGAGACGCCGGCGTTGACATAGTCTTCCGCGAATTTCAGGCCGCTCGACATGCGCAGAAGCTGGTCGAGCGTGATGTGGCGGCGGGGATCGTCTTCGCCCTGCCATTCGGGCACATTGGCGGGCGCGTGGACGTCGATCCGGCCGTCGCGCACGAGGATGCCGATCAGTGCGTGCGTGATGCTCTTGGCCTCTGACCATGACGGGAAGGTGCTGTCGGCCGAGAGGCCGCGCCAATAGCGTTCGCTGACGATGCGGCCCTTGTGGGCGGCAAGGAAGGCGTGGGTTTCGCCCATGATGTCCGGGGCCGGATCGCTGAAGGCGAGATCGAGCAGGCCGTTGAGGCGAGCTGCGTCGACCGTGTCCGCAAGAGGCGCGACGGGCCAGTCCACTGTTGGCCAGGGTGTTGATTCCGGTTGGGCGGGAAGGCCTGGAAGCGAAGGGTGTCGGGTCATGAGCGGGTCCATCAGCGGCAGGGATAGGTGGTGAGCAACGTGTGCCAGTGGACATGGGCTGGCCTGTTGCGTCAACGGTCTGGCAGGGTGTGTCCCTCATCCGCCGCACCCCATTCGCCAAAGGCAGCTGGCGATGCTCGGATCGGGATGGTCCCGAATTTTCGGGCCGTTCCCCAAGGGAACGCCTTGCAACAAAATTAGAACGCGTTCTAATTTGATAGATAAGAACAATAATCTGGAGGAACAGTCATGGCGGTCGAAGGCCTTTCACGGGTTCGAAAATCGATACTCCCATTCGAGGGGGACACCTGGGCCGAAATTGCGGGCCGGGAGCTGCCCGGAGTTGCCGAGGATCAGGCGGTGTCACAGCTGCAAAGCTGGAACCTGCATGTCTTCATGCGCGCAGCGGCGGGAATGGGACGGGCTGGCTCGGCCAATCCAATCCTTCCCAGCGATGTGATCTTCGTCGAGCCGCCGCTCGCCAACAGATGAGCGGCGCCGTCATCAGTCGTGTTCAGCTTGCCGCAGCCCATGATGGCGAAGCTGAACTCATGGTGATGCTGCGTTTCGAGAATGGCGGCGAGTCGCCCGTTTCGCTGGACGAACATGCGGTGCGGGTCCTGATGGAATCGTGCGGCGTGGAACACCCCGACCAACTGGTCGGGAAAGGGTGGGGACACGTGCGCGATGCGCTCGAAGCGTCCTCGAACAGATTCATGAATTCCAATTCAACCGATCAGTGAGAGAAGGACATGACAATGTATGATCTTGTCATCAGAAACGGAAATATTGTCGATGGTTCGGGAGCACCAGCGTACAAGGCCGATGTGGCCGTGAAGGGAAACCGGATTGTCGAAATCGGTACGGTCACCGGCGCCGCGCGGGAAGAGATCGACGCGGCGGGCAAGGTGGTTGCGCCGGGTTTCATCGATCCGCATACGCATTTCGACGCGCAGCTGCTGTGGGATGGATGTGCCAAGCCGGCCCTGTCGCATGGGGTCACGACGATCGTTTCGGGAAACTGTTCCCTGTCGCTCGCGCCGCTCAAGGCCAAGCACCGCATGAAACTGGTCGGGATGTTCAACCAGATCGAGGAGATGCCCCTGAAGGCCTTCAAGGAAGGCGTCGTGTGGGACTGGGAGACGTTCAGCGAATATATCACGCGCATCCGCAAGGGCCTGGCCATCAATGTGGCGCCGCTTGTCGGCCACAGCGTAATCCGCCTCTGGGTCATGAATGACGCCGCAATGGAGCGCACCGCGACGGACGCAGAGATTGCCGAAATGCAGGGCGTGCTGCGTGAATGCCTCGAAGCGGGTGCGGTCGGCCTGTCGACAAGCTATGTCGACATGGATGAACGCCTGCAGCCGGTGCCGAGCCGTTTTGCGGATGCCAGGGAAGTGGATGCGCTTGCAAGCGTTCTCGGCGAGTATGGCCGTGTGTTGCAGATCGTTCCTGAATTCTACGATGCCGACCTGACGATTGCCCGCCTCGACCAGCTGGCGGAAACCTCGCTGAAGCACAATATTCCGACGACTTTCTCGCCCCTGTTCCTGAACGCAGACAATGTCGATGCTGTCGCCCGGGTGATGAAGCGGGTCGATGAACAGTTTGCCCGGGGCGCCCGCGTGTGGCCGCAGGTCCAGACCCGGCCGATCGACATCAGCTTCAGCTTTGCCGTTCCGAGCCTGTTGTTTATTCGCTTCCCGTCCTGGTATCACATCATGCGTTTCGGCACGCCGAAGGAAATCATGGCGGCCTTCGCCGACACGGAAAACCGCAAGAAGCTGATTCAAGAAGCGGCAGCGCTTGCGCCGCTCTGGCCAAACCTTGTTTTCCGTCACGCGAAGACGGCCGCGAACCAGAAATACATCGGCCAGACGCTCGCAGAAATCGCGAAGCAACGCGGGACAACACCCGTCGAGGTGATGATCGACCTGTCACTTGAAGAGGAACTGGACGCGCATTTCCTGGCATCCGGCATGGGGCATAATGACTCTGCCGCTGTCGGCGGTCTTCTCAATCATCCGCATGTCCATATCGGCGCGAGCGATGGCGGGGCGCACATCCTGTCCTTCTCCACCTATGGGGATACGGGATACCTCTTCTCCCACTTCGTCCGCGACCTGGAGGCGATGAGCCTTGAAGCGGCCGTGAAGAAGATAACGTCTGACACGGCCGCCATCTGGGGAATCCCCGAGCGCGGATTGCTTCAGACTGGCTACGTGGCCGACATCACGGTATTCGATCCCGCGACCGTGAAGCGCGGCGAGGAGAAGTTCGTCAACGATGTTCCGGGTGAAGGATACCGCTACGTTCGCGATTCCCACGGCGTAGAGACAGTCATCGTTGGCGGCGGCGTGGCCTGGACAGCGGTGGACGGATACAAGGCAACCTGCGGCGAAGTCCTTCCCGGTGCCGAAGCCCGGAAGGTTGCCGCATGAGTTGGCCGGGTGTCACCGAACGGCGTATTGCGACCAATGGGATTGAGCTGAACATTGCCGAAGCCGGAGAGGGTCCGCTCGTCTTGCTGCTCCACGGGTTTCCGGAGTCCTGGTATTCCTGGCGGCATCAGTTCAAGCCGCTGACGGATGCCGGGTATCATGTCGTTGCGCCCGACATGCGCGGCTATGGAAAGAGCGACAAGCCGGCCGCGATCGAAGCCTATAACCAGGTCGAGGTCGTCAATGATATCATCGGGCTGATACCGGCACTTGGAAAGGAAACGGCCGTTGTGATCGGGCATGACTGGGGCGCGCCTACCGCCTGGGCCTGTGCCCTGAATCATCCGGATGTCGTGCGCGCCGTTGGGGCCTTGTCGGTTCCCTTCATGCCACGCTCGCCCGTGCCGCCCATGGCGCTCCTGCGCGAGATGTTCAAAGGGCAGTTCTTCTACCAGCTATACTTTTTCGAGCCTGGCGTGGCCGAGGCAGAGTTCGAAGCCGATATTCGCCTCGCCTTGAAGAAGTTCCTCGTCATGGCGGGTGGAGAGACCGATCTGGCTGCGCTTCCGACCAAGCAGGAAGGGGATGACATGTTCTCCTCCTTGCCCGATCCGGAACACCTTCCGGCATGGGTGACCGAGGCGGACCTCGATTTCTATGAGGCGGAGTTCAAGCGCTCCGGGATGCGCGGCCCGCTGAACTATTATCGCAACCATGACCTGACCTGGGAGCTGACCAAGGATGCGCCGCAAACGATTTCGCAGCCTGCGTTCTATGTCGCCGGCGGCAATGACGGCGTCGTCATGATGGCCCAGGAAGCGATCAGGATGATGCCGCATTTTGTTGCCGACCTGCGCATGAACGAGCTGATTCCGAACATAGGTCACTGGACCCAGCAGGAGGCACCAGAGGCAGTCAACGCGTTCATTCTTGCCTTCCTTGAAGGGATCGACGGATGAGCGAAACGGCGATCATCGTTGGTGCGGGGATTGGCGGACTTTGTACGGCGCTGACATTGGCGCCAACGGGGCGTTCGATCACGATTCTGGAGCGCGATGCACCGCCGCCGGGCGACGACCCGGATCTCGTCTTTCAGGAATGGCGCCATACAGGCGTCGGGCAGTTGCGCCAGAGCCATGCCTTCCTCGCCCGGATGAGGAAGATGTTCAAGCGGGACCACCCGCGATTGCTTGAAGACCTGCTCGCTTCAGGTGTGCGGGAACTGCCATTTCAATCCATGCTGACGCAAGCGCAACTCGGATCCTATCGGCCAGAGCCCGGTGATGCCGAACTGACCATCATTACAAGCAGGCGAACCACGCTTGAACTGGTGATGCGCCGTTATGTCGAAACGCTGGCGAACGTGACGATTCGATCGGATTTTCTTGTGCGCCGCCTGATGACTGCGGCGGCGGAGGATGGTGTTGTCGATGTCCGCGGAGTGTCTGGTGAGTGCGGCGGCAAGACCGAAACACTGGAAGCAGACATCATCATAGACTCTTCCGGCAAGAGCGGTTTCCTGATCGATCAGATCAAGGAAGAATCGGCCCATTATGCTGAAGAACAGGAATCCTCGGGAATTCTTTACTTCACCCTGCACTATCGCCTCAGGCCCGGCATGGACGAACCGCCGCGGCTCGGCAACCCACCGGCGACGGGCGATCTCGGCTTCCTGAAGTTCGGTGCATTTCCCGGCGACAATGGCTGCTTCTCCATCACTATCGCGGTTCCGGAAGTGGAAATGGAGCTTCGCAAGGCCATCCTGGATCCGGACTTCTTCCACAATCTGACCCTGCTATTGCCGGGGCTGGTTCCGTGGACGAATGCCGACCGGTCAGCGCCTGTCGGCCGCGTCCATGGCATGGGCGACCTTATCAGCCGCTGGCGGGATGTCGTTGTCGACGGCAAGCCTGCGGCGCGCGGATACTTTGCCTTGGGCGACACGCTGGTCCGGGCGAACCCGCTATACGGGCGCGGTTGTTCCTTTGCGGCGGCAAGCGCCCAGCTCCTTCTGGCAACCCTGGAAGAGTCGGCAGACCCGACAGCTCGCGCTCTGGCCTATCACAAGCGGTTGCATGACGAATTGCGGCCCTACTATATCAACCAGCGCACACAGGACCGCTCGGCGATCAGGCGCGCCCGCCAGGCGCTGACGCCCGGTTTCAGCAAGAGCGTCCGTGCAAGGATTATCGAGAGCTTTTTTGAGGATGGAGTCGCGATTGCGGTACGCAATGATGTGGACCTGCTGCGAGATGCAATGCGGGGCTTCCACATGCTCGAGCATCCCAACAAGTGGCTGGGGCGGCCTCGTAATCTCGCCAAGGTGTTTTACTATTGGGCTCGCGGAAAGAAGCGTAACGCTTCAGCCTATCCGCCCAAGCCAGGGCCTGAGCGGACTGAAATGCTGAAGGCGCTGTCATTGAACTTCCAGTCCGACATTGACCGCATCGCGCAGGGGGCGTGAGGCAGGATGGCGGACACACGGACAATGCTGGTTGACGAGCCCGGCAAGCGCGAGCAGGCAAAGGCCGAGCGCCGATCCCGCATCGTGCAGGCTGCGCGAGACCTTATCCGGGAGACGGGTGATACAAACCTTTCCATGCGCATGATCGCGAGGCGGGCAGACGTCAGCCTGGCCACGCCCTACAACCTGTTTGGATCGAAGCATGCGGTTGTGCTGGCCGTGTTCGAGGACGAGCGCGATTTTGCCGAACGCTTTGGCAGGCTCAAGGCGGATAATGCCATCGACCGCCTGTTTGATGCGCATGCGCTGGCGACGAGCTATTTCACTGAAGACCCGGATTTCTACCGCCCGCTCTGGAAGGCGCTTCTGGACGTTCAGGGCGCAAACGATACAGGGCTCGCAACGCCGGAGCGGCTCGCGCGGAACAGCCGGGCGTGGGAGGCGCTCATCCATGATGCCCAGGATGATGGCTTGCTGGATCCTGCCTTCCCGGCCGACATGCTGGAACGAACGCTGTCATTTTTTGCCAATGGCGTGATGCTGTCCTGGTCGATGGGAACGCTTGCAACTGACAGGCTCCTGCCGTCGGCAGCACTTGGCTACGCCCTGGCGCTGCGTGGCGCGGCAACTGCGAAGGGCATGACGATTCTGGCAAAGCGGATCCACGAGCTTCAAGGCATACTGGAAGGGTCAGATACGCATAAGACCGATGCAGGCAGCGAATGCGCACGCGCCGGCAAGGGCTAGGCGACGAAAAGTTGCTTGCTCTCTGTATTAGCAGGGCAGTTTGGCAAGCGGGCTCAGATCAATCCGATTGAGGCAGCTACACCCAGGCCGGCAGCGCCTGCCAAGGCCATGAGCAGAGCGACGAGCATGCATTGGCGCCCGTAGACAGCTTTGCCGGCAACAATTGCAATCGCGCCTTTCAGCAAGGTGTTGGCAATCGCTGCGATCGCGACAGCAACGGACGCGGTACCCGCGTTCAGTCCACTCGCGCTCATCTGGATCACAGACAGGCTGATGGCATCAACATCTGCAGCGCCCGCCACAAAGGCAACGCCATAGAGCCCTGTTGGTCCGAGGAGTTCGGCTGCCGCCCTGGACAGGAGGAGCGCGGTCGCCAGGAGGGCTGCAAAGAAAAATGCGGACCGCAAGGCGAGCGGATTGGACAGGACCATTTCCGGCCTGGCCTGGGTGTCTCTGCGCATCAGGAAGAGGCCCGACGTCGCAAGCGCAACGCCCAGCATGAAACCAAATGGCAGCGCGAGCGGAGCCAGAAGCGAGGGAGCCAAGCCACCGACAATAATCATGGTTCGCACCGCCATGCCTGCCCAGGCAAGAGCTGTTCCGCCGACGAGTGCAGACGTGTCGCCGACATCCTCGCGGCTGAAACGGGCAAAGGACAGCGTCACGGCCGTCGAGGAAGCCAGGCTGCCAGCGATGGCGAGCAGGCCGATCCCACGCCTGCTGCCCAGCCACTTAACGCCAAGATAGCCGATAAACTGCAAGGCGCTGATCAGGACGACCATCCACCAGATTTCGCGGGGGTTTAATGCCTCATAGGGCCCGAAAGACTCGTCTGGCAGGACTGGAAGGACAACCACGGAAATGAGAAGGAGGCGCAGGAACGCACTCAGTTCCTTTTCCTCGATCCGGTCCAGCAAGGCATGAAAGGGCCGCCTCAGCCAGAGGAGGAAAGCGACGATAACCGCGCCCGCTGCCGCGATCTGTGAATGGCCCATGACGGCCAGAGCACCCAGCGCATAGGCATTCAATGCGGCGACCATCGTGGTTACGCTGACTTCCCTCGTGATATCGATCTGCGCTCCGAACCCTTCCCGCAGGAGCAAGGCGAGGCCGATAAAGCCTGCTGCGATGACCATGCCGCTTCCACCGTCGATGAATGCAAACAGGCCGCCCGAGAAGCCGATCAGGCCGATGGTGCGGAATCCGGCCACTCTCGAGCCATCCGTATCGGCCCGGTCTTTCCAGCCGCGTTCCAGACCGATAAGCAGACCGATACCCAGTGCCGTCAGTAGCCCTGTGACGGGAACATCAGTGTTCATGGGATGGTCTCCTAACTCAGTGTTTCCGGAATGGGCAGGGCATGGGACGGATTTGTCAACACGCCAGGTCAGGCGATCTGTACTGCCAGCTGAGGCGTGCTTGAAGCGCAGCGGCGGAGCGTGCACGTTTGAGAGGTGGCTCGAGTCGTTTGAACAGCTGTCAGCCAATCGAAAAGTGGAGTTCTGCCGATTGGGATATGCCGCAAAAGTGACGGGTTGCGCCGCGTCGACGCCCGCTTTGAAGTTCGATTCCAGGCTGGCACGCTGTCACTGACCTGCAGACAATCTGGTCAGGTCTTCGCATGCTCGGCGTCACTGGCGACAATCGACACGATCCAGTTCATTATCCATGAGTAGAACCGTCCGTGGAAGTGACGCTGATAGCGGCGCACCGCAGCGTCAATCTCCTCGCGCGAGTAGAGCCGCCCGCCCGCCGCGACGAAACGCCACCGCGTCAAGGCGCCAAGATCGGCCGCGGGGTCTTCGTTCAGCAGCAGAATGTCAGCACGCCTGCCTTCGGCTGACGAAGACCTTGTCCAGGTGCCACTGCCATGGCGGGCTCCGCCGCATGGCTTCGGACCGCCGTTTCGGGATCTAGTGAGCGAAGTAAGTACCGAACCGATCGACCCAGAGACGGACGCTTTCGTGGCAGATATCGATGCCACGCTTGTGCAGGAGGTCTTCAACATTGTGCCGAGACAGCGGGAATCTGACATACATGATCACGCCAAGTTGGATGATTTCGGGCGAGTTTTTAAAGTAGCGAGATGGGTTCTTGGCCATTTTCAGAGGCTAAACGCTAGGATCAGTCACCTCAATGTCGGTTCCGCTGACAATACCCTCGCGGTCATTCGCACCGTTTCGCAGAAACAGGCCACCGTAGGGTGTCTCTCTTTGCATCAGCAGCGGTCGTACCGCTTCTATTGCGGCGCAGCTCTTTTGCATCAAGCATCTGTAAAAACGTAGCTTTTTATCCGTCTCGATTTGGGTGAAAGGCGGTAAAAGGCGACGCGCGGGGCGTGCAGAGACAGATTTCGGAGCAGCGACCAGTCTTCGACGGAGGGATACTTTCGCTAAACTACTTTGAAATAGATAGAAAAAAGCCCACATTGAAGCCTCGACTCAATCTCGCGAATGGGAAGTGGGCTGGCGGTGCGGTCAGTCAAATTCGAAGTGGTCTCGATAATTCGCAGGACAGCTGTCTCTTGGACAGCGAGACTGTTTTCGCCACTCGCGACGATCGCCTCCAGATTGGGTGTCAGCTGACCGAAATTGCGCTATCATCCTCAACAGG
Source organism: Hyphomonas sp. BRH_c22 (assembly GCF_000961795.1). Lineage (GTDB taxonomy): Bacteria > Pseudomonadota > Alphaproteobacteria > Caulobacterales > Hyphomonadaceae > Hyphomonas. The sequence goes on from NZ_LADU01000086.1 coordinate 18,832, forward strand.
CTTAGTATCCTAACCAGGTCAGGGGGTGTAACATTGAATCAAGCTGACTTACCTGATGGTGATTCCGGTCGGGTAACGACTGTCTTTTTTAGCTATTCCCGAGAAGACAAGTACCGTGCTTTGCCTTTTATCAAGGCCCTTGAGGACGTCGGATTCACTGTTTGGTGGGACGGTGTTCTGGAGGGCGGCACACGCTATATTGAGACAACCGAGGAGGCCTTGCAGAGCGCCGTGGCCGTTATCGTTCTGTGGTCACATACTTCTGTCAATTCGCATTGGGTCCAGGATGAGGCGATGCACGGGCGTGAGCGGGGGTGCCTCATTCCCTTGTCGATTGATGGTGCCGAACCACCCTTGGGGTTCCGCCAGTTTCAGGTGATCGACATATCGGGTTCATATGGGCGCTCCAATGACCCCGAAGTCATCAACCTAATCCGCGCGACTGCTGCACTGCACGGGCGTCAGCTGCCCGACCGACCTCCTTCCAAGGAGCCCGTCTTCCTTGCTATCCGCAGGCGTCGACTTTTGTTTGGTGGAGCAGCAGCGGCGGCTGTCCTGATTGGTGGTTATGCGGTTTCACGAACCTTGCCATCACAGACACGCAAATTGACAGAAAATGGCCTTGTGGTCTTCCCGTTCGACAATGTCAGTGGACAGGCCGATCAGGATTATCTCTCCGCTGGGTTTGCTGCAGAAGTCCGGGCCACGCTTGCACGCAATTCCGCCCTGAGAGTCGTCGCCCAGTCATCGTCGGAAGCGCTTAAAAAGAAGGCACTGGACGCCGTTTCAATAGCCAGGGAGCTCGGCGTTTCATTCATTCTCGACGGGACTATGAAGCAGGCTGGCGAGTCGATTCGCGTCTACTCCGAACTGATTGACGGAGCGACGGGGTTCAGTCTCTGGTCCAAGACATTTGATCAATCCATGGAAGACCTACTTCTCGTAAAAAGCGAAATTTCCAATGCGGTGACCGCTGCCCTGTCTTCAGAGGTTTCTCAGGAGCCACGAGATTCGCAGATCGGCGCGACCAGAAATGCACAAGCCTTCAACGAATACCTTAAGGGAAATGATCTCTATACGGCGGCGATCAGCAACGAAACCGACGTCCGGGCGCTGGCGCATTTCGATGCAGCCCTGCGGCTAGACTCAAAATTCGCTGCAGCCCATTCCGCGCGAGCGCGCACATTGACGGTCCTTGGAAATTCCAGCGACAGCCCAGCAAAATCCAAACTGTTCTACGAAGCGGCACGTGTGGCCGCCGATCGGGGTGCGGAGCTTGCGCCGTCTCTGGCTGACGCACATTCCACACTCGGTTTCGTGCTGTTCCAGGCACAACTTGAGATAAGAGCCGCGCGCAAGCCCTATGAAAAGTCGCGCCAGCTTGGAAATGGTGAAGCTCCAGTGCTTGCGCGGTTCGCAGGCTACGCATCCGCTACCGGACAAGACGAACTGGCTTTGACTGCTATTGAACGCGCGCGCGATCTTGATCCGCTGAACCCGACCATCCACAGAGCTGTCGGGTTCGTTCATTATGCAGCCGGTCGGTACGAGCGTTCGATTGCGGCTGTCGAGCAGGCTCTGACCCTGAACCCGCAACTGAGCGACTCCCATGCCAGAATAGGGCGGGCACTATTGTATCTCGGACGCCCCGAAGAAGCGCTCGCGGTCTGTTCCAAGGAGTCTTACGGCCTATCACGCTATCCGTGCCTTGCGGCAGCACACTGGAAACTTGGCCACCAAGAAGAAGCAAATGACGCCATGGATGCGCTCATCAACGAATACGGTGATGGTAGCCTCTATCAGCAGGCTCAGATCCTCGCGCAGAGCGGCAAAGCCGACGAAGCGATATCCGCACTCGGCAAGGCCTGGTTGGCAGGCGATTCTGGGTTGACTTACCTCTACATCGACCCAATGCTTTCCCCGCTGCGCCAGCGATCCGATTTTTCAAAATTGCAGGTGCAGATCGGCTTCAAATAGTGCCGCAAAAATGATAACAAAGGGGCTTCATAATGAAACGAAGTGTACTGTCTATCCTGATGGCGGGTGCCGTTCTGTCGGCCTGCGCAACACTTGCGCCGGCTGACGATGAAACGTCAGCCTCCGTTGAGCCTGCAGCTGCAACTGACGCCGCTGCGGCAACAGAAGAAGATGAAGGCCAGGGCGGCGGCGAGCGAGTCGGCAACTGAAAATCCAATCTTAGAGCGCCGGGCGGCTTTCGTGAATCAAAAATGATTCCCCATCTTGCCGAACTGTGATTCACAGTTCTGGGAGGATCAAAGCCATGGCGTTTTTGATTTCAAAGGATCTGCGGACCCGGATGCTGCGAGGCATGAAGGCGGGTAAGTCTGCGCGAGAAGTTGCCCGGCAGTTCGAGGTTGCACCGTCCACAGCGTCTCGGCTGAAGAAGCATGTCGCCGCGACCGGTTCGATCGAACCACGCCCGCCTGGACGGCCGAAGGGCTATGGGAAACTCGGACCGTACAAGGATTTCCTGATCGAGCATGTCCTCGAGAAACCTGACATCACGATGCCTCAGCTGGTGGAGATCCTGCAGGAGGCGCATGGGGTGAAGGTCGATCCGTCGAACATCTCCAAACTGCTCTGCGCAGAAGGGTTCACCTATAAAAAAAACGCTTCTGGCGGCGGAACAAGAACGCGCTGATGTGAAAGCGGCCCGGGCCGACTGGAAGCATTATCGCCAGCCGGCGATGCAGGCTCAGCCGGGGCGGCTGGTGTTCATCGACGAAACTGCGGTGAAGACCAACATGTGCCGGCTGCGCGGCAGGTCCCTCCGCGGCACGCGCCTCAAGGCCACCGCTCCCTTCGGAAAGTGGGGGACACAAACCTTCATCGCCGGGCTGCGCTGCGGGGCACTCACCGCGCCCTGGATCGTCGAGGGCGCCATGAACCGTGCGGCCTTCGACATCTATGTCGAAACCCAGCTTGCGCCGACCCTGTCACCAGGCGATGTCGTCATCCTTGATAATCTCAGTGTCCACCAGAGCCAGCGAGCTGCAGACGTTCTCGCCGCGCGCGGCGCCTGGTTCCTCTTCCTTCCGAAATACTCCCCCGACCTGAACCCGATCGAGATGGCTTTCTCAAAGCTCAAGGCTCACCTGCGAGCTGCAAGTGCCCGAACGTTTGAGGACCTCACCAAGGCTATCGGCGACATCTGCGCGCTCTTCACGCCCACCGAATGCTGGAACTTCTTCAAGGCTGCAAACTATGTTGCAGAGTAAGCGCCCGATGCTCTAGTCAGCGAGCCTGTTTGGAGCAGACTTGCTGATTGACTGCATGCCGGGCATCCGGAGAAGACGAACGCTGGCAGGCAACCCGCAGGCTATAGATTCTACTCAGATGGCGCGACTGATTCAGATATAACTTTTGCTATCCAGTCGGCATATTGAGCCACATCGGTATAGATACTGGGCATTCCATCGGTGGCGCAGGTCTTCTTGCCCCAGCTGACGATTCCCACAAGCCTATCGTCCTTCACGACGGGACCGCCGCTGTCTCCGCGGCAAGTTTTCGAACTGGCATTCCGTGCACAAAACACGGTGTCGGTGATCTGGTTTTCGTCCCACCCTCCTTCAGACCGACATGATTCCGTATCGATTACGGTCAAATCAACAACCTGCAATACGGCGCTCGGCTTCTCACCGGGAATGTTGGCCGCCTTTCCCCAACCAAATGCTGTGACGCGGTCACCAGCGAACAGTTCGCTTTCTGGGAGGTTGTAACGGATGTAGCCAATGCTCACGCCCGTCGGCGATGCATGATCGAATGACTGGATGGGTTTGCCATTGCTGGCATTGCGGAGCGTGACCTTGCCATCCGCATTCCACGCAAGGAGACGTTTACTGTCGCGCGCAAAGCTCACGCCCTGAAGGTACTTTCCAAGATCGAAACTTTTGACTTGCTTTCCTGTGTTCAGGTTCCATGTGCGCCCGAGCCCGCTGGGACTCCATGTCAATACAGTCTTGGCATCCTTCATGACTTCGGCCCCAGCCACGAAGGCGCCCTGATCGAGGGCATGAAGCTGTTTTCCGTTGCGGACGTCCCAGAGACGGACCGCTTGATCCATGCCCCAGCTGACAAGCTGCGAGTTATCGTCAAACATGGATGCGCCGACCAGAAAGGCCCCATGGTCCACTTTCAATACGGAGGTCCCGTTGACTGACCTGAGTTCAAAGACCGGGCCATCAATCATTGAAAGCTGGTAAGAGCCATCAAGGCCGTTCCCAACCAGCTTGAGACTGAGCGGTCCTGCAGGCAAGCCCGATGATACTTCGATAGCAGGCGATGTTTCGCTCATTTTTATGAGATCTACCTGGCTGAGCCAGTGCGAGCCGCCAGTTGCGCTGAGGACCGTCGCCGTGGACCCGTCCGAGGAAACTTTGAGGTCATCGATCGAGCGGCCGATGAACAGGGTCTTCGAAACGCCTCCGGGAAGGGTGGAGACCATTTTCAGCATACCGGGCTTGCTGCCCCAGACGAGAACCCGAGAACTACCCCGATTAAATTGTGCCCCGGCGACTGAATCTGAATCGTCAGAAATTTTACTCACGAGAGTTCCGCTGTCCGCTTCCCATAATTTGGACCCCATCCCCCAACTGACAATATGGTCGCCGTCGGGCGCCAAGGCCGCGCCCTGGATGTACCAGCCGTGATCGATGGTAGACTTCAGGCGGCCAGTCTTTGTATCCCAGATGCGAATTGTGCCATCCAGGCTCCATGTCATCAATTTCCCACTATCTCGCGAAAGCTCGGCACCGCGGACCATGGTTGCGTAACGCGAGCGGGCAATTTGTGTCCACGATGCGCTTTGCTGCGTGCGCTCCGTATCGACGTCGTTGGCAAGCCGGATCAATGCAATGTCGTGCTGGTAGATGATCTTGCCTGGTGCGGGGCGAACGAAATCGGGGAAATATCTGACTTCTGCAATCTTGAAGAACTCGCCTTCAGCCGTTGAAATATCGCCAGCTCCGAGCCGTATGCCATAGCCGCGGCGAACGAGATCATCATCGATACAGTGAGCCGCTGTCAGAACCCAGTTGCGCGCAATGAGAGATCCCCCGCAATAATGTCGCGCCTCCCAACCGGCCCTGTTTTTCGAAGCCAGCAGCGATATGTCACGCTGGCTGAACGGACCGCCATAATAAATCTGCGCTTGAAATGGTGCGGCAAAAATCGGTACAATTCGAGCGTTGATACCCCGGCTTGGACAAGGTCGCTCAGGGTGGGCAGCACATTCTTTTTCGCGCCGCCAACTTTCACTCGTCCTCTCCGCATCAATCTCTGCATCTGAGGCATTGGGGGTTACGGTCTCGATGCCACTCGGCGCCAATCTCAGAGAAACATTGCTTGCATCCTGAGACAGCGGCGCTGATCGGCAGGCCCCCGAAAATGACAAAACGGCCATCAGCACCCAAATACGAAACACGCTTACCCCCATCCGGCTGCGCCTGTGCACCCGCCAACAGTATAGGCACCAGATTATTCTTGAAACGAATGAATTCCGAACTTCGTCGATTTCTCCTCCCAAGCCGTTCGCAGGTGCACACTAAGACCGCCTTGACAGCCGGCCATCCGTACTCATGGCTGTTGATCTGAAATGAAGAGGGGATGATATGACTCTTTTAAATTTTGTACGCCTACAAGCGCTGTGTACCATCCTGCTCATCGTAGGTTGTTCGTCCAGCGCGCAAACAGGCGATCAAGACATAAGCGACACCGTCACAGAACCGGGCCTGGCAGAATCCGACTGGACGGAGACCCTCACACCTGTGTCACGCGCGAACGAGAAAATGGTTGGTGGAACGCGCGCACGTTCCGGCGAATGGCCATATCTGGGCACGATCCGCGGGACGACCAGTCGACAGACCACTCATTTCTGCGGCGCAACAATGATCAGCCCGCATTGGGCGCTTACGGCAGCTCACTGCGTACCGGATCTCTACAAGGACGCCAATGGCGATATCTCCCGTCCCACATTTGGCCGCCTTGACTTGGTTATGGGCGTCTCGGACCTTTCAGAGACCGACACAAAGAATATATTTAAGATAGTCGAAGTCGTTGTGCCGCCTGACTATCGGGCATCCAATGATGCCCCAACCCTCAGCAATTTCCGTGGCCCGAAATCCGACATCGCACTTGTCCGGTTCGAAGGGACATGGAACGGTCCGGTTGCACGCCTGTCAAACGGCGCCGGCTCAGATCCTGACCAGTATTTTGGTCGTGGATTTGTCGCTGGTTTTGGGCTGGAGTACGCCTCCTCATCGATCGTGCCATTCATTTACACACGCTCCGGGCGAGATGGGTATGCCGGATCCCAATACATGCAACATGCGATGGTTCCGATGAAATCGCCCGATGCATGTTCGGCTACCTTCTCAGGGATGGCATATGACCCATCCGACCAGATCTGTGCCGGATTTGATGATGGCGGAATCGATTCATGTCAGGGCGATTCCGGGGGTCCGATGGCAGCCCTCGATGAAAAAGGACGCGCTTATCAGGTCGGTGTAGTGAGCTTCGGGTTCGGTTGCGCCGAGGCCGGATGGCCGGGCGTGTACACGCGCATCTCAAACCATGTAGCTTGGGTCCTGTCTCACGTTCCGGACGCAAAATTTGTCAGTGCGAAGCCGGAAACAGCGATTTCTGTAAGCAAGGACTCACTGCTGGCAATCTACAGTCTCTTCGATCAATCGAAGGACAACATTCAGATCACCACGATTCCAGCCGGGACGATAAGTGTCGGTCAGGAAATGCGGATTTTTGTCACCTCAAAAATTGGCGGGCGCCTCTGGGTGCTGGACAAAGGCGCGGATGGAACGATAACGCCCATCTATCCAAACCGATTCATTGATGCACGCGACACATTGGTCTCACCTGGGCAAACTGTTCTGATTCCGGATGAATCCTATCAAAACAAGTTCCGGTTCACGGCAAACCTGTCGAACCCGTCCGTCTCGTCCGAGAAGAACGAGATCTTCGCAATTGTATTGCCGCCTTCGGTTGAGCTAATCGGCGACTCCATGCCGGAAATGAACAAGACAATCGGCGTCAGAGCTCAATCGACGGACTATGCCTTGAGACTTCAGAAGCAAATTACATCGGCGTCTCGCACGAGTTCCGACCTGGAAAATTGGGCGTCCGGCCGCGCGCAATACGAGATCATCAAGTAGAACGAGGTGGCTTAGTCCGATCTAGTCCCCGTCTAAGCCACTTCGGCTGGCCGCAGACGCCGTTTCAGTTCTGTGCCTCGATGATACGCCGCCTGAGAAGCTCCTTTGGACCGCCCTGGCCTTCCAGGTAATCATACCAGCCGTTGCCCGCTGCGCTCAAGTTGAAGAGCATATCTCGGGTGGCCTGATAGCCGTCCTGCGAATATACGCGTCTCAGGTCACTCATCGGCAAGAGGTCATCGATCGTGTTCTCATTGAGCGACTCCATCATGAAAGTCTTGCCGTCCTTGCCGGCTGAAACGAAGGCCTGACAACTCGATTCGTCCCACACTGTCGCCTGGTTGCAGCCCATAAGCGAAAAATCGAGTTCTTCAACGGATGTTGGGCCATAGCCGCCCGAAATTGCCTGGAAATACGCCCGCCCGACCAATACGGGATCCCACAGGGTCAGATGGTCTCGTAGCAATTGTTTGGCGTTGCCGTCTCCTTCGAATTGCTGATACCAGCCATTCCCGGCCGTGCTCAGATTCTTCAGCATGAACCAAGTGTCCTTATATGCCGGATCGGAACTAATCCGGACAAGGTCCCGGCGGGGGAGAAGCTGATCAATAGTGTCAAGCCGGATCGCGTTCATCAGGAAGGACTTGCCGTCTTTTCCATCTAGTACGATCTTCTGGCATCGCGCTTCGTCCCAGACGCTCGAAGGACCACAGCCAAGCTCGTTGAAATCAACAATGCCGCTGGCCTTCGGGCCGGTGCCACCTGTGATCGCCTGAGCGTAGGCCTTCGCAATTTCCCAGGGATCGCCGAGCTTCAAACGTTCACGCAGCAATTGCTTGGCCTGCCCTTCGCCTTCAAGCCAGCTGTACCAGCCATTGCCAGGTGTGCTGAGATAACCAAGCATCTGGCGGGTCGGCTCAAAGGTCGGGTCTGCAAGATCGGCATAAATCCGTTTGAGATCACTCAGCGGGATAAGCTCATCGATGTTGTCCGCTGACAGCGCATTCATCAGATGTGTCTTTCCATCTTCGTTGTCCGCGATGATCGCCTGGCAGCTATTCTCATCCCAAACGGTAGACGGGTTGCACCCCATAGATGAAAAATCGACATCACCTGCCGCATGCGAGCCGCTACCGCCTGTTATGGACTGAAAGTAGGCTTTTCCAATCGCCTCGTAGGCGGACAAGACATCTGGCGATGCAGATTGTATCTGCTTGGGTGCCCCAGACATTGAGACGGCCGTTGCGCTGGCCTCGTCGCCGCATCCGGCAAAGCAAATCGGTTTGTATATCTTGTTGTCGGTCCAAGGGCGCTGCTTTTCGCCGCTCTGTTGGGCAACGAGCAATTGCGTATTCAAGAACGCCATGCCGGAATTCATCATCGGACGACGAATTTCGTTGGCCAAGACCGGCGCATAAAGGCCTTCCTGGGCGACGTCGCCGGCATCAGTTGCATAGGCGATCAGCATGTTCGTCTGAGCGCTCGTGACAGACAGTCCTTTTGTTCCGGACTTGAAGCCTGGCAGGGACGGCACATTACGGCAGGCATCGAACACCATAAAGACGGCCTTCGCACCCGTTGCGGCAAACATGTCTCGTTCGATCTCCAAGTTGACGCCATAGCGGACCAGATCTGACGGAACCTCGATCTCTGAATCAATACCGAGTAAAAAACTCTCCTTGGTCTCGGGATTTTGAACGCCGTGTCCGGTATAGTAGACAAAGCCGATCGCATCTGGGCCTGCTCTGTCTACCTTCTTGCGGAATGAATCCAGTTCTCCATTCAATTGGGTCTTGTACAGATTTCGAACTCGTATGACATCGAAACCCGTGGCCGTCAGAGAATCGGCAATGGCATTGGCTTCCGACTCAGCCGAATTGACACGTGAAAGCGTTGCACTTCGATATTCGGTCTGACTGATGACAAGTGCCATCCGCGTTTCCGCAATAGCACTCGAAGCGGCGGCAATGAACAGGAATGTTACCAAGAGCCAACGCATATTCCATCTCCCACTTACCATTTGCATACGAAAGCACAATCGCCCGGCTTGTGGAAGGGTAATGGCAACGTGGGTCAACGATACCTTGGAAACACGCAAGCCGATCGAGTGCGGCCTCATTTCCTTTGGATGGAGCGGTGCTGTCATGTGTGGACAGCCCCGGTTCTGCAAGCACAAACTTTGAGCGAGAGATGATCTGAGGGATACGGTCATGTATCCGGCCTGTTTGCGCGGCATGTGACCGCTGGCCCTGATGAAGTCCGCCTCCGGGTTCCTTTCAGGCTATCGGGCTCTTGACACCCTGACAGCACCGCGGAGTATCCCGGTAACGGTCCTATACTGATTATCATTACTTGCATTATGCCCTTACAGTCTGGAGCGACGGCGCCCTGCCGTCGTAGTTCGTGTTTCCTATGCCATGACCGGCGCCCGATAGGTTTCACCGCGTGCCATCACCGCCCAGGTGATCCGGGCCGTCTTGTTGGCCATGGCAACGGTCGTCAGTCGCTTTGACTTGCTTGTCAGGAGCGACCTTACCCATGCGCCGGTCGCTGACGGATTTGTATCGGCCCTTCGGATGACAGATGTGGCCCCGATCACAAAGGGGTGTCGCAGATAGCCATCGCCTGTCTTCGAGATACGCCCGAGCTTGTACTTGCCACCCGATGAGTTTTGCCTCGGTGTGGGTGGTGTCAGTCTTATGCGAACCAGGCTCCGGTATTCGCGGGGCTGCAGGTGCTAGGCGACGAGAAGGTCGCGCCATTCGCGAAGGGCGACGTCACGTTTCAGTTTGACCCTTATCCGGGTGTTGATGTGACTTTTGAAGTTGAAGTGATTGTGCACTGACGAATGGATTGAGACGAAATTCTGCAGACTTCGCATGCGCCGGAAACGAGACAACGCCCGCTCTCATCGTCGAAAGGGGCAGGTGTGAATTCTCGGCGCGATTGTTCAGATGCCGACCGTCCTGCGGACCCTGACGCCTTTCATTCCCAATCACCTTTATGGCTGCTCGATCAGAAGGGCAGCTGTCTGTCACGACGACATGTGGATTACCGTATCGCTTCATTGCTTTCTTGAGGAATTTCAACGCAGCAGCCTTGTCCCGCTTTTTCGTGACACAGGATTCCAGAACTTCGCCTTCATTGTCGACGGCGCGCCACAGGTAATGCTTCTCGCCTCTGATGTTGGCTACGCCTGCCTTCGGCTGACGAAGACCTCGTCCAGGTGCCACTGCCATGGCGGGCTCCGCCGCATGGCTTCGGACCGCCGTTTCGGGATCTAGTGAGCGAAGTAAGTACCGAACCGATCGACCCAGTGACGGACGCTTTCGTGGCAAATGTCGATCCCACGCTTGTGCAGGAGGTCCTCTACGTTGCGAAGCGAGAGCGGAAATCGGACATGCATCAGTACGCCAAGTTGGATGATTTCGGGTGACGTCTTGAAGCAGCGGAACGGGTTCTTGGCCATTTTCAGAGGCTAAACGCTAGAATCAGTCACCTCAATGTCGGTTCCGCTGACAATGCCGTAGAGCCTACTGGTCTGTCTCGACAAGAGTGGTCCCAGATCCTGGACAGTTGGGGGACGGGCGTTAACGTCGGATTGCCGGGCTTTCGATTTCCAGACCATTCGCCCTGGCATTCAGGTAGAGTTCCAGATCGACATAGGTCTGGTTTCCCAGAGACAGAGGCTCAGCGCGGACGCCTGTGTCGCAGTCACGTATCCGCCTCTGAAGCGAACCGAGCGTTTGCCATTCGAGGCGATAGGCGGGAAACCCGTTTCCGTGACCCTGGCTGATCGTGTCGCCGCGCAACCGCATTCCGGCATTCTGATCGTGGCACTGATGGCAGGACAGATTGAATTGTCCGCGACGCGTGAAGAAGTAATCGCGCCCATTGGCATAATGTGCCGCAGCGGCGCCTCCTGTATCGACCGACAGGGGGACGCCGCGCGACTGGTTGGCGACATAGACGGTGAGGGCGAGCAGGTCGTCGCTTTCATGTTCCAAAGCCGGCAAATTCTGATGCCTCTCGCGGCATGTGTTTATACGACCTTCAAGATTGAGAAGTTGACCGGTTGCTGTATCGATGGCTGGGTAGGACGCGGCGGCGCCAATGAGGCCAGACGCGTGACAGGATGCGCAGGACGGTGTGTACCCGTGGCCAGCTCCGAACAGGGCTGCGCCGCGATCGACCCAGAGATATCCCGGATTGCTGAATGTATCGTCCTGCAATGCCTGTGTTTCCGGGGTCAGCAAGTCATATCCCGATTGCAGGCGTTCAAACGGCGCATCCAGGTTGTTCTCTCTATGATCGGCGGGCGTACATGCCGACACGAGGACCATCGCGAGAACCCAGGCAATCTTGTTGGTCACGTCACCATCAGCATGGCTGTCTCCTGCCACGACTCGCCATGCTCGTCTGTCCACCGAAACACCAGCATGCCGCTTTGGGTCGCGCGCGTGTGGAATGTGAGGAATGGATCTGCGGCGATACCAGGTTGGAAGTCGGCCGCGAATACGCGTTCACCATCATACAGGCATTCGAAGCGCGTGATAATGTTGCGCGGTATCGCTTCGCCTCGGGAGCCTCGCCGGTAGCCGCTCTCCATGGGATGCTGGATCAGGGCCTTGAGCTCGATCACATCACCGCGTTTTGCGGTCGGGGGAACAGAGAGTCGTATACTGGCCATGAGCCTCTCCTAAAGCACGACGCAGGCGGCGAGCGTGACCACGGTCGTCGCGGAGCCCGACCAGAGAGAGCCATCGCTTAATTCGGCAACAGCCTGGACCGTCTGCGTACCGCCAAGTCGTATGCGTGTTGAAACCGCAGCGCGTCCAGCGCGGGGGCCAAGTTTGAACCGGACAATTTCTGCAATCGGGTTGCGAGGCGAGAAGATGGCGATCTGCCTGACATGGTCCTTGTCCGTCATGGGGCTATCGACGTCGACCGACAGAGGCACCGAATAACCGTTCTCTGCGATGGCAGGAAGTTTCAGTGTCACGCGCCCCTCCCTGATCGGGCGATCGCCGAACAGGATTTTCTGCGCCTGTATCAGGTCATCTGGTCCTGCCAGGGCTGGAAGGTGTGTCGCCGCAATCAGGATTCCGCCCACGCCCATGCGTATCAGGATGCGACGATTGAGAGCTTTCTGGACGGAACGGGAGTACATCTCAGTCTTTCAGGGTGGACAGATAGGCAACGAGGTCCTCAACGGATTGCGCCGGAAGCGCCGGCCGGCCCGCTTCAGCCTCGGAAACCTGATATAGGTTATGTGTACGATAATAAGAAGGCATCAGGACACCTGGCCGGATGAGTTCATAGTCGACAATCCGCAACCGAATCTGGCCAGGAGACAAGCGTGAGCCGACGCCCGTGAGCACCGGGCCGACATTACCCTGGAAGGGGGCATCAAGTCCGTCTACCTGATGACACAGAACGCAGTGTCCGCCGCCACGCGAGGCAAACACATTCGCGCCTGCCTCGGCATCGCCTGGAGTGCCTGTAAGGGGCTTCGGGATGGCATCGCCTGCAATCTGGTCCCGGGGCACCAACCGCGCCTGCGCATCATTGCAGCCGGCAACCAGCAGCAATATGAAACTTGCGCTACAACATAGCTCACGCATCAGCCGAATGCCTCGCCTGTAATCGACGCGAACCAGGTTTCGGCCTGGCTTGCTTCCGCTGAGCGGATGCCGGATGCCGAGCCGACGGGAGTCAGGCCACCGGCACCATCAATCGCGGTGAATTGACCGCGGTCATTTGAATACACACCTGAGATCGACACGGCTTGATCAGGCGCGACGAAAGAGTAGCAGGTGTTTGCCAGGACAGTGGATTCAGGTTCCATGCCGGACACTAGGCGGGCCACAGAAATGGCGCAGATCTTTGCCTGGAGGTTAGCGGAGAAAGCCGATTTTGGCATAGGCGCGGCAATGGTGGCGTCGCCGATGACATGAATGCCGTCCTGGATCGTGGACTCAAAGCTTGTGGCATTGATCGGACACCAGCCCGTCGCATCGGCGACGCCTGCGCTGTGCGCGATCTCGCCAGCTTTTTGCGGCGGAATGATATTGGCGACATCCGCGCCGATCTCTTCAAAGTCGGTTGAAAGGGTCAGGCTGCCGGCATCGAAGCGGGACACCCGGCCGTCGTCCGATGCGCCGCGCCATTCAAGGTGATCGGGATAATACTCAGCCCAGGCTTCCCTGAAGAGCGGCATTTTAGAGAAACTGTCCTGATGATCGAGGATCAGCAGCTTTGAACGGGGTTTGCGGGTCTTCAGGTAGTTGGCAATCAGGCTGGCGCGTTCGTAGGGTCCGGGAGGACACCGGAAGGGAGGCGCGGGCACGGACATGACGACCAGGCCGCCATCATCCATCGCAGCCAGCTGGTCTCGCAGGCGTGCGGTTTGGGCGCCCGCTTTCCAGGCGTGGGGCGCGCTCTGTGCGGCGGCCCTGTCATATCCCTCAATCGCCCCCCATCGAAAGTCTATGCCGGGTGACAGGATCAACCGGTCATAGGTGAGCAGGGCGCCGTCTTCGAGCCTGACCTGTTTCAGGCTCGCATCGATCGCGATGGCGCGGGCATGGATGACACGGACACCCGATTGCGCGAGCGCCGCATAACTGAAGGACTGAGCGTCGAGGGCGCGCGTGCCCCCGATGACAAGATTGCTGAACGGGCAAGCGGTATAGATGGGGTTTGGTTCGACAAGGGTGATGTCAGCATCTGGCAGGAGGCGACGCAGGCTCCACGCAGCCGTCGCACCGCCAAAGCCCCCGCCGACGATAGCGATTCTTGCGCGGGCCTGGGCGAATGCGCGGTAACCCGGATTCGCCAGTGGAACGGCCAGGGCACCGAGGCCAGCGAGGACATGGCGCCGGTTCGTGCCGGACAGGCGCTCAGTCATTGGTTTGTCCCATCGCGAGATAGGCGCTGATCATCTCGATCTGCTCATCCGAGTAACCTCGAGCAAGGCGATGCATGACGGTCGTTCCGGTCGGATCGTATTTGTAGGTGGCCAGACGCTCGCTCAGCGCCTCAGCATCGAGATGTCCGAACCCAGGCGGGGCGGGGCCGATTGCGCCGTGACAGCCGGAGCAGGAAGACGAGAGCGCTGCCGATGCCGACAGGCTGGTCGGGGCCAGCAAGGGAGGGGCAGTAACCGGAAGGACGGATGCCTGCTGGCACGCCGCGGCTGTCAGCAAAGCGGCGGCCGGCAGAAGGGCTCTCAGGCATCGCAAGGGTCAAGCGTCCCTCAGCCTCTGGTCCTTGAGCGGCAGCTGACGCACCCGATTGCCGGTTGCAGCATGGATGGCGTTCAGTACGGCTGGCGCAGCAACGGCAATTGTCGGTTCGCCAACCCCACCCCAGAAGCCGCCGGACGGCATGACCAGTGTTTCAACCTTTGGCATGTCGGCCATCCGCATGGAATTGAACGTGTCGAAGTTCCGTTCCTGGACTTCACCGTTCTCGAAGGTGATCTCGCCGAAGAGCATGGCCGACAGACCGTAGACGAACGAACCTTGTACCTGCGCTTCGATTTGCTGCGGATTGACGGCGTTTCCGGGATCGGTGGCGGCAACGATACGGTCAATCTTGAGGTAGCCATCATCGTCGACCGTGACCTCTGCGCATGCTGCCGTGTAGGAACCGAAGGAATAGAAGTTGCAAAGGCCACGGGCCTTGCCGTCATTTGACCCCCAGCCGGATTTCTCGGCAACGGCCTTCAGGACGGTCGCAGACTTCGGGCTGTCCTTCAGGTGCGCGAGCCGGAATTCCAGGGGATCGCGCCCGGCTGCATGGGCAAGTTCGTCCATGAAGCATTCCAGGTAGATCGCGTTCTGGTTTGCGTTGACCCCGCGCCAGAAGCCGGGCCGGACAGGCGGGTTGCGCATCGCGTGGTCGACCAGGAGGTTCGGGAATGTGTACTTGAGTGTCTGGTCCTCTACGCGCGGGTCGAGCCCCGAAGGCAGCAGGCCTTGGAATGTGGCGTAGTCGGCGCCATCCTGCAGGGCTTGCGGCATCAGGGCGGCCAGGATCGATTGGCCGGAAATGCGCACATGGAGCGCGGTGAGATTACCGTTGGCGTCGAGCGCGCCACGCAGTCTGGCCTTGGTCGTCGGGTGAAGGAATCCATGCTGCATGTCTTCTTCACGGGACCAGAGCAACTTGACCGGCGTACCGGGCATCTGTTTGGCGATCTGCACGGCCTGGACGACATAGTCGGACATGCCACGACGACCGAAGCCACCCCCCAGGTGCAACTTGTAGACTTCACATTGCTCGATCGGCAGGTCTGCTGCGGTCGCGGCCGCGGCGAGGGCGGCTTCGCCGTTTTGCGTCGGACACCAGACTTCGCATCTGTCCGGCGTCCAGACGGCTGTCGCGTTCATGGTTTCCATCGGTGCATGGTTCTGGTGCGGCACGCGATAGGTTGCTTCGATGACCTTTGCGGCGTCATCAAAGGCTGCTGCGGTGTCGCCGACCTTGTTGCCAAGGAACGCGTCGTCGGAGGTCAGGCCGTCATCCAGTTCCGATTCGAAAGCCGCGCTTGAATAGTCGATGCCTTCGGTCCACTCCACCGGGAGGGCCAGCACCGCCTTGTTTGCTCGCCACCATGTATCGGCGACGACGGCCACGGCGTCGTCTCCAACCTGCACGACCTTCCTGACGCCCGGCATGGAATCCACGGCGGCGGCGTCAAAGCTCTTCACCTTTCCTCCAAGCCGGGGTGACGCCTTGATGGAGGCATTCAACAGGCCGTCCAGTTTGAGGTCTGCGCCATAGACCTGTGCGCCCGTCAGCTTGTCGGCGGTGTCCAGGCGCAATTTGGGTTGACCTATGATGGTCCAGTCCCTGGGGTCCTTCAATTCCACATCGAGAGGTGGCGCGAGTAGCGCCGCTGCGCTTGCGACTTTTCCATACGTGGTCTTCTTGCGCGAGCCGGTGTGCGAAATCACACCTTTGGACACGGTGCACTCGCTGACCGGCACGCCCCATTCATTGGCGGCAGCTTCGATCAACATGATCCGGGCAGCAGCTGCGCCTTCGCGGACGTATTGATGGGATCCGCGCAGGCCCTGGCTTCCGCCGGTCGAGAAATCGCCCCAGACCCGTTCGCGGGCGAGGTTCTGACCCGGCGTCGGGTATTCGGTAACGACCTTGTCCCAGTCGCATTCGAGCTCTTCGGCGACAAGCTGGGCGAGTCCTGTCAACGTGCCCTGTCCCATTTCGGACCGTGCGATGCGTACGGTAACGATGTCGTCATGTCCAATATGAACCCATGCGTTCACTTCAGGATTGGGCTCGAGACCTGATACGTCGGGTTCGCGCGGCTTCGAACATGCGGCAAGGACGCCAATGGTCAGGCCTGCAGCGCCTGTTCCGACAATGAAAGTGCGGCGTGATAGATTGAGCACGTTGGTCATGATCGTCTCCTCAGGCTTTCTTCGTCTTGGCGAGATGAATGCCCTCACGGACGCGAACAAATGTGCCGCACCGGCAAATATTGGTGATCTCGGCGTCGATGTCTTCGTCGGTCGGGTTCGGGTTGCTTTTCAGCAAGGCTGCGACGGCCATGATCATCCCCGGCTGGCAATAGCCACACTGCGGGACGTCCAGTTCCGCCCAAGCCTTCTGAACGGGATGATCGCCTGCCTTCGAAAGGCCTTCGATCGTGGTAATTTCTTCTGTCCCCGACAGCGCGGCGACCGGATAGACGCAGGAGCGGACTGGTGCGCCATCAACATGAACCGTGCAGCTGCCACATTGGGCAATGCCGCATCCGTATTTGGCGCCGGTCAGGCCAAGCTGCTCTCTCAAGACCCAAAGGAGTGGCGTGTCATCATCCACGTCGACTGTTAGCGTTTGTCCGTTGACTTTAAGTGTTGTCATTGTCGGTTTCCTTCGGTCTTGGCCGGCGATCAGGCAGTCGTTTTATCCGGGCGAACAAAAGCAGGATTCAAACAATGACCCAGGTCTCCCGGCTCGCTCAATGGACAGGATGCGTTCATTTCAGCTGATTGCCAAGACGCGGTCGTCGATTTCGAGGGAATTCGGGAAAACGGATGGTCAGCTTCCAGGCGTCATCCGGCCGATCAAAGCAGCGCGGCCCAGCGAAACAGGAGACGCGCTGCCACATAGAAGACAAGGATTGCGGTCATGCGTTTGATCAGCGTCGCCGGCATGCGCTCGCTGGCCAGCCACGACCCGATCTGCCCAC
Organism: Hyphomonas sp. BRH_c22; assembly: GCF_000961795.1. Lineage (GTDB taxonomy): Bacteria > Pseudomonadota > Alphaproteobacteria > Caulobacterales > Hyphomonadaceae > Hyphomonas. Next base: position 36,244 of record NZ_LADU01000086.1, read on the forward strand.
CGACCAAGACGCATGGCAATACGGGCCAAAAGGGCACCGCAAGTGCCAGCACATTTGCATCCTGCAATTTCATAACCTGTCCGGCGAGGCCGGACAGGGAATTTGAGAGGATGAAAAAGCTGCATGCCGCAGCGATCTCGCGGGGGCCGCCCCACCTCAGGACATACAGCACGGGCGCGAGGAAAATCCCTCCTCCGATGCCCACGAGTCCTGATAATAGTCCGATGCCTGCGCCAACGCCCAGACCAATCGGCAGCGAAGATGCCTGCGCGCGGGATTCGTCATCCAATGCGGGTGATGGCTGGAAGGCGAGATGCAGTGCGGAAAGCATCAGCGCTGCTCCGAGCAGGCCGACGAAGACGATCTCGGACACGGGTAATCGACCACCGATCCAGGCGGCCGGAACGGATGCCAGCAGGAATGGAAGAAGTCGCCTGACAGAAAGCAGTCCCGCCCTCCAGAACCTGATCACCCCTCCAGTGACCACGACGATATTGCAGGCGAGCGCAATCGACGGAAGGATCCTGTAATCCGTGCCGTAAAGGACAAGCAGGGCGTTATAGGTCGACCCGCCCCCGAACCCGACCGCTGCATATAGCGTGGCGGTGATAAAAAAGAGGGCAGCCAGCAGGAGGGGCACGGGCTATTTGCCCGGCCTGACATGTCCGATCATCAATACGTCCACGATGTCACCGACTGCGACCGCCGGGGAGCCGGAAAGCCGTCTGATCAACCCATTCGCCTTCAGAAACGGGGAGATGAGCGAGCTGTCCTGATCGGGCGCTGCTTCCGCTTCGAGGACACCGCCTGGGCCAGCGTGGATTGAAGCGCGCAGGAACGTCTCCCTACGCCCGGGAGCAGGCAGCGCACTGACGGACCGCGCCTTGATGAATGCATGACCAGTTCGGCCCGCGAGAAGCGGTTTCAGGAACAGGTGGGCACATACGAAGGCGGACGCGGGATTGCCCGGCAGGCCGACAACGCGTTGCTGACCGCGCCTGGAAAACCAGGTCGGTTTACCCGGTTTGACCGCAACCCTTTCGAACACTGGCATAAAGCCGGCGCCTGCAAAGGCGGGCCGCATCAGGTCATGGTCTCCTACTGACGCACCTCCGACCGGCAGGAAAATGTCTATGTCTCGCGCACCTTCAATTTTTGAATGAATGGAGCTCAGTGAATCGCCCGCAATACCAAGGTCGACAGGCTCGCCGCCCCATTCCCGGACCAGTGCGCTCAATCCCGCCGGATTGGAATTGACGATCTGCCCGACGTCCAGCGCGGAGCCGGGCTGGCGCAGCTCGTCGCCATTTGCCAGGATGCCAATGCGTAGTCGCTTCCAGACCGAAAGGCTGCCGTGATTGGCCGCTGCCGCGACTGACAATCCCGCTGGCGTGATCAATGCACCTTCCTCGAGCAACGTGTCACCCTCGGCAAAGTCGATCCCGGCGTGGCGGACATGTTCAGGTGCGGCATAAGTGTTGAGACAGACAATTGTGGCGCCATCCGTGTCTGTTTCTTCCTGGATCACGACATGGTCAGCGCCGCCCGGAATGACAGACCCGGTGAACATGCGCACCGCCTCGCCCTCGCGGATGCTTCCGGCGAAAGGATGACCAGCTGGCGCCTCCCCTATGACGCGCAGTCTTGCGCCAGCGGCGGCAACATCAGCAAGCCGGACCGCATAACCATCCATGGCCGACACAGCGACCTGTGGCCGCGAAACACGCGCGATCACGGGTGCAGCGAGCCGGGTGCCAAGCGCGGCCTCTAGCGAGACAGTTTCAGAGGAGTGAGCAAGGGCATTTTGCGCGAGCAGAACCAGTGCTTCATCCACGCTGATCAGCCCGCTCATGACGCCGGCTTCTTGTAGGTGCCAGACGTTCCGCCAGACTTCGAGATCAGCTCGATCCCTTCAATCACCATTGATCTGTCGATGGCTTTCAGCATGTCGTAGAGCGTGAGGCAGGCGACGGACACGGCTGTCAGTGCCTCCATTTCGACGCCGGTCTTGCCGGTCGTCTTGGCCGTCGCGGTCACGCGCAGGGCGCTGGCGTCGCGATCCTGTTCGATTGCGACTGTCACGCTTGTAAGGGGCAGGGGGTGGCACAGGGGGACAAGATCCGAAGTGCGCTTGGCGCCCATGATACCTGCGAGTTCTGCAACGGTGACAGGGTCACCCTTTCGGGTGTCCCGGCTCAGTGCGCGCTGCAAAGTGGCGGGCGCCATACGCACCCGTCCCGTCGCCACGGCGGTTCGGTCTGTCTCGGCCTTGGAGCCGATATCCACCATGCGGGCGCGACCATCCGGCCCGATATGCGTGAGATCGTTCATCGTGCTCATCGCTCCTGTAGGCGCGGCATGAGTTCGACAAGGTTGCAGGGCTTGTGGCGGCTGTCCAGCTGGTAGGAGATGACCTTGTCCCAGCCATCCTTCACGGCACCATTCGAGCCTGGAAGGCAGAAAATGAATGTGCCGCCGGCCAGTCCCGCGACGGCGCGCGACTGGAGAGTCGAGAGGCCGACACTCTGGAAGCTGACCTGGTGAAAGATCACGGAAAACCCGTCGATCGTCTTCTCGAATAGGGGTGTGACGGCTTCCGGCGTCACATCCCTTCCGGTCAGGCCGGTGCCGCCGCTGGAAATGACCACGTCGACATCCGGGTCAGCGATCCAGGTTGAGACAATATTCCGGATGGCCGTCACATCATCTGGCACGATGAGCCTCTCCACCACGACATGTCCGGCCGCCTCTATGCGCTGTACAAGCACTGCACCGGACGTGTCGGTTTCGGTCGTTCGTGTATCGCTGACGATCAGTACGGCTATGCGCACAGGAAAAAATTCAAGTTTTTCATTTATGCCGTGCAAGGTTTACTCTCCCGTCTTCGACCAGCGGTTCCGGTCAGTGTAGTCTTCCGGTCGCGGCTCGATCCAGTGCGCGCCAGTGGCGGTAGTTTCCTTTTTCCAGAAGACGGCCTCTGTCTTCAGGTAATCCATGAGGTAGTCGACGGCTTCGAGTGCTGCGCGACGGTGCGCAGATGCTGTAGCCACGAACACGATCGGTTCTCCGGGCACCAGGTCGCCAGTCCTGTGGATGACAGTCTGATCCGATAGCGGCCATCGCATCTTCGCTTCGCCTATTGCAGCGATTATGCCGCGTTCGGTCAACGGGTCAAAGGCTTGCAGATGCAACGTCTTCACAATTCCCATCTTTCCGGTTCCGCGCACGAGCCCCGTGAAGCTGGCAATTGCTCCAGCCCCCGCGGCGCGCGTTTCGAAATCGCGCAACGCGTCTGCGGCGTCAAAGGGATGGTCGATCAGGGAAATCACTTGACCGCTCAGCCCCCGCCGACGGGTGGAAGGAATGCGATTTCGTCCGCGTCCGATATTGCCCATGGGTCGTTGACGATTTCGTCATTTACGACCATGCGCACCGACTTCTCCAACAGAGCCCCTCCAAGATGGCGGTCATTGTCCAGCCATCGTCGCAGGGCGCGGGTATCCGTCACGCCAGCGGGCAGGGCGAGGGTTTCCGAACTCGCGCCGAGCAGGTCCATGAGGCGCCCGAAATAACGCAGCCTGGCCAAATTTCAGCCTCCCGTAGTCGACATGTGGCGGGGCAGTCTGGGGACGTCCCCGCGCCTTTTGATCTCGAAATCGTGCTTTTCCGGTTTCGCGAACATGGCCCGGTTGAGCGCAGCGTCGAGCGCAAGATCCGGGTCAGGCGCCTCGCGCAGGGCCGCGCGCAAATCGATATGATCATCCTGCCCCAGGCACATGTAGATTCGTCCCGTGCATGTGACCCGAACCCGGTTGCAGCCTGCGCAAAAATTGTTTGTGAGCGGCGTAATGAAACCCAATCGGCCGCCGGTTTCGCGAACGCGCGTATATCGCGAGGGACCGGCGCCGGGCTGGGCGTCTGTCTCGTCGGACAGGGTCCAACGTGTCTCGAGGACATCCCGGACCATTGGTAGCGGAATGTACTGGTCCATGCGGTCTTCGCCTGTGTCGCCCAGCGGCATGACTTCGATAAGCGTCATGTCCATCCCTTTGGCGTGCGCCCATTCGACCATGCCTGCTATATCGGAAGCATTCTGGTGTTTCAGCGCAACCGTATTGATCTTTACGTTCAAGCCCGCAGACAGTGCCGCCTCAATGCCATTCAGCACCTTCGAGACGTCGCCGCGTCGGGTGATCTGCGAAAACTTTTCCGGGTCCAGCGCGTCGAGAGATACGTTCACGCGCCGCACGCCTGCTTGCAATAGCCCATCCACGTGTTCAGCCAGCAGTGTCCCGTTCGTCGTCAGGGTCAGCTCGTCAAGTCCCTGCCCAACAAGGCGCCCCAGGCTGTGAAACAAGGAGCCGATGTCCTTGCGCACGAGCGGTTCTCCACCGGTGATCCGGATCTTGCGTACACCGCGGCTGACGAATGCAGTTGCGACCCGGTCAAGTTCCTCCAGTGTCAGCAGTTCAGCTCTTGGAAGGAACGACATTCTTTCAGACATGCAATAGGTACAACGTAAGTCACAGCGATCGGTGACCGAGAGGCGCAGATAGGTGATCTGCCGACCGTAGCGATCGACCAGCGGACTCTTGCCGGGCAGGAATTCGCCATCAGCCATGCATTCGCTCCTCTGCTCGCTCAAGATCGTTTCTGTCGTCAATGTCGGTCAGCATGCCTGCATCGGTGGCCACGACCCTTGTTTCAGGCAATTGATCAAATACGCTGCGCGCACCCCGGTCGCCCTCAAGTGAGGCGAGGCGATCAAAAGCTGAGCGGCGGAACATGGCCGGAGGCGACAGGACGCCGTTTGCTTCTGACATGACTGCGCTTGCGTCTCGCGCCAGAGTCGCTGCCAGGCGGGTGACGTGCGCGTCCGTCACAAACGGCATGTCGCCGAGAAGGATCAATACCTTGTCAGAACTGGTCGTGTCGCGAATGTGCGCAATGCCGATTGCCAGGGACCGCCCCTGGCCATTTTCCGGGACGGGGTTTGTTACAACATGAAAGCCGTGTGCTTCCAGCCAGGCCTTGCGAGCCTCCTGGCGGGCGCCGACAACAGCAAAGCGACCGACTCCTGGTTCGGCCCCGAGCACACTGGCCGGATAGCCTAAAACCGGGCGGCCATTAAGGTCTGCCAAGAGTTTGTCCTCCACACCGAAGCGGGATGAGATGCCGCTTGCGAGCAGCAGGATGGACGCCTGGTCAAACATGGGCCGACTCCACGTTGTGAAAGGCGTCGACAATTTCGGCGAGAACTGAAATTGCCAGCATCGAAGCGTCGCGCATGGACGGCACAAGACCGATTGGTCCGCGAATTCGCGCGATGTCGGCGACCGGTACGCCGGCTGCCGTCATCAGGCCGCACCTGGCAGCGTGCGTCCTGACGCTGCCCACGGCGCCGATATAGAATGCCGGTCCACCAAGCGCCTGGCGCAACAAGGCCGTTTCCCAGTGCGCGTCGTGAAACATCAGAACGAAGGCTGTCTCTGGGTCGTCGTCGACTGCCGGAAGACTTGATGGTGTGGTCAGGCGCTCGACCTTTGCGATGGCCGCCGAACGTGCTGCATTGAAATCGTCCTGATCGGGTAGCTGCAGCCGGATATTGAACCCGCTTGCGCCGGCAAGGCGGGCGAGTGCCAGGCAGTCAGACCCTCGACCGGCAATGCGCAGCGATAGTTTCGGCCGGTATCTAATTCGAAAAGCAGCACAGATATCCGGATCTTCGGAGAGCGCAATCTCGCCTGAAGGCTGCACGGCGAATGATACGGGCCTTCGTGCTTCCAGCGATGCGAGCGCCATGGAAACTGTTTGCGCGTTCGTCACGGGCACGATCAGTACCTCGATTGCGCCTCCGCAGGGAAGCCGGATGTCGACAAAAGGTGATCCTGATCCGTATCGCAGGCGCTGGACGTGGCCCGTTTGCAGGCTGCGGATGGCATTGAGGCGGACATCTGCATCGATGCAGCCGCCCGAAACATAGCCTGCAGAACCGCCCGACTTCGAGATGGCCATCATTGCGCCCGGCGCCCGAACACCGCCGCCATGCGTAGCTGTAACGATAGCGAGCGCGACTTCCTCTCCGGCGTCGATGAAGTCCAGCGCTGCGCGGAGCGCGTCCTGGGGGTGCTCATATGTTGCAAGAGGTGAGACCAGACTCATGCCACCATTATAAATGGCGATTTATATCGATACTAGTCCCTCGCGGACACGATCAGGGATGCGATCTCGCTGCGGTAGGTGCTGGTTGACTCGGCAGCCTGTTCGCACAGAGCGTTGTACAGTTCGAGCACTCTTCGCCCCCGTGCGGTAAGAACGGCGCCGCCGCCATCCTTGCCACCATGGCTGGACGCCACCAGGGGCGCCCGAAACAATACGTTCATGCTTTCGACGAGCTTGAAAGCACGCGGATAGGACATACCAAGCGCGCGGGCACCGGCCGCAATCGAGCCGGACGTCTTTATGGCGTCGAGCAGTGCCGCCTTTCCGGGGCCAAACCGGCCCTCGTTGTCGACATCCAGACGTATGCTCAGATCTATGTCCATCGAGAGACGTTCCTAGGCACTGAACCGCCCCGGCAACCCCGGAGGCAGCTTGGTTGGGTTCATGCAGCGATAGCGATTTCCCAGAGCGTTGCATAGGCGTTGGCCTCGGCTTCAGCCGGCGGGATGTGCCCGATGGGCCCCGGCAGTCTGCGACTGTGGAACCAATCGACCCAGATGAGGGTCGCATATGCGACGGTGTCCATCGACTTCCATGGCGCCTTCCGATGGACGATTTCAGACTTGTACAGACCACTGATCGTCTCTGCCAACGCATTGCTGCAGCGTTGGCCTGCGTCCCGACAGGGGGTCCGGTATCTGAGCAGGTCCCGGCTTCAGCGATGGAGCCGAGACATGGGCAGGAGAGCCAGGCCTGAAGAGGTTATTACGAAACTGCGGGAGGTGGAGGTTAGTCTCGCGCGTGGAGAGACAGCTGCTTCGTCGGCCCGGCCGGTTGGCGTGACCGAACAGGTCTGCTCCCGCTGGCGCAAGGAGAGCGTGTTGGCCACTGAAGGTGGTGTCAGGCGAATGCTAACCCTTCTCCGCTATGTGCGGACGTGCAGATCCAGAGGTTGCGCTGGAGCGCCATTTCGAGGACCTGCAGCAGCGCCCCTTCCTTGTTGGCGAGGAAGGCGTTCGCCTATCCCTTGCGGGTGGACAGAAGAAGTCGGCCCTCGCGGTCCTTGATGCGAACGGCGTCCCGGTCCTGCGGCTGCCGCAGGACGGCGACGTTCTCGCGGTCCCGCGGCACGGCGCGCCATCGACCGTGATTGTGAAGCCTGACAATCCGATCCTGCCCGGCATTGTCGGGAATGAGTCATATTGCCTGAGCCTGGCGCAGGCGATCGGCATTGCTGCTGCCCAGGTAACAGTCCTTCCCGCAGGCACTCGCAACATCATTTACGTGCTCCGCTATGACCGGCGCGTCAGCCGGACGGGCGCGCTGCAACGGATCCATCAGGAAGACTTCGCGCAGGCAAATGGTGTCCCGCCGGGGCGAAAGTATGAACGCGGTACGCTTGCCGGACCTGATCTGGTCACCCTGCTTGGGACGGGGCGCGACCTGCCGCCGACCGATGCGCTCTCCCTGCTCGACCAGCTCATCTTCAATATCCTCGTTGCGAACACCGATGCCCACGCGAAAAACTATTCGCTACTCCTGCCGGTGGGCGGCGGCCTTCGCCTCGCCCCCCTTTACGATGTTTCTACCGTTCTTGCCTGGCCCCGTGTCGTTCAGTATTTCGCGCAGAACATTGCAGGCAGGAAGCGCAAACCCGGCGATGTCGAGGCGCGCCACTGGGACGCCATTGCCAAGGCGGTCAACTACCGCCCGGCCGATGTCCGCAAACGGGTCCAGGAACTCGTTGACGCACTCTTGGCCAACCGTGTTGCTGTGAGCCAGGCCATCGCGGCCCTTCCTGGCAGCAGTCGCGGCTATGTCGAGGAGACTGCCGGCCTTGTCGAGGAGAATGCCCTGCGGATTGCGGGTCGGCTCCGTAAGGCTCCATAAGTCCTTCTCTCTAGGACTTGGGCTCTCCCTACAGGATGGATCACCGCTTATCGCGGTTCCATCCCATCCTGTGGCGAAGTACTTGTCGCACAGTGAAGCATTTCGCGATGAGCACAGTCCAGTATTGCATCCCGCTCAACAAGGCAGGCAACCTCAGTGAGCTGCGCCGTCACGGCAACAATACCGTTCAGGCCGGTCACGTCGACTGACGCTCGGTGAAGTGAGCGGTCAGAAGCGCGAGACGCGGGATATAACTTATTGTTATTATTGATATTTTGTTGGTGCCCAGAAGAGGACTCGAACCTCCACGACCTTGCGATCACTACGACCTGAACGTAGCGCGTCTACCAATTCCGCCATCTGGGCACGGGGTAGGAAGGCGCGTATCTACGAAGCAGGTGATCCAACGTCAACGCCTTTCTCGCAGCGTGATGAAAATTGAATGCGATCGCGCTTAGCCTTTTTAGGTTCAGGGCGACTCAGGGCGGAGCGCATGGCTGAATTGATCGGTTAAGGTGCTGGTCAGGGCCTGCCCAAGCCGGGTTTGAACCCAATCGATCCAGTCACACTCGGTCATCTCTCCGGTCAAAGCAGTGATGCCGTTTGGCTCGTTCATTTGAGAACGAAGAAACTCCAGGACAAGCTGCCGGTCCTTCCAGTCGTGGGCGATCTGAGCGAGGGAATGCCACCGCTTTTGTTCGTCAGCCGACCGTTGACGTGCGACGGCAGCTTTGAGCTGCCTCTGCTGGTAGCGTCTACTCTCTTCTTATCTGAGTAATCTGCTTTCGCGCATGAGCTGGAGCGCGGCAAACAGGATTGGGACGACGTGTTCCAATTCTTGTTCCATGCGTGCCGATTGATTCTCGACCCAGTTCTTTTGAACAGGGGAACTCACGTAGCTCTTAATCTCGAATATCAAGAACCCCGTCGGCTGCATGTCCCATTTGTGCGTCTCGTCAGAGTATGGTCTCCACGAGCGCTGCTGATCGGTCAGCGGAACCCGCACGCGCTTTTTCTTTTCCCGAAGCGAGATTTCCAGTTGATCGCGGTCTTCGCAAATGAGGAGCTGTCCTTTGACTCCTTCTTCGACCCGACCGCCTTGAAGCTCTATCGCCTTGAACAATGCACTCAGGATGCGGTGCCGGTGATTATCGTTCTCGGTGAAAGGACCTGGATCGCCGAAAGCAGTCATCGGTCGCCGCTGGGCGAATGAGTACTTACGTGCAAGCTCGAGACGTTGGCGAGTGACGAGGTTCGAAAATGCAGGTCGCAGAATTCTCTGGAGGATTACATCGGATCCTGCGCCTTGCGAACGACGGAGAATGGTTCGCCTTCGCCTAACCTCACTAAACGATCTCCATTTCCTATATTTGTTAGGGGGAAATACATATTGTTGGCGTCGTCTGGAAGGCGCTACGATCCTGTCAACTGAGCGAACCGTTCGTGCTCTGAGCGATCCCTACAAGCCAATCAGGAGGATGAAATGCGCAAAACTTCGGTATCACTTTTCGCCATAATCGCCGCGACCATGGTTCCCGCCACTCCGGTCTTGCTGGCAAGTCCGGCCCAGGCCGAAGAAGTGCAGGCTGGAGAAAAGGTCATGTCCAATCAGGACTGGTGGCCGAACCGGCTGGACCTGAGTGCGCTGCGCCAGGACGACGCAGGGGCCAATCCCTATGGCGCTAACTTCGACTATGCTGCCGAGTTTGCCACGCTCGACCTCGACACCGTCAAGAAAGATATCGAAAGCGTCCTAACCACATCACAGCCCTGGTGGCCGGCCGATTACGGCAATTACGGCCCGTTTTTCATCCGCATGGCCTGGCACAGTGCGGGCACCTACCGCGTCGGTGACGGACGCGGCGGAGCTGGCGGAGGCGAACAGCGTTTCGAACCGCTCAACTCTTGGCCCGACAATGTCAGTCTCGACAAGGCGCGCCGTCTCGTCTGGCCGATCAAGCAGAAATACGGACGTAAGCTGTCCTGGGGGGACCTGATGGTTCTTACGGGTAATGTCGCGCTGGAGAACATGGGCTTTGAAACCATAGGTTTTGCCGGTGGCCGTGTTGACACCTGGGAACCGGACCTGGTGTTTTGGGGGCCGGAAACGAAGTTCCTCGCCGCTGACCGCTTCGACAAGGATGGGAATCTCATTGGTCCGCTCGCGGCGACCCAGATGGGCCTGATTTATGTCAATCCGGAAGGGCCGGGCGGCAATCCCGATCCGCTTGCGGCCGCAAAAGCCATTCGCATCGCTTTCGGCAACATGGCGATGAACGATGAAGAGACTATCGCGCTGATCGCTGGCGGCCACACGTTTGGCAAGGCGCACGGAGCCCACAAGCCGGACGAATGCGTCGGCCCCGATCCCACGAGCGCAGGCTTGGAACAACAGGGGCTTGGCTGGGAAAACAAGTGCGGCAAGGGCAATGCCGAGGACACCGTCTCCAGCGGTCTGGAGGGCGCATGGTCGGCCAACCCGATCGCCTTCACAACGCAATTCTTTGACAATTTGTTCGGATTCGAATGGGTCAAGACGAAAAGCCCGGCGGGCGCGACACAGTGGATTCCCTCCACCCCCTTTGCCGCCAGTCTGGTCCCTGACGCCCATGTCGAGGGCAAGCGGCACGCGCCGATCATGTTCACCACCGACATAGCGCTGAAAGAAGATCCCGGTTTCCGCGCGATCTCCGAGCGCTTCCGCGACAATCCTGATGAGTTCGCCGCCGCCTTTGCGCGTGCCTGGTTCAAGCTCACCCATCGCGATATGGGGCCAAGTGCCCTTTACCTCGGCAACGAAGTACCGAAGGAAGCCTTCTCATGGCAAGACCCGCTTCCCACTGCGGATTACGCGGTGATTGATGCATCAGACGTGAGCCAGCTCAAGGCGAGTATTCTTGCGACTGGCCTGACCGGCCCGGAACTGATCAAGGCGGCATGGGCCTCCGCATCGACCTTCCGCGGGACTGACATGCGCGGCGGTGCCAATGGCGCCCGCGTCCGGCTGGAACCGGCCAAGGGTTGGGCCGTCAATGACCCGGCCGAACTGACGAAGGTACTCAGCAAGCTCGAAGGTGTTCAGAAGAAATTCAACCGCTCAGCCACCGGCAATAAGAAGGTATCGATAGCGGATCTTATCGTGCTGGGCGGCAATGCGGCCATCGAACAGGCAGCGAAGAAGGCTGGTCACAACGTGACTGTGCCATTTACCCCAGGCCGCGTGGATGCGGCGCAGTCGCAGACCGATGTCAAATCTTTTGAGTACCTGCGGCCCCATGCTGACGGATTCCGTAACTATTACGGCATGGATAGCGACCTCGCACCAGCGCAGATGCTGGTAGACAAGGCCAGTATGCTGGAGCTGACAGTTCCGGAGATGACGGTGCTGGTTGGTGGCATGCGCGCACTCGATGCAAATACCGGGCACTCGCCAAATGGTGTCTTCACCAGTCGTCCGGGCACGCTAAGCAACGACTTCTTCGTCAACCTGCTCGACATGTCCACGAAGTGGGAGAAGTCCGCGAAGACCGACGGTCTTTATGAAGGCTACGACCGGGCCAGCGGCAAGCTGAAATGGACTGCCACTCCGGTTGATCTGGTCTTTGGATCGAATTCGGAACTTCGGGCGGTTTCCGAAGCCTATGCCTCGGATGATGCGAATGAGTTGTTCGTGAACGACTTCGTCTCTGCCTGGGCCAAGGTAATGAACCTCGATCGGTTCTAAGGTATTGTCAAAGGACGCGGATTAGGCACTCTGCTTGTGCGCTGGATTGCCTATCAATCTTCGTCTGGCAGTCGCTGCTACGGGCTTTTTCGTCCTGACTTCAGATGACAGGGCAAAGACATACAATCCGATTTGGTTCCTTGGACAATGTCTTAGAAGATGTTGTGGCCGAAAAATTTGGCGAAACCGTATCCATCCCGGTGGCGGGCGAAACAGTCGCTCCGAATTGAAAAAGGTATCGACGTGATCAATCCAAAAGTCAGAAGAACACTCGTCCTCGTCCATATGTATTTTGCTGCATTCATGGCGCCCGCTTTTCTACTTGTCGCCCTATCGGGCGGGCTCTATCTGCTGGGAAACAAAGGCAGTGTTCAAAGTGAACAACTCATGCTCCCGGCAGGTTCAGCTTTGAATTTTCAAAGCGAGACACTGGAGTCGGATATAAGAGCGCTACTGGAATCGGCTGGCGTCGATCATAAATTCGAGTACGTAAAAGCGAAGGGTCAACAGGCGGAAACACGCCCAACGTCCAGAACACATATTGAGTTTTCGCAGTCTGGTCAGGGCCTTCAAGCCAAGGTCAACAAACCAAGCCTCCAATACGCCATGATGGAGCTTCACAAGGGCCATGGCCCGAAGCTTTTCAAGCTATATCAGATGCTTGTTGCCTTGGCGTTGTTGGGTGTCGTGCTGGGCGGGCTGGCTGTCGGTCTTCTGGCTCAATCCTATCGCCGAAAAGTCTTGATCACATCTGCTGTTGGGCTCGCGGTGTTTTTGGCCTTGTCGTTGCTCGCTTGATACTTGCTTGGCGGTGCCTGATCCCAAACGACAGACTTGAAACCTTGAATTTTCAGTCCTGAATCAGCGCTAAGATGGCTCGGTGGGAGGACAGAAACTCTGACTCTGGCAGTGACCGGTTTTCTTCAATGCGGTCGTTTGAAAATAGTGGTGCGAAGGGCGACAAACGGCCAAAGCACTAACGCGCTCGCGCGCGAGTTGAGCGTTGCTGCGTCGGGGATGAACATAACCGTCTGATGCCTGCGGGTAGCACCCGGATGGTCTGGGAGCGCCCTTACGGAGGCTTCAGCCATGAGCAACGACACTCAACCCATTCATCCTCTTCGCCAGCGCATGATCGAGGACATGACCCTGCGGGGCCTGTCTCCCGCAAGCCAGAAGACCTATGTCCGCGCCGTGCGCGCCTGTTGCACGCACATGAACGTCAGGCCCGGAGATATCACCGTGGACCACGCCCGGTCTTTCCTGCTTCACTTGCAGTCGCAGGGGCTCGGTGTGGGAACGATCAACGCCCATGCCACGGCGCTGCGCTTCTTCCTGCGCTTCACGCTCGGCTGCAGCAGCGATGTCGAGCGTGTGCCGGTCCTGCGCGAGCAACGCAGGCTGCCGGTTGTGCTGACCCGCGAGGAGGTGGCCCGCATCATCGCGGCGGCGCCGGGTCTCAAGTACAGGACGGCGCTCAGCATCACTTATGGCGCGGGCCTGCGGGCGTCGGAGACAGCCAACCTCAAAGTCTCCGACATCGACAACAAGTCGATGACCTTGCGGATCGAACAGGGCAAGGGCCGCAAGGATCGCAAGGCCAAGCTGTCGCCTCATCTGATCGATGTCCTGCGCAGATGGTGGCAGGTCGCCCGGCCGCAGGTCTGGCTGTTTCCGAGCCGGAGCGGCGTGATGTGCCCGATCAGTACACGCCAGCTCTCGCGCCAGTTCCAGCACGCCGTCGACGCCGCCGAGATCCGCAAGGATGGACGCATCACCCTGCACACGCTCAGGCACTCCTTTGCCACGCACCTTCTGGAGGCCGGTGTCGATATCCGCGTCATCCAGGTGATGCTGGGGCACGCCAAGCTCGAGACAACTTCTATCTATACCCATGTCTCGCCGAAGTTGCTCCAGGACGTCGCAAGCCCGTTCGACAGCCTGCCCGTCATCGAACCGACGGACTGATCCGACATGCCCCGACCGGCCGTCGAGGTCGCGGACATCCTCCGCGGCCTTGGCCCCGCCTTGCGTGAGGGTCTTTCCCGCGACCAGCACAAGGCGGTGAGTGCCATCCTCTCATGCCGCACCGCCGCACTGGGCGGCCATGTGACCCGTTGCGAAGACTGCGCGGCCATGGACGTTGCATACAACTCCTGCCGCAACCGGCATTGTCCGAGGTGCCAGGCGGCGTCGTCCCATGACTGGCTGGAGGCTCGCAGGCGGGACCTGCTTCCTGTGGCCTATTACCATGTCGTGTTCACGCTGCCCGCGCCGCTGGCAAGAGTGGCCTTCCAGAACAAGAAGCCCGTCTACGACGCCCTGTTCAAGGCCGTGTCCGAGACGCTGATGACGATCGGCGCCGACCCGAAGCACCTCGGCGCAAAGCTCGGCGCAACCCTGGTCCTGCACACATGGGGCTCGGCGATGACCCACCATCCGCATATCCATGGCGTCGTGCCCGGCGGAGGGCTCGCGCCGGATGACAAGCGCTGGATCGACTGCCGCCGGGGCTTCTTCCTGCCCGTCCGGGTGTTGTCGCGCCTGTTCCGTCGGCTAATGTGCGAGCGGCTCGCCAGCCTCCATGCCGCCGGCAGGCTGGGCTTCCACGGCGATCTCGTCCATCTGGCCGACAGGGAAGCGTTCGCAGCACTCCTGAAGAGCCAGCGCCGCTGCGACTGGGTCGTCTATGCCAAGCGTCCCTTTGCAGGCCCGGACCAGGTGCTCTCATACCTGGCCCGATACACCCACAGGATCGCCATCTCGAACAGCCGGATCACCGCCTATGACGGCCAGCGTGTGACGTTCCGGGTCAAGGATTATCGCAAGCAGGACGAGGCGAGATATGGGGTCATGACGCTTGACGCCACCGAGTTTACCCGGCGGTTCCTGCAACACGTCCTGCCGGATGGCTTCCATCGCATCCGCCATGTCGGGTTCCTCGCCAACACACAGCGCCGAGACGCCATTGATCGCATCAGGGACCTGCTCGCAGAGCGCATGCTGCCCTCGCAGGACCCGGAATCCGGGCCAACGCCGGAGCCTGCACCTCAAACACCCGAACCGGAAAAGTGTGCCTGTTGTGGTGGACGGATGATCCTGATCGAACTGATCACCCCGGCGTCCCGCCTGCGACGACGATCACCGCCAGAAAGGATCGACACCTCATGAACGCCGCCTCACGCGCTCATCTTTGCCAGCTTGCGTTCGCCACCATTGGCGGCGACGGTCAACTGCGCTCTGGCCGAACCCATCCTGGCAACATCGCCCAACCTGGCCCGCCAAAACAGGGCCAGACACGCGACATCCGCCTTGTTCGACATCGATCCCGACGATCGAACGCACTCGCGCTCTGAAGACGAGAAGCAAGCGCAGTCTTTAAATCCCCATAGCAGTCCACACCGTCCGCGCGTCAGGCATTGAGCCTTCCACGACGCCCGCCATCATGCGTGGTGCAACCGGCTGTGCAAGGCGGGCGTCGTGGAAACCTAAACA
>NZ_LADU01000092.1 GCF_000961795.1 Hyphomonas sp. BRH_c22
CCAACGGGCTCTACAATCTCTCGAAACTCTCTGTCTGGTGGCTCAGACTCGGCATCGCCATCGAACGCATCAAGCCAGGCCATCCGCAGCAGAATGGCCGGCATGAGCGCATGCACCTGACCCTGAAGCAGGAAACCACCCGGCCGGCCTGCGAAAATCACCTGCAACAGCAGGTGCGGTTCGATGACTTCGTCAGGGAATATAACACAGAACGTCCGCATGAAGGCCTCGCCATGGCGACCCCTGCAGAGATCTACACGCCGTCATCGCGCATCTATGACGGCCTGCCAGACATCGATTATCCCTTCCATGATCGCGAGGTCCTGATAACCGCCTGCGGCCGGATCTGCATGCATCGGAAAAAAATCAACATCTCCACCGTGCTCGCGGGTCAGCGTGTCGGCGTAAAGGAGGTCGACGACGGCATATGGCTCGTCTCCTTCATGCACTATGACCTCGGATACGTTGACCTCGAGCAGAGAACCCTGCAGACAATCGACAACCCGTTCGGAGCAAAAGTGTAACCCATCTCTCCGGTACATACTGTTACCTATGTGTCCGGGCCGGACACAAGATTTGGCTGGCGGAGGAGGAGGGATTCGAACCCCCGGAGCCCGCGAAGGCTCAACGGTTTTCAAGACCGCCGCATTCAACCACTCTGCCACTCCTCCGGCGCGCCGTGTTTGATATACTGAACGCCGGTTTGCAAGTCCCGATGTGCGCACCGGGGCATTCGCGTTTCCTGGCCAATCATTAACGCTCCCTTGCCGAGGTCGGCCAATCCTGAATGCCGGGTTCATTGGCTGTGCATCTCCCTGTGGTAACCATCAGAATTGAAGTCGGCAGAACAGCCGTCTGAAGCGACCTGAAGGTCGAGCCCGAGACCACAGAATGAGGTTCACGTTTCGCAATGCGTTTTACGACACAGCGTCGATCCGCCCAGTTTAGTTGTTTCCTTGCTGCCAGTGCAATCGCACTCTCTGCGAGTGGGCCGGCCTATGCGGGCCAGCGAAACCCTGCGCCGATAATTT
Source organism: Hyphomonas sp. BRH_c22 (assembly GCF_000961795.1). GTDB lineage: Bacteria > Pseudomonadota > Alphaproteobacteria > Caulobacterales > Hyphomonadaceae > Hyphomonas. The sequence goes on from NZ_LADU01000092.1 coordinate 1,032, forward strand.
ATGCAGGGCAAAGTGCTCCGGCCCCTCAAGGCAGAGCGCCTGCGGCTGGATCACCGCAGCGAATATCGGCGCCGGCACCGGGCGAAGAAGGAAAACGCATCGCATTCCGTTATCCGGGGCAGGGCAGTGCAACGGCCACGGCACCTGCACCTGCACCGGCGGCGACCCGGGACTATGCGAGCACAAGTGTGCCGCAGATGTCGGCACCATCAAGCGCAGCAACACAAATGCTGACGCCCAACAGTTTTGATGCGGATACAGCGGCAGCCCGGATCGCGGCCAACCGCCAGGCGGCACAAGTTGAATCCGAGGCGCTGGCGTCCTTGGAGCCATTCGAACCCGCAGAAGAGCCGCGCTTCACAAGCGCAATACAGGCGAGCGCAGCTCCGGCAAGCACGATTTTCGTCGCCCCGGAATCCGGCCCGGTATTCGACGAAACAGGTGTTGGCGTCACTTATGGCGACGAATTTTCAGGTCTTCCAACCGCGAACGGTGAAGTTTTCGACCAGGACGGCCTGACAGCTGCGCACCCAACCCTTCCGCTACCCAGCCTGATCCAGGTCATCAATGTCGATACGCAGAAAGAGGTGGTCGTGCGGGTGAATGACCGCGGGCCATTTGAAGATGGCGCGTCGCTGCAGCTCTCCAAGCGCGCGGCCAGTGCACTGGCGTTTGGATCCGACGGTCGCGCCAATATCCGGGTTCGCTACCTTGGTGCCGCGCCGGTGAGTGGACGAACAGTCGCCCTTAGCCCATCTGTTGCACCTGAACGTGTTGTGCCCGCGACTTATACGATCGGAACAGACCAAGATAAGGCGGCACCCGTTCAGTATGCCTCGGCGAATCTCTCCGACACTGTACAATTCGGGCGTCCAGAACAGACAGGGCAGGGCAGCTATTTCGTCCAGGTTGGCTCTTTTTCCGATATCGGGAATGCCCAGACGTTCCAGAAATCGCTCGGAAGCGACCTTTCTGTCACGATCATTCCAGCCCGTGTGAATGGCGCAGACTATTTCCGTGTTCGTGTCGGGCCTTTCGACGACCGGCATTCAGCAGCGGAAATGCGGGACGATCTGGCATTTCGCGGCGTTGCCAATGGCCGCGTTGTTTCCGCCGACTAGCTGCCGCTACAGAACACCCCATTGACGCTGACCACAAACCGGCCCTTTTTCCCAATTAAACGGGAATAAGGGCCGCTCGTCATGAAGCCCTCATCTTTTACAATGGAGGCCCTCTCTCATGAAGCGCCAAACACATGTCCTGGCCATCGTGGCACTGCTTTCGGTGCTGGTTGCGCCCGCCAAGGCGCAAATCATTGACACGCCTGCGCAATACGCTGTGATCATGGACCATTCGACGGGCGAAATCCTCTATTCCAAGGACGGATCGCAACCGATGATCCCCGCCTCCATGACCAAGATGATGACTGCCTACCTTGTCTTCGACATGGTGAAGCGCGGCGAACTGAAACTGACAGATCGCCTCACGGTCAGCGCCGATGCGTGGCGGCGTGGCGGGTTTCCATCCGGCACGTCCACGATGGGGCTCGTTCCGAAGGACACTCCGACCATCGAAGAACTCCTGCATGGCGTTATCGTCATGTCCGGCAATGACGCCTGTATCGTGTTGGCCGAAGGCATCTCCGGATCGGAGGAAGCGTTTGCAAAACGCATGACCCAACTCGCACATGAGAAAGGCCTGAAATCGGCCAACTTCCTCAACGCGACTGGCCTTGAAGATGTTGGGCACGTCATTTCTGCCGAGGACCTCGCGCGGCTCGCAAAGCTCACCATCGATGACTTCCCGGAATATTATGACTGGTATGACCTGCCCGCCTATTCGTGGCGCGAATACACGCAGCCTAACCGAAATCCTCTGCTCGGCGTTGAGGGCGCGGACGGGCTAAAAACCGGACATCTGGAAGCTTCGGGATATGGGCTGACAGGATCAGCGGTTCGTGACGGCGTACGCAGAACGATCGTGATCAACGGTCTGGATTCGATGGCTGCAAGAGCCTCTGAAGCTGAACGCATGCTCCGTCTCGCGTTTCAAAGCTTTGAACTGAAAACCATCGCGCCCGAGAATGTCGTCCTCCCCGACCAAAAAGTCTGGCTCGGCCAGCAGCGCACCGTTCCGGTGTCGCTCGCAGAGCCAATGCTGATTGCAGGACACAAGGCTGCTTTTGACAAGGCGAAAACAGAGATTGTGCTCGATCAGGCATTGCAGGCTCCCATTGCGAAAGGTGACCGTGTCGGGCGGCTGGTTGTCACACTGGCCGGACGTGAACCGGTGGAGGCACCCATAATCGCCGAAGCGCCTGTCAAGAAGCTTGGTTTCTTCGGCCGCGCCATAGACGGATTGAGCGCATTGATGTCGGGCGATGATGGCTGATACGAAGCGCGGGCGGTTCATAACGCTTGAAGGCGGTGAAGGTGTCGGGAAGTCGACCTTGCAAAGCGCACTGGCTGAACGCCTTGTTGCCGCCGGCCTCGATGTGGTGACCACTCGTGAACCCGGCGGAACGCCGCTCGCAGAACTGGTCAGGGACCTCGCGCTTCATCCACCGCCCGGAAACTACTGGTCGTCGATGGCCGAAGCCTTGCTGATGAATGCAGCGCGAAGCGACCATCTCGACAGAGTCATCAGGCCAGCGCTTGAAAGCGGCAAATGGGTGATCTGTGACCGGTTTTCCGACTCAACGCGTGTGTACCAGAGCGTGAAAGGGGGCGTCCCGCTTGATGTGCTCAAGAGCTTCGAAGCGTCTGTGATTGGCGAGACTCAGCCTGACCTAACATTTGTCCTGGACGCCCCACCGTCAACGACGGATGCGCGAAGGGAGAACCGCAGCCAAGTGAAGGATTCATTCGAGAGCCGATCGAGCGCGTTCCATACCGAGGTGCGCGCCGCGTTCATTGATCTCGCTAAATCGGAACCAAAAAGATGTCGCTTGATTGATGCTTCCGAGGAAGCCTCCGTGGTCGCTGACGCTGTGTGGTCGGAGATTCAGGCCTTCTTGGCCCAGCAAATGAGCGCCCGATGAGTGTGGCACTTCCTCTCGTGGGTCATCGGGCAGCCGAACAGGCATTCCTTGCGGCCCATGCCAGCGGCAAGCTGCACCATGCCTGGCTCATCGAGGGACCGACAGGGATAGGAAAGTCACGCTTCGCCTGTCGTCTTGCAGCCTTCATCCTTGGCGCGAGAGGGCCGGGCGAAGCGCCGCTTGATGCCCCCGAGGACGATCCGGTGATGCAAAAGTTTCTCGCGGGGGGGCACCCGGATCGCCGCATCGTCCAGATCGAACTCAATGACAAGGGCAAACCGAGGCAAGACATCACGATCGACCAGGTGCGCGGCCTCAATCACTTTTTCACATTGAAACCCGGGATGGGCGGCTGGCGGGTCGGCATCATCGATTCGCTGGATGAGTTGAACCGGAACGCTTCGAATGCCTTGCTGAAAACACTGGAAGAGCCTCCCGCGTCGAGCATCATGTTTCTTGTCAATCATGGTTCAAAGCCCATCCTGCCAACAATCAGGTCACGCTGCAGAACGCTTCGGCTCAATCCATTGTCGACAGATGATACAGCTCAAGTTCTCAAGATGGCGGACGCGCCGAAAGAAGCGATGGCCCTGGCGCGAGGACGTCCGGGATTGGGAATTCGGCTATCCACCCCTAGCGGCCTGCAAGCGTCCAACGCGGCGCGCGCCTTATTGAGATCCATGCCCAAGCCGAATGATGCCTTGCTTACGGCGGCAGTGCAGGCCGCCAATGCGGACTCAACCGCACTTCAGGCCTTTGGTGAGGAGGTGCTGAACTGGCTGGCAGACCGGGCGGATGACAACCCCGCGTCGGCCGATGCCTGGTTGCAGACATCACGCCTGCTGGGGCAGTCCGAAGCATTGAACATGGAGGCTTCGCAGACAGCTGCGAAGGTGATTGCCGGGCTTTATTCCTCAGTGGGACAGGGCTAAGGCAACCCTTATGTTTGATACGCATGTGAACCTGCACGGCGATGCATTCGCTGACGATCTGGAAGACGTACTACAGCGCGCGCGTGCGGCTGGCGTCCGTCGGTTCCTGGCGATTTGTGACCGGTTTGACAATTTCGAGGCGGTCCACGCCATTGCGGCAGCAAATGCCGACATCTGGTGTTCCGTCGGTGTGCACCCCCACCATAGCAAAGACTTTCCCGATATCACTGTTGATGATCTCGTTGCAGCCGCTGAGCGTCCGGACGTGGTGGCGATCGGTGAAACGGGGCTGGACTTTCACTACGGCTACAGCTCGGAAGATGCACAGATACGCAGCCTGCAAAAGCACATTGAGGCGTCTCGTATCACGGGCCTGCCCTTGATCCTGCACACGCGCGAAGCAGATGACATGATGGGTGATGTCCTTGAAGCTGAATACAATATAGGGGCGTTCCAGCCCCTTTTGCATTGCTATACCGGAGGGGCCCGATTGGCGCAGCGAGGCCTGGCGCTTGGCGCATATGTGTCAGTGTCGGGCATCCTGTCGTTCAAAAGCGCAAGCGAAGTTCGCGACGTTATCGCGGATGTGCCGATGGAGCGGATCATTCTCGAAACAGATTGTCCCTATCTGGCGCCCATGCCTATGAGAGGGCGCCGTAACGAGCCAGCCTTTCTCGTCCACGTCGCAGAGGCACTTGCAAAGCTCAAAGGCATCAATGTTGAGGACGTGAAGCAGATCACGGAAGCCAATGCGCGAAAGCTTTTCGCAAAGGTCGATGCGTGACTGATTCCAGCTATCGCTTCACGCTGCTCGGGACGGGCTCCTCCGGAGGCGTACCTCGTGTCGGCGGTGACTGGGGCGCATGTGATCCAGCAGAAGTCCGCAATCGCCGGACGCGGTGTTCTGCACTGCTAGACCGCATTGGCCCAGATGGAGTGATGACCCGCATCCTGATTGATACGTCGCCTGACATGCGGGAGCAGTTACTTGCGGCTGATGTACGCCACCTGGACGCAATCGTTTACTCGCACGATCATGCTGACCAGACGCACGGAATTGACGATGTGCGGCCGCTGGTGATTGCCATGAGACGCCCGATCCCGACCTATATGGACGCGGCAACCCGCACGTCGCTGCACAATAGGTTCAAATATTGTTTTGAGGGTATGGGCGGATATCCGCCCATACTTGAGACCAAGGCCGATATTACGCCCTGCAAACCGTTTACGATTGACGGACCCGGGGGACAAATCGAGCTCATGCCGCTGGATATGGAGCACGGACGAATACGCTGCCTCGGTTTCAGAGTTGGGGGACTTGCATATTGCAACGACGTGAACGCGTTGCCGAGCGAGACGCTCGACCATTTGAGAGGGCTCGAAACGCTTGTCGTGGATGCGCTACGCTACACGTCACACCCAACACACGCGAACCTCGAGCAGGCCCTGGCATGGATTGCCGAACTGAAGCCAACACGGGCGATCCTGACCAATATGCACGTGGATATGGATTATCAGACATTGAAGGGAGAGTTGCCCGACGGCGTAGAGCCCGGTTTTGACGGCATGACGCTGCGTGTCTCGCCATGATGGGCCGCATCATTATTTCCCATAATGATGATTATGCGACTCATGGATTTTATTAGCCGATCCATTCTGGACTTTAGCGGCTGGTGATATTGCATGATCTCGAACCAGCATGAGCAGCCGGAAAATGCGGTTGCTATCAAGCTTCCCTCGTCCACCACAGCATGCTTGCCTCTATGGTGCGCAACGTCTTGTTAACAAATCGGGCTCTTTGCCTTGCCAGGCCCCTTCCCCAAACGCCCCTCCGACCCGTGCAGTTCAGTGGGACAAAACCTGATCCAGGGCTTCGATCAACGTATCATCGAGCATTGGCTTATAGATAAGATCCTCGAAACCCGCGTTTCTTGCTTGCTCCTCGAGATCGTTGGATTGCCAGCCTGTGATCATGATCGCCGGCATTGTCTCGCCGCGCTCCCTCATTTCCCGCAGCAACTCGAATCCGTCATGTGGCGCCATCTTGAAGTCGATGAGCACACAATCGAAATCCGGCGCCACTCCCCTGCCGAGAAATGTCAATCCGCTGTCATACACGGAAACGCCGTACCCTTTGGCGCGCAAAAGCAATGACAATGACCGGCACACCGCCTCGTTGTCATCAACGATCGCGATTTGGGCAGATTTTACCGGTTGGATTTCCTGATTCATGCTCTACCGCGTAAAGTTAGGTGAGCAGATAGTCTGAAATACGTCGTCAGCCCTGTCTTTAAGTAGAAGCCCCTACTGCGAGCTCTCCATGCCAATACCGGCTGCGAAAGCGATTCTCAGGACGCTGGAGAGGCTGGGCGCGTCGAGTTTTTCCATCAGGTTCGCGCGGTGAATCTCCACCGTGCGCGGCGATATATCGAGCGTTTCCGCAATCATCTTGTTGGTAAAACCATCAACCAGGCCAACGAGAACGTCTTTTTCCCGGGGCGTAAGGCGTTCGACGCGACCTTTGGCTTCATCCGCGAGAACATCCTTCAGGCTGCGCGCATCCATGCGATCGAAAGCGCGTACAATCGCATCCACAAGCGTCTGTTTTTCATAAGGTTTTTCGACAAAATCGATAGCCCCGGCCTTCATCGCCTTGACCGCCACCTCGACATCGCCATGACCGGTCAGCACGATGACCGGAAAGGCCAATCCGAGCTCATTGAGGCGCTCCTGAACTTCCAGTCCGTCCATGTGTGGCATCTGCACATCGAGCAAAATGCAACCGGGATCCGCCGTTTGTGCGCACTCCAGGAATTGCACACCGTCGGCGTAGGTTTTGACCAGGAATCCGGCATGACGCAGCATGAAGCTTGCCGAGTGCCGGACAGCCTCATCATCATCTACCAAGTGTATCAGGCGTTGATCAGTCATCCCGCATTGATAGCCGGATCGGTTCGAAGTGTGAACCTGAAACACGTGCCTCCATCCGGGGCCAAATCAGCGCAGATCGTACCGCCATGAGCCTCGACAATTGTCTGGCAGATTGACAGGCCGAGCCCCATGCCACCAGACTTGGAGGTCGTGAATGGTTTGAAGAGCGACTTCTTGACCTCTTCATCAAGACCAGCGCCATTGTCACAAACCGAAACTTCGATCAGCCCTTTGTCTCTTCGCTCCGCGTTGATCCGGATCTTCGGGCTTGGTGAAGCCGACAGTGCCTCCTGCGCATTTCGCACCAGATTAATGACGACTTGCTGGACTTGAATGGGGTCCGCCAGGACATTGCCGACATTTGACGCAACGTTGAGTGTCACGGGCACGTCTTTGGAGCTCATCGAGAGACGTGCCAAAGCCGCAGCGTCGATCAGAAGCGGCCCAAGCTCGACCGAGCGCGCATCAATCTCCCCTCGTGAGACATAGCCGCGAAGCTTGCGGACAATGTCGCCCGCCCGGACGGCCTGTCGTGCCCCTTCGTCCAAGGCTTCACGCAGCAGTTCGCGCTTCTCTGCTCCTGGACTGTCAAGAATATCACGGCCTGCCTCAAGATAGTTGGCCACGGCCGTGAGGGGTTGATTGAGTTCGTGAGCCAGTGCTGACGCCATCGTACCAACTGCGCTCAGGCGCGAGAAATGCACGAGTTCGGACTGCATCTCTCGCATCCTCATCTCTGCGCGTCGTTGTTCGGTCAGATCGCGTACAAATGCCGTGAATAGCCAATGGTCACCGATTTTCGCCTCCCCGATCTTGAGGTCGATCGTGAACAAGGTGCCGTCAGACCGTCGCGCGGTCACGACCCGACCGACACCTATGATCTGCCGCTCGCCAGTCTGCAGATAATTGCTGATATACTGATCGTGATTGGTTTCGTCGCGACCAGCCATCAACTGACGTACATTACGTCCGATAATTTCCTCCGCTTCATAACCGAACAGGGCTTCTGCAGCTTTGCTGAAGGCTAGAATGCGGCCTGTTTCGTCAATGACGATCATGCCGTCAGGTACGGATTCCAGGATGGATTTCAGATGGGACTGGAGTGCGGCGACATCGTCGGCCGAAAAGAGAATTTGTCCTGGTCCATCAGCTGGTTCTGTCATGCCGTGGTTTCCTTCGACTCAGATCACACCTCATATGCACAAGCCTGTCTGAACTTGCGAGCAGGAACCTGCCGACGTTATTTCAGGCCAATCTAACGAAGGCGTAAGCGTGACGTCACCTGTGGCCTGAACTGCATCGCTACCGCGACGAGAATCATCGCAGCACCTGCAAAAGACACCGGGCAGCCCCAGCAATGGCCCGCAAACATGCTCGTCCAGAATGCGGGACCGTTTGCCGCTGACGACAGACCTTCAGGCCCGCACCGGACGGACAGAAAAGCCTGCAATGATTGTGTGTGCGTCCACACCTTCGCGGCTCCCACAGCGAGCATTGCGATTCCCGGGAAAAAACCGGCCAATCTATTCATCCGAATCTCCTATAGTGATACGTGATAGTATTAAAGGTGCGACAGCCCAGCCCATCCGTAATTACCCTTATATAACCTGCGGACGGCTCCCGGCATTTTGCACCAAATCCAAGCAGGTCTGAAAAAGGGGCAAATCCGGTGAGCACTCTAACCAAGCCGCGAGCGTCGGCAGCTGGCAGCATCGCCAGTGTCGCGACATTCGTCGCCATTGCATGTCTGGGGTCACTATTGATCGCGGCCAATGCCGTGGACCCAATGATGGAGGCCCATGCATGGCTGTTCTTCTTCCTGTCGGCGTTTGCGCTGGTTTCGATCGGCATATGGGCTGGCGGACTTAACGGCCGCAACCCGTTTGACGAAACCTATTATGAAGACACGATCGTCAAGTTCGGGGTTGCGGCTGCCATGTTCTGGGGCATTGCGGGGTTTCTCGTCGGCCTCATCATTGCGCTGCAGCTGACCTGGCCTGGCCTGTTCTATTTTCCTGAACTTGGCTGGACCAATTTTGGCCGGCTTCGTCCGCTGCATACCTCTGCAGTCATTTTTGCCTTTGGTGGCAACGTGCTGATCGCGACCAGCTTTTACGTCGTTCAGCGCACATCCCGGACACGCATCGCAGGCGGCCTTTGGCCCTGGTTTGTGTTCTGGGGATACAATCTGTTCATCGTCATCGCAGGTACCGGGTACCTGATGGGCGTAACACAGTCGAAAGAATACGCAGAGCCAGAATGGTATGCTGACTTGTGGCTCACAATCGTATGGGTGGCTTACCTGCTTGTCTTCCTGGGCACGCTCTGGAAGCGCAAGGAACCACACATCTACGTGGCCAACTGGTTCTACCTGTCCTTCATCGTGACAATCGCGATGTTGCACATCGTCAATAACCTGTCGCTTCCGGTGAACCTGTCTGGTTCGAAAAGCTACCAGCTGTTCGCGGGCGTCCAGGATGCGCTGACCCAGTGGTGGTACGGTCACAATGCCGTCGGGTTCTTCCTGACAACCGGCTTCCTCGCCATCATGTACTACTTCATTCCGAAGCGCGCGCAGCGGCCTGTCTATTCCTACCGGCTGTCCATCGTACACTTCTGGTCACTGATTTTTATCTACATCTGGGCTGGCCCGCACCACCTGCACTATACGGCTCTGCCGCAGTGGGCCCAGACACTGGGTATGACCTTCTCGGTGATGTTGTGGATGCCCAGCTGGGGCGGGATGATCAACGGCGTCATGACCCTTTCCGGCGCGTGGGACAAACTGCGCACGGATCCCGTCGTCCGGATGATGGTCGTCTCGCTCGCATTCTACGGCATGTCGACCTTTGAAGGCCCGCTAATGAGTGTGCGCGCCGTCAACGCCCTGTCTCACTATACCGAATGGGGCATTGCGCACGTGCACTCCGGATCGCTCGGATGGGTCGGGTTCATCTCGTTCGGTGCTCTCTATTGCCTTACACAATGGTTGTGGAAGCGTCCGGCGCTCTTTTCGAGAAACCTCGTCGAATGGCACTTCTGGCTCGCGACGATCGGTATCGTCTTCTACATCGTGGCTCTTTACTTCGCTGGCATCATGGAAGGCCTGATGTGGCGCGCCTACAATGAATACGGCTTCCTTGAGTACAGCTTCATTGAAACCGTCGAAGCCAAGCATATCAGCTACATGATCCGTGCCGCAGGGGGCAGCCTCTACCTCGTGGGTGCGCTGATCATGGCATACAATCTTGTGCGAACGGCTTTGGGACATGGTGAGGCGGCAGACGTCTCCAAATCCGCGCCGGCTCACGCCTCCACCCTCCAACCTGCTGAATAGGAACGGAAAAAATGGGATTGTTCCAAAAACACCAGGCCCTTGAGCGCCACTCACTGCTTCTGACTGTTGGCATTTTGCTGGTTGTCGCCGTCGGCGGCATCGTGGAGATCGCACCGCTCTTCTATCTCGAAAACACGATCGAGAAGGTGAAAGGGATGCGTCCCTACACGCCTCTCGAGCTGACGGGGCGGAACATCTATATCCGGGAGGGCTGCTACACTTGCCACTCCCAGATGGTCCGGCCGCTGCGTGACGAAGTCGAACGCTACGGGCACTATTCTCTCGCCGCCGAGAGCATGTATGACCGCCCGTTCCAGTGGGGATCAAAGCGGACAGGGCCGGATCTGGCCCGTGTTGGAGGCAAGTATTCCGACGAATGGCACGTGGACCATTTGAAAGATCCGAGATCGGTTGTGCCGGGATCAATCATGCCTCCCTACGCGTTCCTTTCGGACAAGGAGCTGCGCTTCGACGAAATAGCTGATCATTTGAAGGCGCTTCGTATGGAGGGCACGCCCTACACTGACGAGATGATCGAGAACGCAAAGGCTGACCTGATCGCCCAGGTCGATCCGGCAGCCGACTATGACAACCAGGATGCGCTGGTTGCTCGCTACGAGGCCGCCGCCGAACGCACGGGAACCGTCTTGATAGGTGATTATGACGGCGACCCGAGCCGTATCACCGAGATGGACGCCCTGGTTGCCTATCTCCAGATGACCGGCACGCTCGTCGATTTTTCGACGTACGAAGCCGACGATCTGAGCAACCGACGCTAGGAGATGGAAATGTACGAGACGCTTTCAAAATTTGCCCAAACATGGGGCCTTGGACTGTTCGTCGTGATGTTCGCCGTCGCGCTCGCATATGCCCTCTGGCCTTCGAACAAGAACAAATTTCGTGAAGCAGCCTATCTGCCTCTCGAAGACAAGGAACCCGGCGATGAGTGACCAGCATAATGAAATCGACGTTCACAGCGGCGTGGAAACCACCGGCCACACCTGGGATGGAATCAAGGAACTCAACAATCCGCTTCCGCGCTGGTGGCTGATTGTCTGGTACATATCGATCGCGTGGGCCATTCTCTACATGATCTTCATGCCTGCCATTCCAGCGCTTCCGGGATTTGGTGGCACGAATACGCCAGGTGTTTTGGGACATTCGGACCGTGCAATGGTGGCCGACAAGGTCGCCACAATGAAGACAGAGCGCAGCGCCGCCTCACAGCGCTTGATGACTGCCTCACTGACCGAGATCCAGAATGACCTGAACCTTCAGCAATTTGCCATGGCTATGGGTGAAAGTGCCTTTGGCGACAATTGCGCCACGTGCCACGGCGCAGGCGGTCGCGGTGCCAAAGGCTATCCGATGCTGGCCGATGATGTCTGGCTTTGGTCAGGCACACTTGACGGCATCGAATACACGCTCCGCCACGGCATCCGACATGAAGGTGATGACGCGACCCGATTCTCGGCCATGCCGGCATTCGGTCGCGACAAGCTCCTGACGTCATCAGAGATCGACGACTTGGTGCAGCACGTATTGAGCTTTTCAGGCCGCGCAACAGATATGGATGCCGCGTCGCAAGGCGCTCCACTTTTCGCCAGTCAGTGCGCCTCCTGTCACGGCGATAATGCCAAAGGCAGCCGTGATGTTGGCGCACCGGACCTGACAGATGACGAATGGGTGTTCGGCGGGGGACCGGCCGATATCACGGCCAGCATTTCCAATGCCCGTAACGCCCATATGCCGGCTTGGCAGGGAAGACTGGACGACCCGACAATCAAGGCGCTGGCACTCTATGTCCACTCACTCGGTGGCGGTGAATAAGAGCAGTCATGAACCAGATCACGAACCCCACACATACTGCAGGCATGCCGCCACGGCCGCCGTCCTTGTACGAAGGCCGCAAGCAGATCTATCCGAAACTCGCTCACGGCAAGTTCCGGATGGTGAAGTGGATCGTCATGGCAGTGACGCTGGGGATCTATTACCTGCTTCCCTGGGTTCGCTGGGAACGGGGTGAAGGCATTCCGAACCAGGCTGTCCTGGCCGATTTCTCGAGCGAGAAATTCTACTTCTTCTTCATCGAGATATGGCCTCAGGAGGTCTATTATCTTGCAGGCCTGCTGATCGTTGCGACCCTCGGCCTGTTCCTCGTGACATCGCTGCTGGGGCGGGCGTGGTGTGGATACACATGCCCGCAAACCGTATGGACCGACCTCTACATCTGGGTCGAACGCGCATTTGAAGGTGACCGTGCAGCGCGCATGCGCCTCGACAAGGCGGCCTGGTCATTGAACAAAGCCGCAAGGAAGATCGGCAAGCATGTTGTCTGGCTGATAATTGCGTTCCTGACGGGTGGAGTCTGGGTACTCTATTGGCATGATGCGCCGACCATCGCGCGCACCTTCTTCACGGGCGAAGCCCCACTCACCGCCTATTTCTTTGCGGGAATATTGACCCTCACAACGTATTTTCTAGCCGGCTGGATGCGCGAGCAGGTTTGCACCTATATGTGTCCCTGGCCCCGCATCCAGGGCGCACTGACAGACGATTATGCGCTGAACGTGACGTATCGCTACGATCGCGGTGAACCGCGCGGCGCACTGCGCAAGGACCAGGGCTTCGAAGGGCGTGGCGACTGCATTGATTGCAAGCAATGCGTTCAGGTCTGTCCCATGGGTATCGATATCCGCGACGGTGCCCAACTGGAATGTATCCACTGCGCGCTCTGCATCGATGCCTGCGACGACATCATGAAAAGGGTCGATCGCCCGACAGGCCTGATTGCCTACGATACCGATCTGGCTGTAGCCGCCCGCGCAGCAGGACAGAAGCCAACATATAAACTTGTACGGGCCAGGACCGTGCTTTACGCGTTTCTCATGCTGGCCATCAGCGGGTTGATCCTGTTTGGATTGGCAAACAAGCCCACGTTCCAGGTCAATGTCCTGAAGGATCGGTCGCCGCCTTTCGTCCAACTCGCAGGCGGTGAAGTGCGCAATGGCTATACGCTCAAACTGATCAACAAGGCGACAACCGCACGCGAAACTGTTATCTCTATTTCCGGAATACCTGGCGCGGACTTCGAGATTATCGGTGTGCCAAAAACTGAAGGCGCAATCAGCACCAAGCTGCCTCTGGAACAATACGGCGTCGACAGGTTCCGTATGCTGGTGACGGCACCTGCCGCCTCGCTTCCACACAGATCTTCTCTGGAGATCACCATAACCGACCCAGAGACAGGTGAGAGCCACACGAGCACAGCCGCGTTTGTTACAGCCGGAGCCAAATGATGTCAGTCGTGACCCCGAATTCTTCCATCACGTCCAAAACGCTCAAAGGAAGCCATGTCCTCATCTGGATGCTGGGCTTTTTCGGATTGATGTTTGTGGTCAACGGCATCTTCCTGTGGGCAGCCATCACATCGTTCCCGGGTGAGGACGTCAAGCATTCCTACTTGCAGGGCCTGCAATACAATAAGACGATCGAGTCGCGTTCGCTCCAGCAGGACATGATGTGGAAGGCAGAGGTCGGACTCGTTGAAACCGAATCCGGGAAGATTCTGGTTGCGCGCCTGTTTGATCGCGATGGCAATCCCTTGGCTGCCCGCTCCGTAGGCGGGGAGTTGCGACGCGCGGCAACGCAGGAGAGTGATCTTGTTCTCGAACTTCTGCCAGTAGGTGCCGGTGAGTTTCAGGGCGCGCTTCCGGCCCTCGCGGCGGGCGCGTGGCACGTCAGGATAAATGCTGTTGTGAACGGCGAAGCCGGGGCCGGCACATTCTCTGCAGCCAAGGTGCTCACGGTGCAATGACATCGCTCAACGACAGCCTTTCGGCCGGTTGTCCGACAGGGCTTGCTCCGCCCGAATTGACGAATGCACCTGACTCTTCTGCCTTCGTGCGGCGCGTCGGCGGGCAAAATCGTCTCGGCCTGACTGTACGCGGCGCCAAATGCGGGGCTTGCATCAACCGGATCGAATCGGCTGTGAAGGCATTACCGGATGTCGAGACGGCACGGCTCAATCTATCAACCGGCACACTTGATGTGGCGTGGCGCGGGGATCTCGGCGCGAACACGATTGTGCAAGCGGTCAGTGCCCTCGGATATGGCGTCTCGCCGCAGGATCAAAACCGCAATGTTTCCGATGAGCAGCGCGAAGAGCGAAGCTTGCTGGTTGCTTTGGGTGTCGCTGGTTTCGCCACAGCCAACATCATGCTCCTTTCAGTTTCGGTGTGGGCTGGCCACGGAGAAATGGGTGAATCCACGCGCAGGATGTTGCATGGCATCTCCGGCCTGATAGCGTTTCCGACAATCCTGTTTTCAGGCCGCGTATTCTTTCGTTCCGCCTGGAGCGTTCTGAAACGGGGGCATGCCAATATGGATGTTCCCATCTCGCTGGCGGTGACAATCGCGTTTTGCGTGAGCGTATCGGAAACGCTCAGAGGCGGCGAGCATGCCTATTTCGATGCGACTGTCATGTTGCTGTTCTTCCTGCTGATTGGGCGCTTTCTGGATGCCCGTGTGCGCAGGAAAGCCTACGTCTCTGCGCGTGAACTCGCTGCGATGGCCAATCGAACGGTGACCAGATTAGGTGAAGGCGGCGAAGCAAGATCCGTTCGGGCAAGTGAGATTCAGCCCGGAGACCGAATTCTCCTGTCGCCGGGCGAATGCGCCGTCGTCGACATGAAAATCGATTCGGGACTTTCGGAAGTGGATGACAGCCTGGTAACCGGAGAAAGCGTTCCGCGAACGACATTTGTCGGCATGAGCTTGCTCGCGGGCACTGTGAACCTGTCCCAACCGCTGCAGGGCCGAGCCATCGGTGCGGCGAGTGACTCCCTGCTTTCCGATATTGCCCGGATGCTGGACGCCGGAGAGCAACGCCGATCGACTTACCGGAAGATCGCAGACCGCGCTGTGTCGCTCTACGTCCCGTTCGTCCACACATCTGCATTGCTAGCATTCCTCGGCTGGCTCATGGCAGGCTTGGGGGCGAACGAGGCGTTGCTGATCGGTGTTTCGACGCTCATCATTACCTGTCCTTGCGCCCTCGCGCTCGCTGCGCCTGTGACTCAAGTAGTCGCATCGGGACGCCTGTTCAGGTCCGGCACGTTCCTGAAGTCGGGCGATGCCCTGGAACGCCTCGCCCAATGCGACTACGTGATCTTTGACAAGACCGGCACACTCACACTTGGTACGCCCCGCCTCGTCGATGAGATCGCGCCAGATGTGCTGGACGACGCGGCTCAATTAGCCCGCGCTAGCCGGCACCCCTTTTCACGGGCTTTGGTCGAAATTGCAGGTCCAGGCCCGATCGCATCGGGTGTTCGGGAGTTTCCCGGGCTCGGCCTTGAGGGTTTGATCGACGGCGTCACATGCAGGCTGGGATCTGCTGAATGGATCGGCACGGATCAGAGTGATATCACGAGCAGCTCCCTCTGGTTTTCGAAGGGCGACGAACAGCCAATCCAGTTCCATTTCGCTGACCATATTCTTGATGATGCGATCGAGACCATCCGCACATTGAAGCGTGCCGGTTACGGCATGGAAGTCCTGTCAGGTGACCGCGAAGAAGCGGTTCGCGACGTCGCAGAAACGCTTGGGATTGCGAATTGGCGCGCGAAATCATCTCCTCGCGACAAGGTTCAACGCCTGGAGGAATTGCAGGCAAAGGGCCATCGCGTACTGATGGTTGGCGACGGACTCAACGATGCCGGTGCTTTGGCGCTTGCTCATGCGTCCGTCACGCCCGGCGGCGCCATGGATATCAGCCGTTCTGCAAGCGACGCAGTCTATTCCGGCGGCCTGGCCTCCCTCCCCCGGCTGATTTCAGTAGCCAAGCAGGCACGTGTCGTGATGCTGCAGAATTTCGGCTTTGCTGCGGCCTACAATCTGGTTGCCGTCCCGATTGCCATCAGTGGTCATGCAACGCCACTCGTGGCTGCAATTGCCATGTCAGCCTCGTCCATTCTGGTGTCACTGAATGCCTTGCGCCTGAATACAATGCCGGAGCGGCTCTAGTGTCGGGTTTGCTGATTCTCATCCCCATCGCACTTGGCATGGGCCTGATTGGCCTGATCGCATTCTTGTGGGCCGCCCGATCAGGCCAGTTTGATGATCCTGACGGCGCCGCCACCCGCATTCTGGTTGATGAAGACCGCCCGCTCCCTCCTAGTGAAAATCACGATTCCGAGGAATAGCCCTGCCGCAGGACGGATTCAGAGGAAAAAATCCGGCAGCCACGATGACAGCAAAGCCTGCTTTGCACGCAGGGCATCCGTCGCTTGCTGTCGTGTCCTATGCAGGAAACGTATTCGATCGCCCGGACGAACCTGCCCGAGAAGGTGGCGGTCGGCCCGCACGACTTGCAGGATATGCGGATAGCCACCGGTCGTCTGCGCGTCTGCGAGAAGCAGGAAACCCCGCCCGCCCGGAGGCAGCTGTAACGCGCCCGGAAAGATCGCCGAACTGGGACGGCTTGCACATTCAGCCGAGCGCGGGAAATCACCTTCCAGTTCGATGCCCATACGGCTGGCGCGTTGGGTCACGTTGAAACTGCTGTCCCACAGGCCTTGCGCCCCGGCCGGATAGTCCGGCCCTTCGACAGCGCGCAACGTGTAGCTGTTGCTGCAGACGGGCTGAAGGTCTCGAGGCGTTGCCAGTCCGGAAACATTGCGCCCGCCGCCAAACCCGACCGTATCATCTGGCTTGAGCGCCCTGCCCGCGCGTCCGCCGAGCGCTGCGGGAAGATAGGTCGATGTGGACCCGAGAAAATCCGCAGCCTCCAAGGCCGCCGCGATGGCGATGTAGACCCGGCAGCCTTTCCGGGCAGGCTCTATCCTGAGCGTATCTCCTGCCTGGGCAAAATGAGTCATGTGGGACGCAACAGGACGGCCTGCGAGTATCAGGTCAGACTGTGCCCCGGTTATCGCAAAGCTGACGGACTTGTCGAAGCTGATCGCGGCGCCGCCGAAGGTGACTTCGATGGCTGTCGCGGTACTGGCGTTTCCGACAAGACGGTTGGCCAGTGCCATGGACAGATGATCGGCGGGGCCACTTGCGGGAACGCCAAGATGGCGATGGCCGACACGCGGCGCGCCCTGGAGCGTCATCTGTACACCGGGCTGAAGGATCGTGAGGCTCATGGCGGAGTTGCTTCGACGAGTTGGACACGTGTGCCGGCCTGAAGGCGGAATGGCGTGGGCGAGGCGGCATCGAACAGCGAAAGGGAGGCACGCCCGATGATCGGCCAGCCGCCCGGGCCTGCCAGCGCATAGAGACCGCACTGACCTGTGATAAGGCCGATTGAACCAGCAGGAACCTGCTGGCGCGGCTGCGCAAGGCGTGAAATTTCGAAAGTCTCGGGAAGGCCTGACATATAGGCAAAGCCGGGCGTGAAACCAAGCATCTCAACCATCAATGGCGCGGCCAGGAGGCGCGTAATGATATTCGCTTCCGACAGGCCAATGCGGGCGGCAATATCCTTGAGGTCCGGACCGCCCGCGCCGCCAAAATGGACGGGCAGTTCGAGGGTTTCGGCGGTGCCGGAGAGGTGGGGGGCGGGTGTGGCAAGGTTGTGCGAGAGGTGCGCCATGGCGGTGGCAGGGGTGTGTTCGTGCGGGTTGAACTGCACGGTGATGTCCTTGCGCCCGGGCACGACTTCGCGCCAGTCGCCTGTGGCGAGCAGCTGGCGAGCGCGCGCGAGACGCGTCTCCTGATCGGTCACGACGAAACGCAAGGCGTCATCGCCGCAGAAGGTGATGACTGGATGGGTCATGGGGCGACAGCGGCGACGGAAATGCCAGAGCGGATCAGCGCGGCGCGAATGGCGCGCGCGCTGGCGAGAGCGCCCGGAGTGTCACCGTGAACGCAGATCGTGCGGACCGGTAGCTGGATGGTCTCGCCCGTGCGGGTCGTGACCTGCCCTGTGGAGGCGATCTGGACAGCCTGGCGGACGCGATCCTCGTCGGCGGCAATGACAGCGCCTTCCATTGTCCGCGGTGTGAGCTCGCCGGAGGCCTCATAAGCCCGGTCAGCAAAACCTTCAGCCAGATAGGGTAGGCCCGCATGGTGCGCGGCAAGTGCCAACCGGGAAGTGGGAGGACCGATGAGGAGCGGGATGCGCGACTGGATCGTCACGTCGACGATGGTCTGCGCGGTGTCTTCATCGCGTGCGGCTGTATTGTAGAGCGCGCCATGCGGTTTCAGGTGGGCTATCGGCACGCCCCGCTCGCGGGCGATGGCAGCGAGCGCCCGTACCTGCTGCAGCAAGGTTATACTAAGGTCGGCGCGAGACAGGGTCATCGCGTTGCGCCCAAACCCTTCCCTGTCAGGATAGGATGGGTGAGCGCCGATGAGGACATTGCGCGCGTCAGCCGCCTTGACCGTTGCTGCCATGCTTTCCTGGTCTCCGGCATGTCCGCCCGACGCAATGCTGCAGCGGGTGACAACGTCCAGGATCGCCCGATCAAGCGCACGGCCATTATCGCCGGGTAGTTCTCCGATATCGGCGTTGAGACAGATTTCCCGTATCATGGCCACACTCCGAAGGCGCGCAGGATGATCCGGAGTCCCAGGCCGAACGTGATCAGGATGACTAGCACGCCGAGTGCATTGGCGATCGGGCCATTGACCTGGTCACCAAGCAGCGACCGCCGGTTCATAGCCACCAGCAGGAAGACGGCAACGATGGGGAGGAGCAGGCCATTGGCGACCTGCGCCACGAAAATGATGCTCACCGGGCGATAGCCCATCAATGCGACAACCGTACCGGTCAGCAGGATAGTGAGAGCGACGCCCTTGAAGAGTTTGCCCGTGCGAGGCTTGCCCGCGATTTCGCTGAGCGCATAGGCGGTGGCGAGGGGGGCCGTGATGGACGAGGTCAGGCCCGCCGCGAAAAGGCCGATGCCGACGAGATAGCGCGCGGCCTCGCCATAGGTGGGCGCGATGGCGGCTGCCATGTCGGCCGCGCCGGATATCTGCTGGCCGGAACCGAACAGGCTGGACGCGGCTGTGGTGAGAATAAGAATGGAGATCAGGCCGCCCAGTCCGACGGACACACGCGTATCGCGCTTGGCTTCTTCAAGCGCCTGCGGGTTCGCCTCCGGCCAGTGCTCGCGCGCGGAGGCGGCATGCAGGAAGAGATTATAGGGCACGATGGTTGTGCCTATCAGGGCGACAGATGTCAGAAGCCCCGCCTCCGGCACACGCGGAACAAGCCCGACGAGCATCGCGGCGAGATCCGGCCGCACGAGAATGGCGCTTCCGGCGAAGGCGAGGCTCATGAGGATGACCAGTGCGACGAGGACCCGCTCTATCAGCTTGTAGCGGCCGAACAGGAGGACGGCGGCAGCGATGGCGGCCAGAACCAGAATGATGATGCGGCGGGTTTGCCCCCCTGCCCCGAATATGGCTTCAAGGCCAAGTGCGCCGCCGGACAGGTTCCCCGCTTCATAGGCGGCGTTCCCCAATGCAAGTGCGGCCAGAACCAGTCCGGCCGCTCCCCATTTGACGAACCTGTTACCCGTTCCGCTGACCAGCGCCTCGCCGAGGCCGACGCGGCCCATGACTCCGAGCCGGGCTGACATGTCCTGCAGGATAATGGTCGCGATCGTAGCAAAGGCCAGCGCCCAGATCAGCGCGAAGCCGAAGTTTGCACCGGCAAGCGTACACGTGGTGACAGTGCCTGGACCAATAAAGGCCGCTGCGACGAGTGCGCCGGGGCCAATGGGCAGTTTCATTGCGAGCCGATTCCGCGCCGGGTTTCGAGATAGGTCGCAAAGCTCGCGAGCCAGTGGCTGCCCGAATAATGCGTATCGCTGACAGCGGCGATGCCCGTTTCCTTGTGCAACTCTGCGGCAGCAAGGAGAGACGGGATACGCGCGTCGCCCTCAGGCAAGGCGCTGGCAATACCTTCCAGTGCCCAGGCGCGCGACAGGTTTACGCCGTCGAGGTGAACGAGCTTTCCGTCGGAGGGATCAAGCACCACACCGGGCAGCAGCCAGTCGCCTGATCCGGTGGTCGGGATTTGCGGCAGGAAGGCCTCGAGCCAGCTCGCATATTGGTCAGCCTGCATCACGCGGCGCATCAGGTCGGCTTCCATCAGGCAGGGCGACAGGAAGTCTTCTCCGGACGGTTCATAGGCGAGCGGGCAATTCACGTCAGCGGAATGAAACTCGAACACTTTTCGGGTCAGCTGCGCATTGAAGGCGCCTGCATTACTGGCTTTCGACCAGTCCAGCATCAGGCCGAATGCGAAGGCGGTCTGATTATGGGTGCCGAGCCGGATCGGATAGGCAAGCTTGGTGAGCCAGGTGGATGTCTCAGCCTCGATGAGCGATTCCAGCGGTTCCAGCGAGCCAACCCAGTCATTGGCTTCGCGAAGATCGGATTCCCGTAATTCGGTCATCAACTGCAGGAACCAGGCGGTGCCATATGGACGCTCGAACGACGCACGTCCTTCGGCCTTGAAATAGGCGACCTCGCCCGCGATCTTTTCCGGCGTGAAACTGTGGCCCAGCACCGTGATGATGGCATCCCGATAGGGTGTGCCGGGATCAGTGTTCAGGATGCGGGCGAGCAGCCAATGGCCATGCACCGAGGAATGCCAGTCGAAGCAGCCATAGAAAGCCGGGTAGAGTTCGCGCGGTGTTGCCGCATCCGCGTCGCTGTTCATGACGTGACTGATCTTGTTCGGGTATTCGCGGTGAACACATTGCAGGGCCAGACGCGCGAAGCGGTCGGTCACGACCCCTTCCCGGGAGTCCGGGAGGACGAGCGCCGGGGCGGGTGGCGCTACATCCGTTTCAGGCGCAGGTGCAGGCGCGCAGGCAACAAGCAGGCAGGCGGCAAGGCCCATGACCAAATAGCGTATCACGCTGTATCCTCCGATGATGAGCGGGCATCATCATGCGTACCAGCCCACAGTGTGCCGGGGCAAGTGCCGGGTCAGATGTGCAAGGCCCTGCCGTCAGCGTCGAGCACGGCTTCATGCATGGTTTCCGAGATCGTCGGATGCGCGAAGATGGTGTGGGCGAGGTCCACGTCGGTGAGCTCACCCTGCCGGGCGATGACATAGCCCTGGATCAGTTCAGTCACTTCCGCGCCGATCATGTGCGCGCCAAGCAATTCGCCGGTCTTCTTGTCGAACACGGTTTTGACCATGCCATTGGTTTCGCCAAGGGCGATGGCCTTGCCGTTACCGATGAAGGGGAAACGGCCGACCTTGATGTCGTAACCCTTTTCCTTCGCAGCGGCTTCGGTGAGGCCGACACTGGCGACCTGGGGGTGTGAATAGGTGCACCCGGGGACGTTGGAGGCGTCGAACGGCTCGGCGTGATTCTTGCCCTTGCCGGCGATGGCTTCGACGCAAATGACGCCTTCATGGCTGGCCTTGTGGGCAAGCCATGGCGGGCCGGTGAGGTCTCCAATGGCATAAAGGCCGGGCACCCCGGTCTTGCCGAAGCCGTCGACTATGACGTGGGTCTTCTCGACCTTCACGCCGAGGGTTTCGAGGCCCAGATTTTCGACATTGCCGACAATGCCGACAGCCAGAATTGCGCGGTCGAATTCCTGCGACTCCTTCTTGCCGTCTTTGCTGGTGATATTGGCGGTGACCGTGTTCTTGCCCGCTTTCAGGTTTTCGACTTTGGCGCCGGTGATGATGTTGAGGCCCTGCTTCTTGAAATCCTTTTCCGCCATGGCGGAGATTTCGGCGTCCTCGACGGGCAGGATACGCGGCAGGACTTCTGCGACCGTCACGTCAGCGCCTAGCTCGTTGTAGAAGCTGGCAAATTCGATGCCGATGGCTCCGGACCCAATGACGAGGAGGCGCTTGGGCATGACGTCCGGCGTCATGGCTTCACGATAGGTCCAGATCAGCTTGCCATCGGCGACGAGGCCAGCCTGCGGGATGTCGCGGGCGCGGGCGCCGGTGGCAAGCATGACGTGCTTGGCCTGGAGGGTGGTGTCCTTGCCATCCTTGCCCTTGACGATGACCTTCGGCGCAGGTGTGCCTTTTTCGAGGCGGGCCGTGCCTTCGATGACGTCGATCTTGTTCTTCTTCATCAGGAACTTGACGCCGCCCGACAGCTGGCTCGCCACATCGCGCGAGCGCTTTACGACCGCATCGAGATCAACCTCGACCTTGTCGATCCTGAGGCCGAAATCCTTGGCGTGTTTGGCGAGGTGCATGACTTCGGCCGAGCGCAGCAGCGCCTTTGTCGGGATGCAGCCCCAGTTGAGGCAGACGCCGCCCAAGGCCTCGCGTTCGACGATGGCGGTTTTCAGGCCAAGCTGGCTGGCGCGGATAGCAGAAACGTAGCCGCCGGGACCGGAACCTATAACGATAAGGTCGTATTGGGTGGACATGCTTATAATCCTGTTCTCGAGACGACAATCGCGATGAGTTGACCCAGAACCGCACCAATGGCCAGCAGTGCGGAGATCGCACCAAGCCGCTCAAGGAGACCTGCCGATCTCCAGATATGCCAGATGGGGCGGCGCGTCTTCCGGACTTTCTCCGCAAATTTCAACAGCTGGTCCACAAGCAAATCTTTACTCGACCCGTCGGTGCGAATGGGATGCACGTACCAGTCATTCCCGCGATCGAGCAATGCATCCTCCCATACGTGCTGCTCCCGAAATACAAGAAGAGGCAGCTTCCACGCATGAGCAAATGCAGCTTCAACCTGATTCCATGTGGTGGGCATGGCAACATTCTTGAGAATGCTCTCCTCACGATGATCAAGATCAGCGCCGCGTCGCTCGACCAATTCACTCACATGATATCGCTCTAGTGCCAACACGATTACGCCCTCGGCCTTTCTCATTGTCGAGTTGATATTGTCGAATGGCCTTACCGACGACGAGTCGGCAGTAAGAGGTTTGAGGCCGGCGGACATCATCAGAGATCGGAAGTTGTCGATGAAAGCTTCCTGAGCTTTAGTACTTGGGCTCCCGACACTCAGAAAAATCTTGCTCATCACCCCTCCTCCCAAAAGCTATTGATCTTACCCGCTAAAGCAGCATTGCCTCCGGCGTCTCGACGTAGCGCTTGAAGGCCTGCAGCCATTTGGCGCCCTCTGCCCCTCCGATGACGCGGTGGTCACAGGTGAGGGTGATGCTCATCACAGTGGCGACGGCAAGGTCGCCCTTGGCGTTGACGACCGGGCGCTTCTCCCCTGCCCCGACGGACAGGATCATGCCTTCGGGTGGGTTGATTATCGAAGCGAAATTCCGGATGCCGAACATGCCGAGATTGGAGATGGAGAATGTGCCTCCGGAATATTCCTGCGGCTTCAGCTTGCGTTCGCGGGCGCGGGCGGCGAGATCCTTCATCTCTTCGGAAATCTCGGCGAGCCCCTTGGTTTCGGCATGGAAAATGACCGGCGTGATGAGCCCGCCATCAATCGCGACGGCAACCGAGACGTTTGCATGCTTGTGATATGCGATGCCCTTGTCCGTGTACGATGCGTTGCAGTCTGGCTCGTCCATCAGGGCCATGGCGCTGGCCTTGATGAGCAGGTCATTGACCGAGACCTTGATACCGTCCGGCGCGGCGGCATTGATGGCCGCGCGGCTCGCCAAGAGATGATCGAGCTCAAGGTCAATCGTCAGCGGGAAGTGCGGCACCTGCATGAAGCTGGTGGTCAGGCGCTTGGCGACGACCTTGCGCATGCCGTCGAGCGGCTCCAGCGTGTAGCTGTCAGGCGCATAGACGCGATCGTCGAGGATTTGCGGCAGGATAAGACCATCCAGCGCGGGCGCTCCCTTGCCGGCCGATTGAGCGGCGGCGCCCGGCTTGGCATTTTCCACATCGCGCTTGATGATACGTCCGCGCGGTCCGGTGCCTTTGAGGGCCTTGAGTTCGATGCCCTTCATGTCCGCGATGCGGCGGGCAAGCGGGCTCGCCTTGATCCGGCCATCTGATGTGTTGGCGCTTGGAAGCGGCGTGGAAGCGAGTTTTTCAGCCTTGGGCGCAGCTTCGGACTTTGCAGGCGCGTCAGATTTCGGCTCCGGCTTCGCAGACTTGGGCTCAGTTGCCGCCTCCGCCTTCTTGTCCTGGCTGCCCGAGGCCCCGGCTTTCTCTGGAGAAGCTGACTCTTTGGGCGCCTTGATCGAGGATGCGTCTTCGCCCTCTTCTGCGAGAACGGCGATAACGGCGTTGACCTTCACGCCTTCTGTGCCTTCCGAAACCAGAATTTTCGCAATCGTGCCTTCGTCGGCGGCCTCGACTTCCATCGTGGCCTTGTCGGTTTCAATCTCGGCGATGATGTCACCAGACGAGACGGTGTCGCCTTCCTTGACGAGCCATTTGGCGAGCGTGCCTTCTTCCATCGTGGGAGAAAGCGCAGGCATGGTGATGTTGATACTCATGGCGCTACTCCTGGTCCACGTAGCAGACCTTGCGGGCTGCTGCGACGATGTCGGCAACGCCGGGAAGGCTCATGGCCTCGAGGTTGGCAGCGTATGGGAGAGGAACATCTTTCTGATGGACGCGGGCCGGTGGTGCGTCGAGATAATCGAAAGCCTCCGCCACGACTGATGCGGCGATTTCCGCGCCGACGCCCATATAGCGCCAGCCTTCCTCACATGTGACGAGACGATTGGTTTTCTTCACGCTTTCAATCACGGTCGCGGTATCAAGCGGGCGGATGGAACGCAGGTCAATAACCTCGGCGTCGATCCCCTGCTCTGCCAGTTCCTCGGCAGCCTGGAGCGCGAAGCCGACCATGCGCGAATAGGCCACCAGCGTGACATCCGAGCCAGCGCGTTTCACGGCAGCCTTGCCGATGGGAAGGACGTAGTCATCCAGGTCCGGCACAGGGAAGCTGGTACCATAAACGAGTTCGTGCTCGAGGAAGACAACCGGGTTCGGATCGCGAATTGCCGCCTTCAGCAGTGCCTTTGCATCGGCGGCATCGTAGGGAGCGACAACCTTGAGGCCCGGTATGGCGCCGTACCAGGCGGCATAGTCCTGGCTGTGCTGTGCACCGACACGGCTGGCGGCACCGTTGGGTCCACGGAACACAATGGGACAACCCATCTGCCCGCCTGACATATAGAGCGTCTTGGCGGCTGAGTTGATGATGTGGTCGATGGCCTGCATGGCAAAGTTGAACGTCATGAACTCAACGATGGGCCGCAGGCCGCCAAATGCAGCTCCGACGCCGAGACCGGCGAAGCCATGCTCCGTAATCGGCGTATCGACGACGCGGCGCGCGCCGAATTCCTGGAGAAGTTCGCGCGTGACCTTGTAGGCGCCCTGGTATTCGGCGACTTCCTCGCCCATGACGAAGACGGTTTCGTCGCGGCGCATTTCTTCGGCCATCGCATCGCGCAGGGCATCGCGCACAGTCGTTTCGGTAAATGTCGTGCCTTCGGGAATGGAAGGATCGGAGAGGACCGCTGCGGCTGGGGCGTCGTTCGGTTCTGGCGTTTCGGATTCTGCTTCGGGTGATGGTTCCTGCGAATCGGCAGGCGCACTTTTCGACGTTTCGGCTGCTGGAGCGGCTGATCCGTTCGTCGATGGCTTGACGCTGCCTGCGTCTTCGCCGTCTTCTGCCAGAACGGCGATGATGGCGTTCACCTTCACGCCTTCGGTGCCTTCAGCAACGAGGATCTTGGCCAGAATGCCTTCATCGACGGCTTCGACTTCCATCGTTGCCTTGTCCGTCTCGATCTCGGCGATGATGTCGCCGGACGAGATGGCATCACCCTCCTTCTTGAGCCATTTGGAGAGGGTGCCCTCTTCCATTGTCGGTGAAAGCGCGGGCATGAGAATATCAACGGACATCTAGACAGACTCCACTTCGCGCAGGACATCGGTCCAGAGTTCGGATGCATCGGGCTCCGGGCTTTCAAGTGAGAAGTCAGCCGCCTCCTTCACGATGGCCTTGATCTCCTTGTCGATGTTTTTCAAGTCGTCTTCCGTCGCGTGTCCGGCGTCAAGCAGCTGCCCTTTCAGCCCGTCGATTGGGTCATGATGCGTGCGGATATCATCGACTTCCTCGCGCTTGCGATACTTGGCGGGGTCGGACATCGAGTGACCGCGGTAGCGATAGGTCTTCATTTCAAGGATGTAGGGACCCTTGCCCGAGCGCGCATATTTGACCGCCTTTTCACCGGCTTCCCGGACCGCCAGGACATCCATGCCGTCAACGGCTTCGCCTTCGATTTCAAAACTGATCCCGCGTTTGAATAGTTCCACTTCAGCAGACGCACGGGCCACGCTCGTACCCATTGCATACTGGTTGTTTTCGATCACGTAGACGACGGGCAAGTCCCAGAGGGAGGCCATGTTGAAGGCTTCATACACTTGTCCCTGGTTGGCTGCCCCATCGCCGAAATAGGCGAGACAGACATTGTCGTTGCCCTTGTACTTGTTCGCGAAGGCGAGGCCCGTACCGAGCGGTACTTGCGCACCGACGATGCCGTGACCGCCGAAGAAATTCTTCTCACGGCTGAACATGTGCATGGAGCCGCCCTTGCCCTTGGACAGGCCACCACTGCGTCCGGTCAATTCGGCCATGACGCCTTTCGGATCGAGCCCGCAGGCGAGCATGTGCCCGTGGTCGCGATAACCGGTGATAACCTGGTCGCCGTCCTTCAGGCAGGCCTGCATGCCGGTAACGACCGCTTCCTGTCCGATGTAGAGATGGCAGAAGCCAGCAATCTTGCCCATACCGTAGAGTTGGCCGGCCTTTTCTTCAAAGCGCCGGATCAGCAGCATCGCCCGATAGTATTCGAGCATGTCTGCTTTGGTTGCTTTCGAAGGTGCCTTTTTGGCACTCTTTGGTTTTGTCGCCATTAGATACTCCATCCCTTACCCGTTTTATGTATGCGCGTTTCCGCGGCGACAAGTCAGAACATCTATGTCAATTTGCAATGCTGCGGTCTGACGCCATCAAAACGATTTCATTCTGATATACGAAGGCCAGCTTATCACGCGCCAATGCCTCGACGAAATCAGGGTCAACCGATCCCGGGGTCAGCCTTCGGATATCCGTTTGCAGGCGGGAAATATCCGCTTCCAATTGCCCAAGAACGGCTCTGCGGTCTTCCAGTTCCAACTGCGCATCAGACCAGCGGCCAAGCCCCTTCTCCCCCGCAAACGCGTGGTAGGCGAAGTAAAGCACAAGCAAGCTGAGCCCGAGGGCTTCGAGGCGGGATACCATGGTGCGAATCTGTAGCGGCGATTGGTTAACCGCCGGTTTGCACTATTCGGCGTTGATACGTGACCGGCCAGCGTAGATTCCGATCGGCCCGAGTTCTTCCTCGATACGAATCAGCTGGTTGTATTTGGCAATCCGGTCGGAGCGGGAAAGCGAACCGGTTTTGATCTGTCCACAATTCGTGGCGACGGCCAGATCCGCAATCGTCGAATCCTCGGTTTCACCTGACCGGTGCGACATGACGGCGGTATAGGCATGGAGGTGTGCGAGCTCGACCGCGTCGAGCGTCTCGGACAGGGTGCCGATCTGGTTGACCTTGATGAGGATCGAGTTGGCCGCCCCCTTCTGGAGCCCCGTGGAAAGGCGTTCCGGATTCGTGACGAAGAGATCGTCACCGACAAGCTGGATCCGGTCGCCGATCATTTCGGTCAGGGCGACCCAGCCATCCCAGTCGTCTTCAGCCATGCCGTCTTCAATGGACACGATGGGGTAGCGTCCGCAAAGGTCAGCGAGATACTTGGCAAACTCTTCCGAGCCGAGAATCCTGCTCTCGCCAGCAAGGTTGTACTTGCCGTCCTTGTAGAACTCGGTCGACGCGGCATCGAGCGCCAGGGCGATGTCTTCGCCGGGGGCGTAGCCCGCCTTCTCGATGGCTTTCATGATAAAGCCGATGGCTTCGTCGGTGGAGCCGATATTCGGAGCGAAGCCACCTTCGTCACCGACATTGGTGTTGTGGCCCGCGTCGCTGAGTGTCTTCTTCAGTGCGTGGAAGACTTCGGCGCCCATGCGTACGGAATCAGCAAGGCTTTCCGCGCTGACCGGCATGATCATGAATTCCTGAATGTCGATCGGGTTGTCAGCGTGTGCGCCGCCATTGATGATATTCATCATCGGCGTCGGCAGGACGCGCGCATTGGCGCCGCCAATGTAGCGGTAAAGGGGCATGGCAGCGCTTTCGGCAGCAGCCTTTGCAACAGCGAGAGACACGCCCAGAATGGCATTGGCGCCCAGGCGTGACTTGTTTTCCGTACCGTCCAGATCGATCATCATCATGTCGATCAGGCGCTGGTCGGAAGCATCAAGTCCTTCAAGTTCGTTGGCGATTTCGCCGTTCACGGCGTCAACGGCCTTCAGGACACCCTTGCCGCCATAACGCGATTTGTCGCCGTCACGCTGTTCATGTGCTTCATAGGCGCCAGTTGATGCGCCGGATGGCACAGCCGCGCGGCCCATGGAACCGTCTTCGAGGGTAACGTCGACTTCCACGGTCGGGTTGCCCCGGCTGTCGAGAATTTCGCGTGCGTGAATATCGATGATCTCGCTCATGGCCGTCCTGTGCCCCTCATATGTTTTTCAGCGTCAGATGTAAAAAGCGCCCCCTGCCGGATGGCGGGAGGCGCTGGAAGCCATAGTCTTGTGCGCGCAAATGCGCAACCTGACTAGATGTCGTCCTTGGGTTCAAGAACCTGCCGACCGCGATACATGCCGGTTTTCAGGTCGATGTGGTGTGGACGACGAAGCTCGCCGGACTGGGCGTCTTCGATATAGGTGTTGGAATCAAGCCGATCATGCGAGCGGCGCATGCCGCGACGGGACTTGGAGATCTTGCTCTTTGGAACTGCCATGACAGGTATCCGGATTAATGCGCATTTCAGCGAGTGAATTGGAACGGGCCTCTTACAGACGCCCAACAGGCTTTGCAAGGTCTGAACATCACCAAACCCTCGAATTGTGCATTCCCCTGCTCTATTCGGCAGACGGGCCCTGTTTGGCCGCTTCGGCCTGCTCCATCAGGCGCAGCATATTCCCGCTCCAGAATTTCTGGATTTCAGCTTCGGTGTACCCTTCAGCGAGCAGGCGCTCGGTCACTTTGGGCAGGAAAGACACGTCTTCCATGCCTTCGACGCCGCCACCGCCATCCCAGTCTGCGCCCATGCCGACATGGTCGGGACCGACTATCTCAAGCGCGTGCAAAAGGTGCTCAATGAATTTTTCGAATGTCGAACGTGGCGCTGGAAAGGCCGCATCAACCTCTTCCCTGCGGGCAAAATACCGCTCGCGAGTTTCGTCATCCGCCGTCAGCGGCGATATGCCATCAAACTCCACCTCGAGTGCATCCAGCGCAGCTTGCCGCTCTGGTGTGGGTTCAAGCGGCTCAAGATAACCGCCATAGGCATTGATCTGGATGACGCCGCCATCGTCCGCAATCTTGCGCATCAGCGCATCATCGATGTTTCGCGGATGGTCATAGACTGCCTTTACGCCCGTATGAGACAGGATGAGCGGTGTCGCAGACAGGGCAATCATGTCGTCGACCGTCGAATCGGCAGCGTGGGACCCGTCGAGGATCATGCCGAGCCGGTTCGCCTCTTTGATGAGTTCTTCACCCAGCGGGCTGAGGCCGCCATGGTCACTTGCGGAAAAGTCTGTCGCACTGTCGGCAAACTGGTTGTCCCGGAAATGGACCGGGCCGATCATGCGTAAACCCTTATCGTAGAACACCTCGACCAGCGATAGATCGGTACCGATGGGATAAGAGTTTTCCATGGATTGATAGACAATGCGCTTGCCGGCAGCCGCGATTCGGCCAGCGTCGGCGCTTGTATATGCCATCTCAAATGAATCGGGATTGGCAGCAACCATTGCCTGTATCTCGTCGCCGCGCGTGAGTGCCGCCTGCTTCGCAGCCTCATAGGATTCCGCGTCCAGAGGGCCTTGCGGGGTGAAGATGACCCAGAATCCGCCATCCAGCCCGCCACGCTGCATTTTGGGCAGATCCACCTGAACGCTTCCGAGCACGCTCGGATTGTCGGCCAGAATGTCAAAATCAGCCTTCGAAAAGTTTGCGGGCGTATCGAGATGGGTATCCATCACCAGAAGGCGGTCATGAAGGTCCGCTGCTGACTCTGGTGCGGGCGCTGCTTCCGGTTGGGGAGCTTCTGGTGAACAGGCCACCGCAGTCAGAACCAGTATGCTCGTCAGTGCAATTCTCAATTGTCAGCCCTCGCCGTTGGATGTGTCCGGGCGACCTTATCGCGGAATGGGGGCGGCGCAAGAAAATGGCCGCCCAAAAGGGCGGCCAAGGTAAAGCAAGAAGGACGTCAGCACTTTGTCCTGGCAAAATGCCTAAAAACGCGGCGCCGACAGAGAGGTTAATAGAGAATCCTACCTGAACCGATCCCTGTCCCATTGTTATGTTCTGTTCACCTGAGAGGCGAGTTTGCCGAATCGCCTACTCGCTAGCGTTCGGACGCGTGAAAATAGCCTCCAGACTTCTGAGGTTCATGCCGTTCTTCAGATAGTTTGCTGGCGTTAGATTGACCGCCTTGATCACACCCCGCTCAATGCGCGTGCCCTGCCCGCTTTCGGCAGGTACCATATCAAAATCGATGATGTTGATGCAGCCTGTATCCTGCTCAAAACCCGCACTTGCCCCAAGCGGCGCCCCGACAACCGATGCCAGAACCATCCGGTTCACAACCTCATGCGCCACCACCAGCGCTGTAGCCCAGCCGGGGCGCAACAACAGATCGCTCAGCCCGCTCTGAATTCGCGCCAGTGCGTCCGAAAACTTTTCACCGCCCTCCAGAAAGCTGGCGTCCGGCTCGCCGGCCTGTTCGAACATGAACGTCATGGTGGCGGCCAGATGCGCAGCCGAATGAAAGTCGATGTACCGGCCTGATCGCACTTCTTCGAGACGGCGCTCTTCCTCAAGCACGGGTGCATCAGGGTGCTCGGCAAGGACGATTTCTGCGGTTTGCCGTGTGCGCGCGAGGCCAGAACAGATCGCCAGGTCGAAGTGAACTTCCGATAGCGCGACACCGGCCGCACGAGCCTCGTCTTCCCCTTGTTGCGTCAGCACGGCTATGGACGGATCCCGCGCCTTGCGCACCGCTTCAGAGGTGTAGTCCACGAAGCCGTGGCGCATCAGGTAGATACGCCGCCGGCCCGTGGTGCCCGGCAAGGCACTCATCAGCGGCTGACTTGCCAGTCGCGCAGGATCTCATCGGTATGCTCGCCAATACCCGCAGGCCGACGTTGGATCTCTGGTGGGGTTTCAGAAAAGCGTGGTGCAGGAGCAGGCTGGATGACACCTTCCACTTCAACGAACGTCTTTCGTTCCGCATTGTGCGGGTGGCCTGGCGCCTCAGCCATCGACAGGACTGGCGCGAAGCAGATGTCGGTCCCTTCCATGACGGCGCACCATTCATCACGCGTTTTCGTCTTGAACAGGGCGATGAGCTTGTCTTTCAGAGAACCCCATTTGGACCGGTCCATCTGGGACTTGAACTCAGGATCCGTGATCCCGGCCTTCTCGAGCAGCAAGGCATAGAACTGCGGCTCGATGGATCCGATCGATACCCATTTCCCATCACTACATTCATACGTATCGTAGAAGTGCGCACCGCCATCGAGCAGGTTGGATTCCCTGTCATCGGTCCACACTCCCATGGCCTTCATGCCGAAGAACATGGTGGACAGCGATGCTGCCCCATCTGTCATGGCAACGTCGATGACCTGGCCCTTGCCACCATTCTTCACGTTGATAATACCGGCCAACAGGCCCATTGCGAGGTAGAGTGCGCCGCCGCCATAGTCACCCACCAGATTGAGCGGTGGGCTTGGACGCTCTCCCTTGCGCCCCATCGCATGAAGGGCACCCGTCAGGGCGATGTAGTTGAGGTCATGACCCGCCGCCTGCGACAGCGAACCGAACTGTCCCCACCCCGTCATGCGCCCATAGACCAGCTTCGGATTACGCGCGAGGACGGCGTCCGGCCCGAGACCGTTGCGCTCCATCACGCCAGGACGGAAACCCTCGATCAAGCCGTCTGCTTTCTCGATCAGCTTCATCGCAGTTTCGACATCGGCAGGATCTTTCAGGTTCAGGCTGATCGAACGACGCCCGCGACCCATGACGTCTGCGGCACGGCCCGGCTTGCCATCTCCCGGCCGGTCAATGCGGATGACATCCGCGCCCATGTCGGAGAGCAACATCCCGCAGAAAGGTCCGGGGCCTATCCCTGCGAATTCGACAATTTTGACTCCGTTCAGTGGACCGCTGGCCATGACATTCTCCCTGATTGTGTTGGCCAACTGGCCTGATTAGCGGAACTTTAAGAGCGAACCGGGCAAAAGAAAGGGGTGTCCCAGCGTCGACTGAAGCCGCGGCGAGAGAAATTCATGTCTGATATGTCCTACCTGGACCCACCGATCGAGATTGCCGCAACGGGAGTGCGCCTCAAGATTATTGCTGCGCGGCTTCGCACCGGCGGAATGCGCCCTTACGAGGCGGATGACATGATCGATTTCGGCTCGACCGAACCGCTGCTTGTCGACATTGCAAGTGTGGAGGTGGAAACGCTCGAAAGCTGCCGGGACGCTTGCCTGGCAGGGCTTTCACGCCCTCTGGTCATTCTCGACATTGCGAACACTGGATTGAACTTGTCCGACGCCATCACAATTCGCCGTGACAGGGACATTCCCCTCGTCAAAGGGCGGCTGAACGCAATGGCGAGACGCTTTGCAAGGACGCTTGAATTCGAGATCCGCGCTCAGACGGCCCGACATTTCGGAGCCGGAACGACTGTGCCGAGACAGCAGACCCCAGCCTTGATATTTTTGGGCCAGGGCTCTCCCTTGTTTCTTTCTTTGCAGACCGCTCTGATGGAGCGCGGCGTAACCATCACTTCCGCGCTGACCCGGACTGCGACCCGCGAGTATCTGACCAGCCGTCGATTCACAGCTGCGCTTCTGGACATGACTTCAACCGGGCGCGACACCAACGATCTGGACACATTCACTCCCGGTGAGTGGTTAAACGGCTTGCCTGTTCTGGCCTTGATAGATGGCGACACTCACCTCATGGGCGACGTGCGTTCCATTCTTTCGCAATGCGACGAAATCATTGAATGCCAGGACAGCGAGCCCGGATTTGCAGATCGCGTTGCAGACCTGAGCAAGAAATATTTCGCGGGGAGCCCCCTGCAACCAAGCGCCTCAGCCCCGGCTAGCGCGATTGATCAGTCAACAGGCATATTCTCTCGCCGGTTCCTTGAAGCGCATCTGGAGCGGCAGATGGTTGTTGCGGGCACCCGTTCCGATGCCTTGTCGATCATGACGCTGAAGCTCATTGGAAACCAGCGCACTGACGCGGGCGCATTGGCGTCACTCGCGCGATTGGTACAGAACCTGCTGCGGGAAACTGATTGTCCCGCAGTCGTTGATCCAGGAACGATTGCCGTGTCACTTCCGCTGACGACGTACCGTGGCGGCGTCCAGCTTGCCGAGCGCATTGCGATGACCGTTGCGGACCGGGATCCGCTCTCCGAACTTTTCCTGAGCTGGCGTGTGGTCGAAAAGCGCGCTTTCCATACGGCACAGACATTCCTGGAGGCAGGACTGACCGGCCCCTTTACGCGCCTGGAAGCTGCTTAGGCCGTCACCAGGCCAGACACGGATTCCAGTTCCTTGAGGAATGCCTTAACGGTGACAAGCCGGCGTTCCGGTTCACCTCCGAGTCCGGAATGAACCAACTTTGAATCAGGTCGAAGCTTTAACACATTAGGACGTGTACGGACGAGTTCCATTAATCGCGCCGGATCCATCACGGTGTCCGGGCGAAACGCAAACACGGCCCCCTTTACGCCGGAGTCGAGCTTGGAGATTCCCAGCGCCTTGCACTGTACCTTGATTGCGGTGACCTCGAGGAGCTGCCGCGTCGCTTCAGGCAAGGGCCCAAACCGATCGATCAGTTCGGCAGCAAACGATTCCCTGTCAGGTGCCGTGCTGATCTCGGCAAGCCGGCGATAGAGAGACAGCCGAATCGTCAGGTCCTCGACATAATCTTCGGGGATGAGGACGGCCACGCCGAGATTGATCTGAGGCGACCAGTCGTCAGCAACGTCATCTTCTCCACGGGCGCCCGCCTGAAGTGCCTTCACCGCATCTTCAAGCATGGATTGATAGAGTTCGACACCGACTTCCCGCACCTGTCCCGATTGCTGATCGCCCAGCAGGTTGCCAGAGCCCCGCATATCAAGGTCATGACTTGCGAGCTGGAATCCAGCCCCCAGGCTGTCGAGTGATTGCAGGACTTTCAGGCGCTTCTCGGCCATTTCCGTTATGACCCGGTCGCGCGGCGTCGTGAAATAAGCGTAGGCCCGCAACTTGGAGCGGCCGACGCGGCCCCTAAGCTGGTACAACTGAGCCAGGCCAAACATGTCGGCGCGGTGAATGATGAGCGTGTTGGCGCGGGGAATGTCCAGGCCGCTTTCCACGATCGTCGTGGACAGGAGCACATCATACTTACCGTCATAGAAAGCGGTCATGATGTCTTCCAGTTCGCCCGCCGCCATCTGGCCATGTGCAACGATGAAGGAGACTTCCGGCACCTGAGTCGAGAGGAAGATTTCCAATTTGTCGAGATCCTGAATGCGGGGAGCAACAAAGAAGGCCTGACCGCCGCGATATTTCTCGCGCAACAGGGCCTCTCTCAACGTGACCGTGTCTTCTTCAGTGATATAGGTGCGAACCGACAGGCGGTCGACGGGCGGCGTCGCGATGATCGACAGATCGCGAATTCCCGTGAGCGCCATTTGAAGCGTGCGCGGGATCGGTGTCGCCGAGAGCGTCAAGACGTGCACATCCGCCTTGATCTCCTTCAGGCGTTCCTTGTGCTTAACGCCAAAACGCTGCTCTTCATCGATTATGAGCAGGCCGAGGCGCTTGAAGTCGATTCCCTTGGCGAGCAAAGCATGTGTACCGATGACGACGTCGACACTGCCATCGGTCAAGCCATCGCGGGTTTCGACTGCCTCGCGCTGACCGACCAGCCGGGATAATTGGCGGACTTTCAGCGGCCAGCCGGCAAAACGCTCCGAGAATGTCTTGTAGTGCTGGCGCGCGAGCAGCGTGGTCGGGGCGATCACAGCGACCTGCTTGCCGCTCATCGCCGCCATGAATGCGGCGCGCAGGGCAACTTCGGTTTTGCCGAAACCGACGTCGCCGCAAACGAGTCGGTCCATCGGCCGGCCAGAAGCCAGGTCGCCCAGGACGTCTTCGATTGCATTCAGCTGATCGTCAGTTTCTTCATAGGGGAAGCGTGCCGCAAACTCCTCATACATCCCCTGCCCGGCAGCAAGTGCATCCGCTCGTTTCAAGGCGCGCTCGGCCGCGATTGCCATCAGTTCTGCGGCCATCTCGAGAATGCGCTTCTTGGCCTTGGCTTTGCGCGTCTGCCAACCTGCGCCCCCCAGCCGGTCAAGCTGGCTTTCGGATTCCTCTGAACCATAACGGCTGATCAGGTCGATGTTTTCGACCGGCAGGAAAATCATGTCGCCACCGGCATACTCCAGCTGGAGGCAGTCGTGTGGCGCGCCGGTGAGGTCCAGTGTTTTCAGTCCGATATACCGGCCAACGCCATGATCGACATGAACGACAAGGTCATCGGGTGACAGGGCTGACGCATCAGTGATGAAGCTGGCGGACTTGCGGCGGCGCCTCGGCGCAGCGAGTCGGTCACCCAGTATGTCGGCTTCGGAGATGACTGCGAGGTCGGTCGTTACGAATCCGGATTCCAGTGGGACTTCTACAATCGTGAAATCGGACTTGCGAACAGCTTCAAGAGAATGAACCTGGACCAGGTCCGGCAAGCCGTGATCAGCCATGACGTTGATCAAGCGGTCCGCCGAACCAGCGGACCAGGCCGCAAATGCTACAGGTTTACCCGATGCATAAAGGGCCCGGGCATGCGCAATTGCCGCTTCGAAGATATTTTCGTCAGTGCGCAGCCGCTCTGGTGCGAAATCCCGCCCCAAGCGTGCGCCCATGTCGAACGCTCCACCTGTTGCTTCTGCCGGATTGAAGCGCACAACCGCTCGGGTTGAGAGATACTGGTCGAGTTCATTCGACTCCAGGTAGAGCGATGACGGGGCAAGAACCCGCGCAACGTTGGCATCTCCACCCGCTGCATCGAGTCTGGCGTTGAAATAATCGAGTGCCTGAGCGAGGCGCTCGGCCGCCGATTCGGCCGAAAGGTGACCAAAACCTATAAGCGCATCATCACCGATATAATCGAATAGTGTTTCGAGATGGTCGTGGAAGAGCGCCAGCCATGCCTCAACGCCCTGTCGCCGGATCGATGCGCGTGCAGATTCGTACATCTGATCACCCGATGGTGGTCCGAACGTCGCAAGGTAGCGTTCGCGGAAACCACTGAGGATCGTATCATCAAACAGGATTTCGCTGACGGGCGCGAAGGCGACAGACCTCGCATCGCCTGTCGAGCGCTGACTCTCAGTATCAAATGTGCGCAATGTCTCGAGCGTGTCGCCGAAGAAGTCCAGGCGATAGGGTTCACCGGCCGTGGGCGGGAATATGTCGATAATGCCGCCGCGAATAGCGAACTCGCCCTGTTCGCGCACTGTGCTGGCGCGGACATAGCCGTTGACCGAGAGATACCCGGTCAAATCCTTCTGGCTGACCGTCTGGCCAATCGAGACCGAGAATGACGCGCGACGCAAAGTCGAAACAGGCGGGACCCGCTGAACGAGCGATGTCGCCGTTGTGACCACCAGGAGAGGCCCGTGGGACCGTTCATGGCGCGCAAGACGCGCCAAACCTGCGCAGCGCCTGGCCGCAACACTGGGTGTCGGGCTGACCCGGTCATAGGGAAGCGTGTCCCATCCTGGCAGGTCGACGCTGTCGAGACGCGGTGAAATGAACTGGGCGAGGCGTCTTGCCGTATTCGCACTCTTGTCGTCGCGCGCGATGTAGAG
Source organism: Hyphomonas sp. BRH_c22 (assembly GCF_000961795.1). GTDB lineage: Bacteria > Pseudomonadota > Alphaproteobacteria > Caulobacterales > Hyphomonadaceae > Hyphomonas. Next base: position 38,231 of record NZ_LADU01000092.1, read on the forward strand.
ACCAACCCCGCCGCGTGCCTCAAGACCACGGCAAAACGCAATCAGGTCAGCGCCAAAGGGCGCACCGGCAAAGGTGGCCGGGCCGCTCAAGGATTTGAGAAGGTCGACGGGAGTCATCGAAATACAGGCCAGGTTGGTTTCGGAAAACGGCTGACTCGCTCAACCGCCCTGCGCGGGGTAGCGGAAAGCGACCAGCTGGTCCAGCACGGGACCCTTATGATTGTCAGGTACGTCTTCATGCCCGATCAGCCAAGCGTACACTTCCCAATCAGGCACCGACAATATCCGCTCAAACTCATCAAGCTGGGCCTCATCGAACTCACCCAGATATTTGTCTGCGAACGACCCCATATACAGGTCCATCTCGCGAAATCCGCGCCGCCAGGCTCGAAACGTCAATTTGCGGCGCCGCGTTTCCATCATGAACTCCGGATTTGTTTGTGAGACGAGGATATAGGCCACACTTGAGAAGCGTAAACCACGCATTGTGCGCTTTGGTGCGCATGCTTAGAGTCAGTCCATGCGGGACGAGCGACTTTTTCCAATGTTTGCCGGGCTGGATACGCTCACGGGTGTGGGGCCGAAGATGAAGCCCTTGCTTGAGCGGCTCGTCGATGGTGAAACCATATGGGACTTGTTGCTGCACCTGCCTGAACGCTGGGTCGACCGCCGGGTCCGCGCGAGCTTCGACCAGGTTGTTTTCGGAGAAGTCGCCACCGTTCAGGGAGAGGTTCACGCCTATCAAGCGCCCTATTCTGACAAGGCACCCCACCGAATCCAATTGTTTGACGGGACCGGATTCCTCACTCTTGCCTTCTTCCGGGCCGACGGCCGGTGGCTGCAAGGCCAATTCCCGCTTGGTTCGACTCGTATTGTCTCGGGGCGGGTGGAGGACTTCAAGGGTGAGCGCCAGATGACACATCCGGACTATATTGTGGATCCTGCCAAGGGAGACCAACCGCCCGAGGTCGAGCCCATTTACGGCCTCACTGCGGGCCTCACCAACAAAAGGGTCCACAGCCTGGCCGTTCAGGCGCTGAACAGCGTACCGGATGGCTTGCCGGAATGGAGCGATGTGCACCTGGTTGCGCAGAAGGGGTGGGTGGGATTCAAGGATGCCCTCATCGGACTGCATAATCCACCAGTCTATGACGAGACGGCGTTCGACCTGGCACGAGAACGGCTCGCCTATGATGAGGCTCTTGCCCGCGAATCGGCTTTTGCCCTTGCCCGGGCAAGTCGAAAGCGCCGGAATGCGCCGCCCATACCCCAGGCTCAAGTCGCACAATCGCGCCTGGCGCGCAGCCTGCCCTATAGACAGACCGGTGCACAGGTTCGGGCCGTTGCCGAGATCAGCGAGGACATGGCGCGCCAATCGCCCATGCGCCGGATGCTCCAGGGCGATGTGGGGTCAGGCAAGACACTTGTCGGAGCGATGGCCGCCGTACAGGCTGCGGCTGGCGGATTCCAGTCCGCATTCATGGTGCCGACCGAAGTGTTGGCGCGCCAACAGTTCGAGACTTTGGACAGGCTGCTTTCACCTCAAGGCTATGTCGTAGCCTCGTTGACGGGGAGAGACAAAGGAGCCGCCCGAGAAGGGACACTTCTCGGGCTCGCAGACGGGTCGATCCATGTTGTTGCCGGAACGCACGCCCTGTTCCAGGAATCGGTCAGCTTTCGAAATCTCGGCCTCATTATCGTTGACGAGCAGCATCGCTTTGGCGTGCAGGATCGCATGCGGCTGGTGAGCAAGGCCACTTCGCCGCACATGCTTGTGATGAGCGCGACGCCAATACCGAGAACGCTGGCTCAGGCGGTGCATGGCGATCTGGACGTTACGATTCTTGATGAAAAGCCGCAGGGCCGAAAGCCGATCGAGACGCGCGCCCTGCCGGATACGCGGATAGACGAAGTTGTGGACGCCGTGGGCCGCGCTGTAAGGCGTGGGGAGCAGGCCTTCTGGGTGTGCCCCAAGGTTGATGTCGATGACGACGATTCCACCGCAGTCGGTCGGCATGCAGCCCTGGCCGAGCAGCTGGGAGTTCCTGTTGGCCTGGTGCACGGGAGATTGAAACCGACCGAAAAGGACACCGCTCTCGAGGACTTCCGATCAGGCCGAACGAAAATACTGGTGGCGACCACGGTCATCGAAGTTGGCGTCGATGTGCCTGAAGCGACGATCATGGTCATAGAACGCGCGGAAGGCTTTGGGCTGGCCCAGCTGCACCAGTTGCGAGGCAGGGTCGGGCGCGGTGACAAGCCTTCATTCTGCCTGTTGCTGTATCGCCCTCCCCTCGGAGACATGGCACGCGAACGTCTTGAGACCCTGCGACGAACGGAGGACGGCTTCGAGATTGCCGAGGCAGACTTCAAGTTACGAGGGCCGGGCGATATGCTCGGATTGCGTCAGGCCGGCGCCACCGATTATCGCCTGATTGACCTGTCACGTCATGCCGGCTTACTGGCAATCGCCAAGAAGGACGCAACGGCTGCTATCGACGCAGATCCCGAACTGGCTGGCCCACGCGGCCAGGCACTTCGGCTTGTCCGCGAGCTTCTGACACCTCGCGTCCCAACCGGCCATTCGGGCTAGCGTCATTTTCCGGATTGAGATGTCAACGTTTTGGAAGACTTCGACTCAGGCTTGGGCGATGGTGGAAACTCAGGAACAACTAGTCCCGCCGACAGGATCATTTTTGCACCTTCTTCGACGGTCATGCTGAGCCGGATTACCTCACGGGCATCCAGATACATCAGGAAACCCGATGTCGGGTTTGGTGTGGTCGGGACGAAGATGCCAAGGAAATCCGGGCCTAAAGCGGCGCCGATCTCTCCCCTGGCAGGGGATGATACAAATCCGAGGCACCATGTTCCAGGCTTTGGATATTCTACGAGGACTACTTCGCTGAACTGATCCGTATTGTCCTTGGCAAAGACTTCCACCAGTTGCTTGAACGCAGAATAAAGGGAGCGAACGATCGGAACCTGGCCCAGAATGCGGTCGCCAACAGAAATGACAGACCGCCCGATCAAGTTGGTTGCAATGGCGCCCAAGATGGTCAGAAAGACCACGAGAACGATCAGGCCAAATCCCGGAACTGCATATTTGAGGTAGGTTTCAGGGTTCAGCGCGGCCGGAATAAGCGGCACAACGCGCCGGTCGATTTCACTAATAAGGAACTGAAGAATAAGGAAAGTTACCGCGATAGGCGCGGCAATGACCATGCCAGCAAAGAAACGTCCTCTGAGCCAGGCGAACAGGCTTTGAGGATGCGGCTTTTCTGGCGACAAGGGGCCGCCTTCGTGGTCGTTCCGTCGAGCCATCAGGCCCCTCCAATCTTATGGCTCAAGGTTACTCTGGGTAAGACCTTGGCGTGCCTCTTGTTCCGCGCGATTGTGTCAAAGATGGGAAGCACAGATCAGATTGAAAGAGCTTTGGAAAGCTGGGCCCGCCGCGATTTCGGCGAAAGTGCGCATATTGCAGCCTTGAAACGATTATCGGGTGGGGCCAGCCAGGAAACATGGGCCTTCGAAATGGTGCAAGGCGCGACGCATCATCGCCTGATCCTTCGCCGTGTACCGGGAGGCGAATCGGTTACCCGGTCTTCTGAGGCCATCAACCTGCGCACTGAATCAGCTTTGCTTGGGTGCGCCCAGCGGGCAGGCGTACCTGTTCCCGGCGTGCTGGGTGTCTTCGAGCCCGGCAGCGACCTTGGCGAGGCATTTGTGATGCATCGGATCGAAGGGGAAACGATCGGCCGGAAAATCCTGCGCGACGAGGCCTATAAATCGGCGCTGCCCTTGCTCGCGGCACAGTGCGGTCAAGCGCTGGCAGGAATTCACGCAGTGGACCTGGCTACGCTACCGGATTTGCCTCGTAGCAATGGCGCAGACCAGATTCGGAAGTACGAAGACATATACCGCAATTTTGACCTGCCACGACCGGTGTTTGAACTGGCGTTTTCCTGGCTCAAGGCTAATGAGCCGACCGCTCATGCGCCTGTTCTGGTGCATGGCGACTTTCGGCTTGGCAATCTTATCGTCGATTCAAATGGACTGGCCTCGGTCCTGGACTGGGAACTCGCGCATATCGGTGATCCGCGCGAAGACATTGCCTGGATTTGCGTAAATTCCTGGAGGTTCGGCCAGATCGAGCACCGCGTCGGCGGGTTTGGTGAACTTGAAGAGATGTTGGCCGCATACGCTGCCGCTGGCGGCGCGCGCTTCGAGGCGCGGGAGATCGACTGGTGGGAAACACTGGGCAGCCTGAAATGGGGTATCATGTGCATGATCATGTACGAAGCTTTCCGGTCTGGTGGTGATCCGAGTGTCGAACGCGCCGCCATAGGCAGACGCGTTTCTGAAACGGAGATTGACCTGCTCAATCTGCTCGAAAAGGCGCTTTGACATGCATGATGCCCCCTCTCCTTCTGAGTTGATTGCAGCTGTTAAATCATTCATCGACAAAGCGGCCGCTCCACAACTGACCGGCCATGCCGCCTTTCATGCGCGCGTCGCATCCAACGTGCTCGCAACCTTGCTGCGCGAACTTGAACATCGCCCGGCTGCCGAGCACGATGAATCCGAGCGCCTGCGTGAAATCCTGGGCGCAGCGCCAGACGCAACGGTCCACGACATGAACCGCGACCTGTGCGGACGCATACGTGATGGCCATATGGATGCTGCAACACCTGGCTTGTTCCAGCATCTCAAAACGACCACAATCGACCAGCTGTCTATAGATCAACCGAACTATTCCGGACTTGAGGCCGCGCGCTCCAGGCCCGGCTGATAAAGCTGAGACGAGCGAGAACCTTCCATGAAACGCGTGTTACTGGCCATCGGCATACTCTTTGTATTGGCTGTGGGATTGGGGCCGTGGGCCTATAGAACACTCTTCGCGCCGGGCGAGCCATTAGCTCTCCCGGCCTTTGACTATCGTACCACTGATAGCTGGGCAGCATTACCGGCCGAGGTTCCCGCGCCAGTCTGGAAAGATGGGTGGGCCGTGGATGTCATTCTCATCGCGCCCGATGCTGGTCTGGCGCCCCGCTCGGAAGCCGAACTCGCCTCACAAACTACACGCGCCGGTGCACAGGCAAAACGCATGGCGGAATCACTGGCGGCTGTGGGTCCGGTTTATGCGCCCCTTTTCCGGAGAGATTCGGAGCAAACCGATTTGTCTACAGCATTCCAGCAATATGTAGACACCCACAACCGCGGCCGGGCATTTGTCATCGCGACGGATCACACTCTGACGGCTGAGGCATTTGCGGGTCTGAAAGCAGATGATACGCTGCGCGAACGCTTTGGCGGATTTTTGAGACTCACACGGGACATTGGTTCGGACGATCCCTTTCCCGCAATCGATGGTGCAGCTAGTTTGAAAGACTACTGTCCGGACCAGTATAGTGAATTGTCAGACTGTCAGCCGATAGTCCGGATTGGACGTCAGGATGGCATGATGATTGTTGCTCAGGACTCGCCAGTTGGCGGCGACAACCTATCGGGACTGACCTCATGGCTGGAGGCCAATGTCGCCAAGACTGCCGAACCACTGGGCTCGCTTGAAGAAGTCGAGATCATCGACATTCGGCGGCCCGGAGATACAGACGAAAACCGCGCCACGGACAAAGACTAGGATCAGCCTCTTTGTTGGGCGTCGGGTGCGGCGCGCACAAATGCGTCCAACTGACAGCATGCCGCATCAACTTCGAGCAGCCTGGGGAAAGCCGACAGGTCCATGTCAAAACGCTTCGCGTTCGCCACTTGCGGCACGAGACAAGTCTCTGCAATGGTTGGTGCTTCACCAAACAAAAACCTACTGCTCGGCAAGTCTCGTGCAATTACCTCAAGTGCTGAAAAACCGCGACGAATCCAGTCATGATACCAGTGGGTTATTGCCGTATCGTCCGCACCAAAATCATTCCGCAAGGCAGCCAGTACCGACAGATTGTTGAGCGGGTGAATGTCACAGGCAATCGTATCCGCGAAAGACCGTGCCTGAAGCCGTTTCCACGGATCGGACGGGAGTAGTGCCGGACCAGGAAAGCTCTCGTCAATCCATTCAATGATCGCCATGGATTGGCCTATAACGCGGTCATCCACCTCGATAGATGGCACCCGCATCTGTGGATTGATCGTGCGATACTCGCTTTGCAACTGTTCGTCTCGACCCGGTGCGATGTTCACCGGTATGCTCTCGTAAGTCACACCCTTCAGGTTCAGTGCGATACGAACACGGTAAGCGGCCGAGGAACGCCAATAGTCATATAGCTTCAGCATTCGTCTCTCCGGCTAGTCATGCAAGGGATTCAAGATCAAGCACCCCGAGAATCTGTTCGCGGGCGGCACGGCATTCATCGGCGAATTTGGGGTCAGCGAGATCCGATGGCGCAAGGCGGTCACGATAGCTAGCGCGAACAACATCCTGAAGCTCGTCGATCACCTCGTCATCCAGCAGGACGCCTTGATGGCATGCGTCTATCTCAGATTCTGTCATGACCACACGAAGACGCAGGCAGGCTGGCCCTCCCCCGTTTCGCATGGACTGACGGACATCGACATATTCGACCCGGCCAATCGGACCGTTGCCCGACACCATCTGCTCACAAAATAAACGGGTCGAATCCATTTCCTGAGTCTCAATGGGTGCCACCAGCACGAGGCGATCATCACCAGGCGTTTTGAGAAGTTGGGAATTGAAGAGATATGACCGTATGGCGTCCTCTATCGGGACCTCTGCGCGCGGCACCATTACCGCCTTCAGTTCGAACAGCCCGTCTGCAGCTTGGCGTATCGAGCCCAAAACGCCATCCGTATCCTCAAATGCCATCTCATGAAAGAATAGTGTATCCAGCGCGCCAACACAGACAACATCATTGTGAAAGGCTCCTGCATTAATCGCCGCGGCTGACTGGCGCGCCAAGATTGCCCGCTGAAAATCAAGCCCATGACCTCGCACGATCGATTCACTTGCCAAACGGCTCTGACGGGCAGGGAACCCGGTCGTACTCTCTCCTGCCAGACGCCCGAATACGAAAAGCTCTACGCCAGCCGCGCCGTGCTCGGCGCTTAAGCGTACATGATTTGCCGCGCCTTCGTCTGCGAAATCAGGATGCATTGGCAGTGCAGAGTGCACAGCGAAACAATCCTCGTCATCAAATACGGAAATGAGTGTCGCCGTCGTATCGGGGTGTTCAATGCTGCGATGAAGCATTGTGGAGAGGTTGGCCGTGGTCAAGTGCAACCGACCGTCGCCAGTGTCAGCAGACGGCGACACTGTTGCGGCATTCGCTGTCCACATATTGCTAGCCGAATAGGCCGTCTTTAGGAGGTGCGGCGCAGACCGCGCTGCAGATTCGATGATTTGCGCATCGCTGCCTGTAAATCCCGCCGAAACCAAGAAATCGAAATTGGGACGTGGCAATGGAGGCAGAACACCTTGAATGAGGCCCGCTTGAATCATCCTCCGCATCTTTTCGAGGCCCTGCAGAGCTGCTTCCCGGGGATTCGAAACCGCTCCAGCATGCGTCGCGCTGGCCAGGTTGCCATCCGACAATCCGCCATAATTATGCGAAGGCCCGATCAATCCATCAAAGTTGACCTCAAAGGCGGTCATTTCGGAAATCCCTGAGCGCCCATACGTTCTGCCTTGTCGGCAACCTGGCTGGCCTGCGGCCACGCACAATAATCGGCGGCATAGTATGCGCCCGGCCGGAAATTGCCCGACAGTCCCGGGCCACCGAACGGCATGGACCCGCTGGCCCCTGCAGTGGGCCGGTTGCGGTTCAGGATGCCTGCCCGCATTTCCCGGTGCGCCTTGACCCACAGGGCATCATCGTCGCTAACCAGACCGCCTGACAGGCCATAGCGCGTCGCATTCGCCCGAATGAGAGCGTCGTCGAATGTCTTGACCCTGACAATCTGCATGAGCGGTCCAAACAATTCTTCGTCGGGCACATGATGCGCTTCCGTGACGTCTATGACGCCTGCAGTCACAAAACCGCCGCCACGATCCATGCGCTTCAACCGGCGCAAGGACTTCCCGCCGGCCTTGGACAACATCATCTGGAAATCTGTTGCAGCCTGAGCGGCGGCCTCGGACACGAGCGGCCCCATAAATGCGCCTTCTTCGTCCCATGCTCCAATACTCAGGCCCTTGGCGCGAGCGATGATAGCCTCGACCACGGAGTCACCAAATTTCCCTTCCGGGAGTATGATCCGCCGGGCACACGAGCAACGCTGGCCCGTCGTCAGGAAACTGGACTGCGCGGCAATGTCGGCCGCCGCTTCGACATCAGCGGGATCCCATATGATCAGCGGATTATTGCCGCCCATTTCAAGCGCAAGGATTACATCGGGGCGACCTGCAAAATGCTTGTGAAAGAATACACCAGTATTGGCTGATCCCGTGAAAAGGAGGCCGTTGATTTCAGCATTGAGGAGCGCCCCTCCTGTATCTCGGGCACCGTGGACGATATTGAGGCAGCCATCTGGAAGACCCGCAGCCTGAAAAGCTTCAGCCATGAGCGCCGCGACACCTGGTGCTAGTTCAGATGGCTTGAATACACACGTGTTGCCTGCGAGTAGCGCTGGAACGATATGCCCGTTGGGCAAGTGACCCGGAAAATTGAAAGGCCCAAACACAGCCAAGACCCCGTGAGCGCGGTGTGTAAGGTGTGACGAACCGAACGCAGCCTGTTCGAATTTCGAACCTGCTCGCTCATTCTGCGCCGCGATGGAGACCGAGACCTTGGCTTTCATCGTCGCAGCTTCAGCTCGCGTTTCCCAGAGCACTTTACCCATGTCGCGACTGATCGTCGTTGCAATCGCTTCCGTCCGCTTGCCAATCTCTTCAGCATACCGCTCAAGGATCGTCGTACGGTCTCCCTGAGGCAGCCGGGACCAATCATGAAACGCCTCGCGTGCGGAAGCGACAGCGGCATCGACCTGATTTGCAGCCGAAGCGTTGCCATCCCAGACGGCTTCTCCTGTGGCTGGACACGTATTGACCAAACGCGGACCGTGGCCTTCCGCCCATTTTCCATCTATATATACGCTAGGCATCATGATTTGCTCCGTAGCCAGATCCGCGCTTTGGCGCCAGGCTTCAGTTGAAGGGCTTCGATGATCGCAGGCGACATGGTTGCAACATTATCGGCATCCACTTTCATCGTTGCGAGCGATACGCGAAAATCGGGCAACGAGTTGCTGGACACAATGCCCTGGCGACCAGCCGTATCGCTCTCCACATTACCAGGAGACACCGTTACCAGTCGGCTTTCCTGTATGGTTCGAATATGCCGTCGTTGCGCCGCGACGAGAGGTCCGCCATCAAAAATATCGACCGTGCGATCGAACTGGAAACCTTCCCACTGAAGCAGCTTGTATGCCCCGACACCTTCCGAATGGCACCTGCCGATGACTTCACGCGCTTCTGGCGGCAGCAGATCGACATAGATTGGATACTTCGGCATGAGGTCCAGGATAAACTGATTGTCTGTCGTGGCTGAAAGACGGTCGGCCTCGGTAAAGTCCATGCGGAAGAAGTGACGTCCCAGGCATTCCCAGAATGGCGATCGTCCCGTGTCGTCCACGACTCCCCGCAACTCGGCTAGAACGTTTTCGCTAAATCTCTCGGGCGCTGCAGCCATTAGCAAATAGCGCGACTGAGCTGCGAGGCGTCCGGCACCGCCGCCGCGATGATCGGGCTTCAGGAAAAGTGTGCCGACCTCTGTATACCCGACATACTCGTTGGTCAGGATAAGCGCATCCATGTCGAAGCGCTTGTTACCTGCTGCATGGCTCGCCTGGGCCAAGGTTATGACCCGATAATTGAAGAACGGCTGGTCGATGCCCGTTCCAGCTTTTACAGCCGAACATCCCACCACTTCTCCAGTTCTCAGATCCTCCATCATCAGCAAATACTTGCCGTATTCCAGACGTTTCTGCAGGCCCTTGAAAGCTCGTTCCGACTTCTCGAGGCGTTCGTGCAGGATGAGTTCGTCTACCGGCAGGCTGGTGAAGCCCGGACCGGACTGACGCGCAAGTTCCATGAGTGCGTCGAAGTCTTCAAGTCGGGATGGACGCATGACATAGGCGCTGGACATGTCAGTTCTCCATCAAGGCCTTTATACGCGGGCCATCCATTCGGCCATCCGCCAGACGATTTAGAAGGAGAGCTGAAAGCGTGGCGCGTTCCGCAAAGCTATCGACCACGACAAATTCCTCGCTTGAATGAATCCGCCCCCCCCTCACGCCGAGCGTATCGACATTGGGCACACCTGCAGCAAATATATTGTTGCCCTCACACACGCCACCTGTGTCGATGAATTCCAGATCGAGCCCGATTGCACGGCCAGTGGCGTGTACAGCATCAAAGATGGCTTTTTGCGCAGCGTTGCGCGGCTTGGGTGGACGGTAGAAGCCCCCGTGCAGGTGTCCTGAAATTCCGGCGCGCGACGTTGCGCGCTCAAACAGTCGCGTCACGGCAGAAATTGTCCAAGCTGCAGCTTCCGCATCGGGAGCGCGGGCGCCGAACCTGACAACCGCCAGGTCGGGCACGATATTGACCGCGCTGCCGCCTTCTATCGCTCCGACGTTTACTGTCACACCATCGCGTTGCCAATTAAGGGCCTCCAATCCAACGACGAGCTCGGCAGCGGCCTCGATGGCGCTTCGGCCCTCTTCCTTGGCGCGACCGGCATGCGCTGCCTTTCCGTGAAGGACGATATCAAATACGGCCGACCCTTTGCGTCCGCCTGACATAGCACCTGTATCCATCGCCGGTTCATAGGTCATCCCGACATGAGCGCCCGATTGCGCTGCTTCTGTCAGCGCGGCGGCACTGGCGTGATTTCCGATTTCCTCATCCGGTGTGATGACGATCTGGTAGCCTAATCGATCACGAAAAGGACCGGCCTCGAACGCCTTGAGCGCCTCCAGCATGACGCATAGACCGCCCTTCATGTCGGCAAGGCCCGGACCATTCAGACGCCCGTCTCCCAAGTCCTTGACGCCTTCAAAAGTTCCCTTCGGAAACACAGTGTCGTAGTGGCCGGTCAACACGACCTGCACGGGGGCTGAAGGGCGTGAAGAGACGCGCAGGATGGGCGCGGTGTGGATTATCTCAACCTTTCCAGAAGCATCAATTGTTTCAAATCCGGGAGCCTCGTCGAGGCGGACATGACCATCCAGCTCTGAGAACGCGTCAGCCAATACGCCTGACAAGGCCTTCAGCCCGTCGATGTTCCAGCTGCCCGTGTTGATGTCGGACCAGGCACATGTGCGAGCCACCATGCCTGCAGAGGCCATGTTCAGACGCTCAAGCGCCGCTTCATCTTCAATTGTCAGCTTGGATAGTTCAGTCATGGATACTTGGTTTCATAGGTAACGATCCGGGGCAAGTCTGCCAGAGTGGGTGTCCCAGACAAAAACGGCCCGGCTTTAAGCCGGGCCGCTAATTATAATTACATCGAGTTCAACTATTGAACGTTGATCACAACTTCCGCACGACGGTTCAGTGGTTCGCGAACGCCATCACGTGTCGCCTTGGCAAGTTCGTTCTCGCCTTTGGCAACTTCAGTGATGATGGCTGCATCCACACCGCGTGACACCAAGGCTGACGTTACGATGTTTGCGCGACGCTGCGACAGGCGCTCGTTATAGGCGCTGGCACCCGACGTATCGGTGTGTCCCGCAATCGACACCGCGCTAGGTGCACAACCGGCACCAGCCGTGATGTTGGCCACTGCCTGATCAATCACTGCAGCAGCCTGGCTGGTCAGATCAGCCTTGTCCCACTCGAAGTAAACCACGAAATTCTGGTTCAGACCCGAGCACACAACTTCCGGAGCAACCGTTTCCGTGGTTGGCGGAGGCGGTGGTGGCGGAGGCGGAGGTGGCGGAGGCGGCGGAGGTGGTGGCGGTGGCGGTGGTGGCGGTGGTGGCGGTGGCGGTGTTGCGCCAAACGCGTAACGGAGACCAACGGTCGCCGAATGACGGGTCATATCGCCTTCGTAGTCCGGACCACCGTGATTGCCGCCAAGATCCATGTCTTCCGACACGAAATATTTGTAACCGACGTCCATCGTGAGCTTTTCGCTCAACTTGTAACCGAAACCGAGAAGGCCTTGGTAAGCCAGGTTGGTGTCTGTGTCGGAAAACCCGTTAGCCGCGCTAAGGTCTGTTCCCGAAACGTAGTTCAGGTTGCTCGCCTTGGCGCTTGCGCGGACCGCTCCGATACCGATACCAACGTAGGGCTGAAAGGCGCCCGCACGGTTGAAATCATAGATGCCGTTCAGCATCAGGTCGACAGACTGGAGGTAACCGTTTGGGTTGGAAACGGTCAGCGGCAGAGTACCGTTGACGTCCGATGGAACAGCCAAATCGCCGCTGTTATAACCCACAACACCTTCAAGGCGGAAGCCGTTGTCAAAGCCGTAGCCAAGACCGATATCACCACCCCAGGTGTCGTCGATGTCGGAATCACCGCCGATCGTGCCCATTTCATTTTGGTTTACCGGATCATGATCCAGCTTTCCATCAAACGAATACTGTGCATCGGCGCGGCCGTACCAGCCTTCCTCTGCCTGAGCGACCATGCCGGCAGACGCAAACGCGGCCGCGGCTGTCGCGCACATAAGAGTTTTCTTCATACTCGATCCCCTTCTTGTGCCGATGGACGGGATTGTCCTCGACCGCAGGTTCATACGCGCATCATTGCGCATGGTTCCTGTTAAACTTTTTTACTGGATACTGCGAGTGTTTTCCCACACCGAAGTACCGAAACGCATGGTGTTTTTCCAGCCACGCGACCCAATTGCAACAGAATACCCTTGCGCGTCAAAATTGTGGCAGGAATCTATATTCCCCTTTTATTAGGGGATGGTACCGCCTCTCCGGTTTGAACGGAGGACCTCTGGTTCCACAAACCAGCGCTCTAACCAACTGAGCTAAGGCGGCTTATTTTTTTGAGATACAGTCCATTTACCGTCGATTCAAGCGCCAGGGCGCCTGAAACTGCCATCCTCGCGAATCAGATCTTTGCAACCTGATCGAATTCGAGATCGACCGGCGTACCGCGGCCGAAAATGGACACGGTGACCTTGAGGCGGCCATTTGCCTCGTCGATTTCTTCGACTGCGCCCTCGAATCCCTGGAACGGACCGTCATTGACCTGAACCTGTTCGCCAATTTCAAACGAAATCTTTGGCCGCGGACGCTCTTCTGCTGAATCAGTGGACGTGCCAAGGATACGATCAACCTCGCGCTGGCGAACGGGCAAAGGCTTCTTGCCGCCGTCCGAACCGAGGAAACCCGACACTTTGGGCGTGTCCTTGACCAGGTGGTAAACATCGTCGGTCATTAGTGCCTTCAACAGCACATAGCCCGGGAAAAACCGGCGTTCGACCGTCTTCTTCTTGCCGCGTGCGACTTCGACGACTTCCTCGGTCGGAACCTGAATGTCTTCGATCAGATCCGAAAGACCCTTACGCTCCGCCTGTTCGAGAATCGATGCGGCGACCTTCTTTTCGAAGTTCGAATAAGCGTGGACGATATACCATTTGGCTTCAGCCATAGGGCCTACGCGCTCCTTGAATACGAGTTGTTCGGCCTGCATCTACAGGCCGGTAATTGCTTTGACGGCCATGCTGATGACCGAGTCGGCGGCAAACAGGAACAGGGCGATGAGAACGGACATGATCACCACGAAAATCGACGCCTGAATTGTTTCAGGGCGTGTCGTCCATGTGACCTTGTTCCCCTCAGCGCGCACCTGGCGCACGAAGGTGATGGGTCCAACGCGTTTTTTCTTGTCCTTGTCGGCCATTTCGACACTTTCTTGAAAGGCGGGGGGGTAGCGGTTTTGATCCGCTACGTCCACGATTAAAGTTGATACGCTCATTTGTGAAGGCATGTGAGGCGGAAAACCTGAGCTTGCAAGAGGGTTTCAGCGACGAAATTCGCACAATTCGCCTCTCTAACTTAGCAGAGTTTACCTGGAAACGCCGAATTGACGCGCAGGCAAGCCGGGGACATCGACAGAAATCGCAAACAGGCTGCCTGAAAGCGGTCGTGAATCCAGAGCCGGAAAGCTCATTCCAGCGCGAGCTGTCGTGATGAACAGGGTTCTCAGGTCATCTCCGCCAAACGTGCACGAGGTGGGCTGCGGCGCGGCGAGCGTCACCACCTGATCGATCGAGCCATCCGGCCGATATCGCACAACGCGTGATGCATTCCACAGACACGTCCACAGGCCACCCTCGGAATCAACCGCAGAACCGTCCGGATAGCCGCCGAACTCATAGGTCGAGGCAAAGACGCGTCGTCCGGTGAGCGTGCCCGCCTCCAGATCATGGTCGAATGCCAGAATCTCCTGCTCCGCCGAGTCACAAGTATAGAATGTCCGGCCATCCGGGGAAAACTGCATTGTATTGGTGACCAGGACCGACGGCAGTCGCATTTGCGATATCTTGCGATCTGGCGTCAGACGGAAATAACTGCCTATCGGGTCTTTTTCGCGGTCGTCCATCGTGCCGAACCAGAACGATCCATCTGGGGCAACTCCGCCATCATTGGTGCGGTTCGTGTCCGGTTCTCCCGGCAATTCGCACCAGCGCTCATACGCTTCCGTTGCAGGGTCATACAGGCCGACCTCGCGGTCGCCAGCCATCAGGAGGCACCCGTCATGGAGGGCCAGGGCACTGGCCCGGATGGGCAGGTCGTAGCGTCTCGTATTCCCGGTTTTTGGGTTGTAGCGATGAAGCTTTGCCCGCTTGATATCGACCCACCAAAGAAAACCCTCAGACGGACTCCACACAGCCCCCTCCCCCAGTACGCAACCTGTCGGCGCAACACATTCGGGCGTAATCAGCATGCGGTCTCCCGCATCGATTCAAAGGGATTTGCCTGGCAGATCATTGGTCGAGCAATCCTGCTGCTTCCGCGATTTCGAACAGGCCGTCCTGCATCGCTTCTTCTGCGGAATACTCTTCCACGCTCGCACCCAATGCATCAAGGGCCATTCCGTAAGCTTCGGCCAATGGGCCGTCCGCGACCAGGATCACTTCGTCGCCGGGGTCATAGTGCGCAGCGATGTCCGCCCCGATCATTAGTCCCGACAAGGCCGACGTCTGATGCTCGGCCCTGAGCACACCGATTGTGCGTGCCGCGCTGACAGCGAAAGGGGATGCAGCATCTTCAGTGTCTAGTGAACGCTCAACCCAATCCCTGAATACCCTCGCCTCGAACGTCTGATGGACCGACTCGCCCAGCTTCAGGGATCCCTCCGATTCGAGCAGAGAGATGATTTCTCCAGTCATTTCAGTGGAAAAACCGAGAACCCGACCTTGCTCTAGCGAGACATGCTTAGTGTGAAAGCCTGGAATGCAGACTGCACCGGACACCTGGCCGAGGCCGACAAGCAATGTCTCCTGACCGCAGAGCAAGTCGGCGGGAGACAATTGTTTGAGTCCGGGTATGACGTGGATTTCGCCGTGTCTGACCAGCGCGTCACTCAAAGCATCAAGCAACGTCGGCACCTGGAGCAAGTTCCCGGGGCCCGCACCCATATCGCCACATAGAATTATGGGAATGTTGATGGATCCGCCAAGCCAATTGGCAACGAACGCCTTCACGGTATCTGCACTCGCACCGGGCTGACGAATAGCCGCGACGTCCTCGGCACTTGAGAGAATTTCGCCGTCCTCGTCGAAAGCCCAGCCCCGGACGCTATTTATTGTCCAGTCCACTCCAATAAGCGCTACTGGCGGGCTCACCGGAAAGCCCACCGGGCGACAGTCAAGCTGGAATTACGCGAACGGCTAATACAGCTGCTGGAGAATCTTGAGATCTGCATTCCGCCGAGGTCACGCGACCGGCTGCAAAAGTCAATCTAATCGACTCGAAAACGCACAGTCGAGGTGCCTTCCAGGTCAGGCGCAGCTGCGCTAGGAGACTGGCATGAAAGATTCACACGAAACCATTGATCCCGCTCAGGCCTACGTCAGGTTGATTGATGTGATGGCGCGCTTGCGAACCCCCGGGTCGGGGTGCGCGTGGGATCTTGAGCAAAATTATGCGACAATTGCACCCTACACGATCGAGGAGGCCTACGAAGTCGCTGATGCGATTGAGCGAGGAAATATGGCAGACCTCAAGGAGGAATTAGGTGATCTCCTCTTTCAGGTCGTCTTTCACAGCCAGATGGCGTCCGAAGACGGCGCATTTGATATCGGCGATGTCACCGACGCAATCGCAGAGAAAATGGTGCGGCGTCATCCACACGTGTTCGAAACGCCGGATGGGCGATCCGCGAATGATCAAACGCGTGCATGGGAACGCATGAAGGCCGAGGAGCGCGTTCATAAGTCGCGCGGCAACTCAGCAAGCGCGCTTGATGGCGTTGCATTGGCGCTCCCCGCCCTGTTGCGCGCCGAAAAACTGCAAAAACGCGCAGCGAGGGTCGGTTTCGACTGGGCGGAAGCCGAACCGATATTCGACAAGCTCGACGAAGAGATTCGTGAGGTGCGTGAAGCGATCGCGTCGGGAATACAAGACGATGTTGAAGACGAACTCGGTGACCTTCTGTTCGTTGCCGCGAACCTGAGCCGACGACTTGACATTGATCCGGAGCAGGCCCTTCGTCGTGCCAACGCGAAATTCGAACGTCGTTTCCGCGCGATGGAGGCGGCAGCGACAGCCGACGGATTGGCATTCTCCGATCTGTCACTGGATGAGCAGGAAGCCTACTGGCAACAGGTCAAACGCGCTGAAAAAGCGGCAACCTAATCCTCGATTTCTATATCCGGGAATTCAGACTTGAACTGCCCGACACGCTCAACAGGGAGCCGGACGCTCAAGGCAACACGGCCGTCCTTGAGATTAGTTTCAGTATTGACGTCCCCGTGGCTGTGAAGCCAGGCGCGGGCGCGTCCATCTCGCGCATCCAGCATAACCGCCACGTCACGCGCTCCGCGCAATAAGGCCAGCTCAATCGCGTCGAGAAGCGGCCCCATGCCCTTGCCTGTGAGCGCGGATACGAGCACGGCAGGTACATCTGTTTTGCCTTGCGCAGCAATTTCAAGAATTTCAGCGCGTTCAGGCGCCAGCGCATCAGACTTGTTCCAAGCCTCGATCATTGGCGGCAAGGTGATACCTGTCTCCTTCTCGAGCCGCTCGAGAACAAGCTCAACGTCACGAGCTTGATCCCTGTCAGCAGGACTCGATCGATCCCTGACGTGGACAAGCAAGTCGGCCTGCAGCGCCTCCTCAAGTGTTGCTTTGAAACTGTCAATCAGATGTGTCGGCAGATCGGTGATGAAACCGACAGTGTCGATCAAAGCAGCCTCACCGATTGTCGGAAGGTCGATCCGGCGAATTGTCGGGTCGAGTGTCGCGAACGGCATGTCCTTGGCGAATACTTTAGCTCCAGACAGCCTGTTGAACAGCGTCGACTTGCCCGAGTTCGTATAACCGACGAGGGCGATGATCGGTTTGCCGCCCCGTTTTCTGCCGGCCCTCTGTACAGCGCGCGTACGACGAACATCTTCAAGATCCCGCCTCAATCGGACAATCTTGTCATCAAGCATCCTGCGGTCGGCTTCCAGCTGGCTCTCTCCCGGCCCGGAAAGGAACCCGCCCCCGCCACGCTGGCGCTCCAGATGGGTCCAGGTCCTCACCAGTCGCGAGCGTTCATATAAGAGGCGTGCGAGCTCAACTTGCAAACGCCCCTCTTTGGTTCGCGCGCGCAATCCGAAGATCTCCAAAATGAGACCCGTACGGTCAATAACCTTGACCCCGAGGCGCGTTTCAAGGTTGCGCTGCTGAACCGGTGTCAGCGCACCATCTACAATCGCCACAGTGCAGTGATGCTCGTCGAGATCGGCCGCGAAGCGGTCCAGCAACCCGCCTGAAAACAAGACGGATGAGTTGACATTCCGTACATGATCAGCCCGCAAGAATGCAAGTTTGCAACCCAGCGCCTCAACGAGCCCAGCGGTCTCTTGAAGCCGTTCTTCAGTGGGGCGGTTTGCAGGCGTAAACCAAGGTATGACCGCACCGGCGATTTCGGTCTCTGGCAGACGATCAATCAGCTTGTCGTTCAAAGGGACCTATTGTCCCTCCAACTCTTCATCGAACAGTTGAACTGGTGCACTCGGAGCGATCGTCGAAATCGCGTGCTTATAGACCAGTTGAGGCGGACGGCCATCTCCGCGCAGTAAAACGCAGAAATTGTCGAACCATGTTACGACGCCCTGCAACTTGACCCCATTGACCAGAAAGACTGTCAAAGGCGTCCGTGATTTTCTCACTGCGTTCAGGAACGTATCCTGCAAGTTTTGCTTTTTTTCCGAAGACATGGGAGCGACCAGTCCTTCTATTGTTCTTGTTATGTGTCGCGAACTAAATGGATTGGGTGAATTGTGCAAGTGCGAACACTGCTTAACCCCGCCAAAAGCTGGGAGAAAGCGCCGGAATGATTGCCAAAATCTCCAGACGCCCCAAAATCATCGATATGATGAGCAGCGTTGTCGCGCCGCCGCCGAGGTCACTCGTATGCCCCATCAGAAGGGCCCCTGAATTGGTGAGACCGCCGATCGAAAGCCGAATTGTTTCCTCAAATGGCAGATTTTGAAAGCTGAAACCGATCATCACAATGAACACCGCGACAATGTAGGCGACGAGGTAAACCCATACGCCGATCACGCTTCTTTCGTCGAGTTCCCTGTCCCGGAAGCGGAATCCAAGAACTGAACGACGATAGCCCAACTGGCGAAATTCCTGGCCGGCGCGGCGTGCCAGAACGATCAGACGCGCGATCTTCACGCCCCCTGCAGCAGACAGAGCCGAACCACCGATGAGCGCTGGCAGCACAAGAATTGGCAACGGGACAAGGTCACGCGTTGGAGCGCTCGAGAGTATGAGTCCTGACGTCGACAAGGCAGACGTTGCCCAGGCGAGCGCATCGCCAACGCCAATCCCCAGGAGCAGGACCACGGCCGCAAACATGGTTATGAGGAACAGAAAGGTAACTGTTTCCGGGTCCATCAGCGCCGCACGGGGCTTGCGATCCTTCAGTGGCAACCATACCGCCAGGCCAAGGGCGCCGACAATCAAACCCATCCCAAGGATGATTGATGGAAATGGCTGCAGGGAGACTCGGCTGACAGTATTAGGGTCTACCGCACCGGTCGTCATGGCGCTCACGGCATCGCTCAAGGCTCGAGGAAATGGCACACCGCTCATTATAAGCAGTCCGAGGAGTACGATCAAAAAGACAAGCATCATGATCGAGACCGAACGTGCGACGCGCGGTACGGCATCGAAGAAGCTGGACTCGGGCACCGTAAACAGGACTGTTCGATGAATTCCAGGTCCGCCGAGATTGATAGCAGCCAGAACACTGGCAGCCGTGATGATCGTCGCCATTCCTCCGATTATGTGCAGTACGCCCCGCCAGAAAACGAGACTGACCGGCCATACATTGGATTCCGTTCGAATGACCGATTGCCCGGACGTGGTGAGACAGGCTGCTGCCTCATGGATGGCGTTCAATAGAGACCCGTTGGCGACGCCAAGCACAAAGGGCAAAGCGCTTGCCACAGGCGCAATGAACCACCAGATTATAACCACAGCCAACGCATCTGAAGGGCGCGCCTTGCGACTGGGCCGTGGCGTGAGCAACAAGACACTGCTCGCCAGAACTGCAATGCCAATCGTCGTGACCAACAGCGCAATAACCTGATCCGTCTCTCCAGCGACGATTGCGACCGCAATCGGCAGCAATGCGCTGCCAGCCACGACCAGCATGAGCAGAGCCAGGACACGAACGATGGATGCGTAATTCATTCCGCTAGAAGAAGTCCGGGCTGACCCGGAAATATTTTTCGACCTTCCGCACCATGCTCTCCTCATAAAAGATAATGAGGCGGTCTTCAGCCTGGACGAACACGTCCGGCCCGGCAATGATGACCTCATCATTCCGGATCACCGCAGCCGCAGTCACGCCATCAGGAAGATCGTCATATCCGAGGGGCTTTCCGATCAATGATGAGGATTCCAGCGTGACCCCCTCAGCGACTTCCGCCAAACCATCTTCGATTGATTGCAGTCCCAGAATCCGCCCCCGGCGCATGCGCAGCAGGATTTGCGAAACCGTAAGGGCGCGCGGATCCAGCACCGCATCGACACGCATGTCTCGCGCCAGTCCGGCCAGTTCAGTTGCGTTGACCAGCGCCAAAGCTCGTTTGGCCCCTGCCCGCTTGGCAAGGTTGCAAATAAGCAGATTGGCTTTGTCATCATTGGTGATCGCGATCACAAAATCGGCTTTGGGTGCGCCTGCTTCCGCCAGTATATCCGGACTCAAACCGTCTCCCTGGATGACAATGGTCCGCTTGAGCTCCGCAACCGCCGCGTCTGCGCGCGTGACACTGGATTCCACAAGGCGAATGCGCATGTTGCTCTCGCGTTCAAGCGCTTTGGCGACATAGAGCCCAACATTACCGCCACCGACGATGACCACATGGTCCATCCGCTCGTTGTCCCGGTTGAAAATAGAGGTCAGCCGCTCTGCATGGCTATCGAGCACCGCAATATAGGCCCTGTCCTCCGGCTTCAAAACGTCCGTAGACCTCGGAGCACGAACCGCGTCACGGCGACCGATGCCGACAATGCGTGCCGACAGATCCGGAAACAGTCCCCTGATCTGGTCGACTGGCGTGTCCAGAAGAGGACTTTGTCCATCAATCTCGAGCCCGAGCAGCTTGACCCTTCCCTTCCCGAAAGTCGCGCTCATTACGGCACCGGGTGTCCTGAACCGCTGCAAAATTGCCTCGCCTACTTCAACTTCGGGTGAAATCACCATGTCGATCGGCAAGCCTTCGCGGGAAAAAATATTCTTCCAGGCGGGGTCGATGTAGGATTGGTCTCTCACTCGCGCGATCTTGTAGGAAACGGAAAAGAGT
Organism: Hyphomonas sp. BRH_c22; assembly: GCF_000961795.1. Classification (GTDB taxonomy): domain Bacteria; phylum Pseudomonadota; class Alphaproteobacteria; order Caulobacterales; family Hyphomonadaceae; genus Hyphomonas. The sequence goes on from NZ_LADU01000092.1 coordinate 59,200, forward strand.
GTGTGGGCGATCTGGCAGATCACCATGTTGATCTCGTCGAAATGGGTAACTGCGATAATCATCTCGCAATCATCTGCTCCGGCCCGCTTAAGCACGTCCGGGTGAGCGGCATGGCCCGTCACACCGCGCACATCGAGATCCGTTGAGACCTGATCAACCAGTGCAGGATTCTCGTCGATGATTGTGATATCGTGCTTTTCCCGCGCCAGACGCCGGGCAATGCCATGACCGACGCGGCCCGCGCCGCAAATTAGAACGCGCATCGCTTACTGCCTTTCGACGATCTTTCAACCATCCTGACGAGAGAGACCGGACGCTACACCCAAAGCCTTTAATTTTCTGTGCAGTGCAGAGCGCTCCATTCCAATGAATTCGGCAGTTCGCGAGATGTTTCCATTGAACCTCGTAATTTGCAGAGCCAGGTACTCACGCTCGAATTGCTCTCGTGCATCGCGCAGAGACAATCCAACGAGCTCGGCTGACCCCCCTTTCGCGTTATGCATTGCCCCGGTCGCCGTATCCCTTGGCAATTCATCGACACTCACCGGTCGACTGGCGTCCGACGGAGACAGTATGAGTATTCGTTCGACGACGTTGCGAAGTTGCCGAATATTGCCTGGCCATTCCATCGACTGAAGAACCGCCATGGCTTCTTCGGAAAATGCTCGTGGCGTCAGGCCGGACGAATCTGAAATGCGGTCAGTGAAGTATTTTACCAGGTCGGCTATGTCGTCGCGGCGCTCGGCCAGCGACGGCACCCTGAGCGGCACGACACTCAAACGGTAGAACAAGTCCTCACGGAAGTTGCCATCCTCGATTTCAACACGAAGGTCCTTGGTGGTAGCCGACATCACGCGGACATCCACGCTGACGTCCGAACGCCCGCCGACGCGCTGGAAGCGTTGCTCGGTCAGGACCCGCAAAATCTTGTTCTGCGTACCAAGCGGCATGTCAGCCACTTCATCGAGCAACAATGTGCCATTGTGCGCCTTCTCGAACAGACCCACACGAACGGTTCGGCCTTGCTGGTCTTCCTCGCCGAAAAGTGCGCTTTCCATCTGATCTGGCGCGATGCTGGCAGCGTTCACGACGACAAATGGCCCGGTGTCACGAAGTGAATTGCGGTGAATAAGTCTTGCGGCCAGCTCTTTGCCGACCCCAGCCGGACCGTTGATCATCACGCGCGAGTTCGTCGGCGCCACCTTGTCAATCGACGCCCTCAGGTTTGCGGCTGCCTGGCTGGTGCCGATCCAGTGTTCGTCTTCGCCAGCCCTGTTTCTAAGTGCGGCATTCTCGTATTTCAATGCGGCAGATTCAATCGCGCGTTCAATGAGATGAAGCAGCCTGTCCGTCTTGAATGGCTTCTCGATAAAGTCGTAGGCACCCCGCCGAATTGCAGCGACAGCCGTTTCGATGTTGCCGTGCCCGCTGATCACAATGACCGGCAGAAACGGATCAATCGATTTCAAGTATTTGAGCAGTGAAAGACCGTCCATCTGGCTTCCCTGAAGCCAGACGTCGAGAACCACGAGCCGCGGAGTCCGTGTGCGGACCTCTTCCAGCGCCCGTTCGGCCGTATCTGCCGTGCGTACTGAATAGCCTTCATCGCTGAGCACCCCGGAGACGAGCTCGCGAATATCGGGCTCATCATCAACAACCAGAATATCTAACGCCATGGTGCCGACTCCTCTACACGTTCAAACAAGGACGAATTCTGTATTTCTTCTGAGCTTTGGTTTTCATCTGCGCCAGCTCCCGTGGCGGGGAGCCAGACGCGGACGCGCGCGCCGCGCAAGCCATCCAGGCGGTTCTGGAGTGAAATTGAACCGCCGTGATCGGCGATGATGCGATTGACGATCGCCAGGCCAAGACCCGTTCCCTTTTCCCGCGTCGTTACATACGGTTCGAGGAGACGGTCGCGGACATCCTCTGGAAAGCCAGGGCCATTGTCTTCAATCGTAACCTCAAGGCCTCTTTCGTCTTCGTGCAGGACGACGCGAATACTTCCGTTCACATCAGCGTCTTCCGGAAGTCCCTCAATCGCTTCCGCCGCATTTTTCAAAAGATTTCCAAAAGCTTGCCCCAGAAGCCTCTCGTCGCCCCGGTAAACAGCCTTGTCTGTATTTGATTCAAACTCGATCTCGACATCGGGCGACACCATGTTTTGCGAGAATCCTGTGCCCTGCAGCAGGGAACGCATGTCGAAAGGCGAAACATTTGGCTTCGGCATGCGCGCGAAGGACGAGAATTCCTCAACCATTCGGCCGATGTCTCCAACCTGACGCAGAATGGTTTCAATGCAGCGGTCAAAGACACCATCAGAATCGTCGATGGAGCTGGCATACCGGCGCCGAATGCGCTCCGTAGACAACATAATGGGAGTCAGTGGGTTGCGGATTTCATGCGCAATTCGACGGGCAACATCTCGCCATGCAAGTTGCCTCTGAGCGTTGACCAGGCGGGTCGTATCATCAAATGTCAGGACGCAGCCACCAGCAGGGTCCGGCGCAGTCTTCAGCCGAATATGGCGAACTTCACCATTGATGTTTAGATCGAGGGATGCATCGACTGGTGCAATCCGTTCCAACGTATCTCTCGCATATCGCTCGAATAGCGGAGAGACTTCCTCCAGAGTCTGCCCTGGCATTATTTCGGAAATACCCAGCACTTCACCTGCCGAACGGTTCGCCAGTGTGATGATCATTTCACCGTCCATACGGATTACGCCCGCACTAACCTCCGCCAGAAGCGTTTCCACGAATTTTCGCCGGTCTTCTTCAACTTCCCGCGCCCGGATCAACGCATTGCGTTGCTCGGCCAACTGCTCGGTCATTGCGTTGAATGAGTTGGTCAACGCATATACTTCATCTTGAGGTCCGGATACGGGCACTCTCACCGTCAGATCGCCCTCGCGCACAGTGTGCGCAGCGACGGCCAGTCGACCGATGGGCCCGGTAATGCGGCCCGCCGCCTCAAGCCCGAGCCTGGCTGCCAGCAGCAGGATCAGGGCCGCGATCTGCGTGTAGCCGATGGCAAATATGTATTGCAGACGGCCACTGCGTCGCTTGGCATTGTTGTATTGCGCAAGCGCGGCTTCCGCTTCGCGCAATTGAACAGCCGCGTTCTTATCGAAATTCTTGACCGCATAGACGTATCCATCGAGTGGTTCCTGAATACGGATCAATGCAGTCGCGATACCACGGTTTTCATAAAGTGTCGTCGCGACATTCCCGGCGTTCGCTTCGTCGAATGCCGACTGCGGAGGCGGCACGAGAATAGGCTGCTGGACGCTTTGCTCCGCGATGAGCTCGACGCCATCGGGACCCAGAACCGCAATCGTGAGAAATTCTCGAAATCCGAGCTCAGACCGCAATCCATCGGTGAAAGCTTTCGAGGCATCTGTTGCCAGGCTCTCAGCATTGATCTCGTCATTCGAGCCGCTCTCTGCGAGCGACGCTTTCACATCGCGCGCAAAGTTCTCGATATCCAGGGCTGCGAGCCTGAGATCGACATCGAACGTGCCTTCAAAATTGTTGACATAATCCTGGAAAATCTGGGCGTTCTTTTCCATGATCGTGTCGACACGTTCACCCAGCCAGTTGTCGAGCCCGCGCGATATGAAAGCGCCGATGAAGAGGGCAACGATCATTGCCGGGATCAGTGCCGAAAACCCGAAAAGCAGCACGAACCGTTTGGCGAGACGCCCCTTGCCTTCTCCCCGTCCACTAACTTGAATGGCGATGTATTCCCGCGCCACGATGACAGCCAGGACGGTGATCACGACAAAATTCAAGCCGAGCAGCCACGGCGTCGCGCCAGCTGTGGGATTATCCGGATCGACGCCCGAAATCGCGATAAATGTAGCGAACACAGCGACGAGCGCAGCAATTATGAAGAGCCCCTCGAAGAGGGCCCAGCTCGCCTTCGTTGCCTGCTGGCTCAATGTATTCGACACTCGACGCTGCTCTGTAGTGGCCACCCCGGCCCCGTTGCCTTTGCGCCACACATTGGTGTCGGTTCAGCAACAGTGGTGCACTAAAGGCACAGTTCGCCGTTACGTCAATCAGTCTTCTGCGATTCCAAGCGCGTTGATCTTCGCCCGAAGTGTATTCCTGTTCATTCCCAGTAACTGTGCTGCCTTCACCTTGTTTCCGGCAGTGACTGATAGAGCGAGCTTGATGAGTGGCCGCTCCACCTGATCGATCACACGGGAATAAACAGCCGAATCCTCAGATTCGCCGCCCGCGATCAGGTCGCCCATCACATAGCGATGCAGCAAGGTCTCGATGTCTTTCTCCAATCCGGCGCTGACACCTTTTTGCTCGCTGGCACCGGCGCGAAGCTCTCGCTCGACGTCTCGAAGTGTAATCGCCTCGTCCGGACTCAGCACCGCAAGGCGAAGGATCAGGTTCTCCAGCTCGCGCACGTTGCCAGGCCAATCGTAAGCCATCAGGAGATCAAGCGCAGACTTGTCGAGCGTTTTTGCCGACAATCCTTGTCGTTGGGCCCGGATGAGGAATGCCCTCGCCAGCTCCGGTATGTCTTCCTTGCGTAACCGGAGTGGCGGCATGGTCAGGCGAACGACATTCAGGCGGTAATAGAGATCTTCGCGAAACTTGCCCTCTTCCACGAGGCGCCCGAGGTTGCGCCGGGTCGACGCAATGAGACGTGCGCCACTGGAATCCCTCAGCAGTTTAACCAGCTGTGTCTGGGCTTCGGCCGGCAAATCGCCAATTTCATCAAGATAGAGCGTGCCGCCCTTCAGCTGAACGGCGCCGCCCTCCCCATTCGTTCCAAAGAGTTCCTTGTTGATCTCGCTGGCCGGCAAGGCCGCCAGATCCAGGGCAATGAACTGACCGGCTTTCGCCGCGCCCAATTGGTGGATGGCGCGCGCCGCAAGCTCCTTGCCTGTGCCGCTTTCGCCTTCAACAAGCACCGTCAGCTCTGTGTTCATGACCTTGGCGATGATCCGATACACTTCCTGCATCGCATCGGACCGGCCGATCAAGGGTAGCCCGGCATCGCTGATCGCCTTTTGGGCCTCCGGATTGATTGAGCGGCTCGATGATTTCGGAGCGGTCTTCAATGCGCGTTGGACGAGGCTCGACAGCACGTCGATGTCAAACGGCTTGGGAATGTAATCGAAAGCGCCATGCTCTGCCGCAGATGCGGCAGTCAGGATTGTGTTCTGTCCGCTCATCACGATGAATGGCAGTTCCGGCCGCGCAAGCTTAAGCGAAGGCAAGAGGTCGAAAATCGAGGTGTCACCGAGGTATACATCCGTCACGACGACATCGCCTTCGCCGTTTCGCACCCAACGCTCGAGCGCATCAGTTGAGCTGGTTGCGCGAACATCATAACCGGCGGCGACCAGCGTCTGGTTCACGACCAATCGAATGCTCGCGTCGTCTTCTGCGAGAAGTACTGTCTTTTCAGCCAAGGTCTGCTCCATCTCCAAGGGGCAACAGTACTGTGAACCGGGTCATTCCCGGTTCGCTGTCTACCCTGATATGACCGCCATGTGCCATGATGACCTCACTGACAATGGACAGCCCCAATCCACGCGCGCCCGACTTAGAGCTCTGAAAAACATCGAAAATCGTCGCCTGACGCTCACGCGGGATGCCAACGCCGTCGTCTTCGATGGATACGAGCATCGCTCGGCGCAGACCCGCACCGAAACGGGCCTGCTTCATTGACAGTCCGGCGGCGTAGGCGGTGCGGATCGTGACTTTTCCCTGCCCTCCGCCATCCATTGCGGCCTCGGCAGCATTGCGGATAATGTTATGGAACGCCTGTTGCAGGTGATCAGCATCTCCCATGATAGCCGGAAGAGATGGATCGAACTCTCGATGAAACGTTACCGATGGTCCTATGGCGGCACGCTCTGCGGCGAAAATCTTGTCGAGCAGCGCATGAATGTTCAGTGGCTGCATACGCGGCGCCGAAAACAGTTCAAAGGCCGACAGGCGATTTACAAGCCTTTCAATCCGGCGCGCTTCGTCCTTGATGATGTCGAGCAATTCACTCTGATCGGGATTCCCCTGACGTTCCAGCAACTGCGCCGCGCCGATAATTCCGGCGAGCGGGTTCTTGACCTCGTGCCCCAGGATCCGGCCGAACCCGGCAGCGCCAGCGACAGACTCGCTGCTCTCACGCGCTGGCGTCTCGGACAGGGCAATAATGAACCCGCCGCGTTCGGCGCCGCGGATGCGAATATCGCAGATGACTCTCGAATGCATCCCAGGGCCTGCAATGGGCGTTCCAGGAGCGGTGATGTCTCCTGACTGTCGCTGCGCACGATCAACAAGTTCGAACAGGGGCGAGTCATGATAGATTACTTCGCTAAGCGGGCGCCCGGCCAGAGCACGCCGCGACATTTTCAAAAGCGACTCTGCAGCGGGGTTCGCCTCGAGAACCCGGCGACGGGAGTCGATCAGGACAAGTGCAACGGGGGAAATTTCACCAAGCATCGGCGGCTTCAGGGTTGCAAGGGGGGCCATCTTTATGCTGCCTCAAGCAGTTTGGGTTTCAGGTAAAGGGTGCGCAGTGACGAGATCAGGTGCTCTGGATCGGCGATCTGGCACATCTCGGCGCGAAGTGATCTTAGACGCGGTTCGGACAGTGATACGTCCACAGCGTCGATGGCGGCCGCTACGTGTTTGCGTACCATTCGCACACCGAGCGACGGCCCATACAAGGCAACAGAATCGCGGATCTGCTCGCAAAGGCTGTCGAGCTGGATAGCCAGGTCCGGCGCGGTTTGCGCACTTCCGGAGAGGGCTGCCGCAATCTGGCCAGCCAGCCATGGCTTGCCCATCGCAGCCCTACCAATCATCACCCCATGGGCGCCGGAATCCGCAAGCGCCTGCTCGGCAGTCTCCAGAGACCCGATGTCGCCATTGACGATCACAGGAATGGAAACCGCCTCAACGGTGCGCCGGACTGCCTTCCAGTTGGCTGAGCCATTGTAAAACTGGCAGCGGGTGCGGCCGTGCACGGTGATCATTTGAACGCCCAGCGCTTCGGCAATACGAGCGAGTTCAGGCGCATTCAGATTGTCGTCATCCCAGCCGAGCCGCATTTTCAGGGTGACTGGCGTGCCGTTCGCACCCTCAAGCGCCGATTCTATGATGCGGGTAGCAAGAGGGATATCCTGCATAAGTGCAGATCCTGACTGCCCCCCGGTTACCTGTTTGGACGGGCACCCCATGTTGATGTCGATGACATCGACACCGGCGTCACTCATCAATACCGAACCTGCATACATGTCAGCAGGTCGGCGCGCTGCCAGCTGGACGATCCAGTAGCCGGTACCCTCGTGGCGGCACGTCCGGCGAACCATATCGGCGCGCTCCGAGACAAGGGTTTCGCTGGCCACCATTTCAGACACGACAGCCGGCGCGCCAAAGCGCACGGCTTGGCGCCGCATTGGTGCGTCCGTTGCTCCGGACATGGGGGCCAGCCAGACCCTGGGTGCCTGAAAATCAGTCATGCCGCCATTGTTCCCGTTTTTTCTTTCTTCGCAAGTGCACAAAAGACGCGCATCCATGCAAAAAAACATTTGCTCAATGTTCTATGGCCAGATTTGCCGGTCTCGCTTAGAAAGCCGGACATGACACTGGCAGCTGCAATAATCGTTGCGGGGGGCAAAGGATCGCGGTCTGGACGCGCGTCCCCCAAGCAATATGAGCGCCTCCTGGGGCGCCAGGTCCTAGATTGGTCGATTGATGCATTCAAGGCGCATCCGGGCGTGGGTACGATCGTGGTGGTGACGCCTGCCGGGAGGGTCCCGGAGGGGGGGGGTGAGGGGGTGATGAGGGTGCATGGTGGGGCGACGCGAACCCAATCGGTCCGCAACGGCCTCAATGCGCTGGATTTGCCCACCAACACCCCGGTCCTGATTCACGACGCAGCGCGGCCAGGACTGTCCCAGACCATGATCTCATCCCTTCTTGAGGCGCTAGGCACCGCAGACGCAGTCGCCCCCGCCCTGCCGGTTCCGGATGCCCTCAAGGCGATGAGAGACGGAAAGCTGGTCACGGTTCCGCGGGACGGCCTTTTGCGGGTCCAGACGCCGCAAGTATTTCGCCTGGGCGCCATCCGGGCCGCACTCGACGCGGCGCCGGCCGACCTGGTCGACGATATCGCCGCGATGGAAGCGACAGGCGCGCGCGTGAAGCTGATTCCGGGCGACGAGCGCCTCCACAAGATTACCTTTCCCGAGGATTTCGACATGGTCGCCAGACTGCTCAGCCCCTCCCCCTCAGTACCGCGTGTAGGAAAGGGCTTCGACGTTCATGCCTTCGAACCCGGCGACCATGTTTCCCTGTGCGGCGTCGCGATCCCGCATGATCGCAGACTCAAAGGACATTCGGACGCGGATGCTGCCTGGCACGCGCTGACGGACGCCATTCTCGGCGCTGTTGCCCTCGGCGACATTGGCGACCACTTCCCGCCATCGGATGACCGATGGAAGGATGCAGACAGCGCCATTTTCCTGAAAGAGTCAGTCAGATTGGCGGAGGCCGAGGGCTACGCCGTGGCCAGCTGCGATATCACCGTCATCTGCGAATCGCCCAAGGTGAAACCGCATCGAGAAGCCATGCGCCAACGAACGGCCGAACTGCTGGGATTGCCATTGCAGGCGGTCAGCGTGAAAGCGACAACGACGGAAGGTCTGGGCTTTACGGGACGACGCGAGGGAATCGCGGCTGAAGCAATTGCGGTGCTGGTGCCTTTGAGCCCTGCGCGCTAGTCTTTCTGCATGTTTACAGATCGCCTCAGAAATCTCGCCATGCTGATCCTCGACGACGCCGAACAGGCGCGTCTCAAGATATGCACTGCCGAAAGCTGCACAGGTGGGCTGCTGGCCGCCCTGTTCACCGATATTCCCGGATCATCGAGCGTGTTCGAGCGCGGCTTCGTCACCTATACGAACCGCGCCAAGGAGGAGATGCTGGGCATCGCCGGGGATGTCATCGCCGACTATGGCGCTGTGTCGGAACCAGTGGCGAGAATGATGGCGGAAGGTGCCCTCGAGGCGAGCCGGGCCAACATCGCCGTCGCCATCACAGGCGTGGCAGGGCCCGGCGGCGGTACGCGCATGAAACCGGTCGGCACGGTGCATGTTGCCTGCGCGCGGGAGAACCGGGCCGTCGTGCATGAAATGCTGCAACTGGGCGACATTGGCCGGTCTCAAGTGCGAATGGCCTCAGTTGAAGCCGCCCTGAACCTCATTCAGGTGCAGATTCGATAGGCGTCTGCCCGTAACGCTTCTGTGCCTCGACCAGGAAGGCGCTCATGATGCGATCAACGGCGATGTCGTGATTGGCAGCCGCCAGCATGGCGATCAGCACGTTGCGGAACTCGTAGTCGATCTCCAGCGCTATATCGGTTCCCCCGCGCTCCAGGGGGATAATGGTCCATTGCGCATGCAGTCTGCGGAACGGCCCCTTGATCAGCCTGGCGACGACCGTACCCGCTAGCGGATCTGCAGACACGGCCGTCGAGAACCGCTCGACGAAGCCCTTGAAGCCGACAACGGCATCGCCCCTGGAATGATTTATGTCGGCCTCATCCGTTCGCGTGTCCGACACACGCATGGCCGTGATCCATTTGATGAAGTCGGGATAACTTGCGATATCCGACACCAGATCGAATGCCTGCAGCTTTGAGTACGGCACGCGAACCGATTTGGAAAACCGGGGCATATCAGGCTGGCGAACCTGCGAGCCTAGCTTCGCGGGCGGCACGCATACGGGCGAAATCTTCGCCGGCATGGTAGCTGGAACGGGTCAGCGGCGTGGCCGACACCATGAGGAAGCCCTTGGCCCTCGCGATCTCTTCCATGGCCTTGAACTCATCAGGCGTCACGAACCGGTCAATCGCGGCGTGCTTGCGAGTTGGCTGGAGATATTGCCCAATCGTGAGAAAATCGACGCCGGCCGACCGCATGTCATCCATGACCTGCATGACCTCTTCCTTGGTCTCGCCAAGGCCAACCATCAGACCCGATTTAGTGAATTGCGACGGATCGCGATCCTTCACCTTCTGGAGCAGGCGGAGTGAGTGGAAATAGCGCGCACCGGGGCGAATGCCCAGATACAGGCGCGGCACGGTTTCAAGATTGTGATTGAAGACATCGGGACGGGCATCAATGACCCGGTTTTCCCAGCCATCCTTGCGCAGGAAATCCGGTGTCAGAATCTCGATTGTCGTGCGCGGTGATGCCGACCGGATCGCCTCGATGACGTGAACAAAATGCATCGCACCGCCGTCTTCGAGGTCGTCGCGGTCAACAGACGTTATGACGACGTGCTCAAGACCCATTTCGGCGACGGCTTCGCCCACGCGGCGCGGTTCGTCAGCGTCCACCCCAGAGAGCGGCTTGCCGGTCGACACGTTGCAGAACGAACAGGCACGCGTGCAGACGTCGCCGAGAATCATCATGGTTGCGTGCTTCTTCTCCCAGCATTCTCCGATATTGGGGCAGCTGGCTTCTTCACAAACCGTAATCAGGCCCTTCGATTTCACGAGTTCTCGCGTTTCCGCATATCCCGCCGAAGTGGGAGCCTTGACGCGAATCCAGTCCGGCTTTCGCAGAATCGGTGTGTCGGGGCGAGACTGCTTTTCCGGGTGGCGGTGCTTGCGACCGGAAGGCGTGAGATCAATGAGTGTGGCCATGGCACCAAGATGGACGCGAGCGCCTGATTCATCAAGGCAATTGCAGCGCAGGGTGCATATGCAAACTTGCATTCTCTATTGCGCACGTGTCCTTACGTGACAAAATGTTACAAAAGTGAGGCAGACCTCACCAAGTCAAAGGGCCACTGATGACCAGCGTGACCATTCCATCGCCGATTACGTATCGGCCAGCACGCACACATATCGACCTGTTTTCAGCGCTCCTGCGCGCCAAACACGAATTTGGCGGCAACAAGGTGATCGTTGTTGATGGGGACGAGCGCGAGCTGACCTACAAGGAAATCATCCGGGCCGCCTTCGGCCTGGGCGCAGCCTTGAAGAAGGGCACGAAGCGCGGCGAGGCCGTCGGCGTCATGCTGCCCACGGGCGCTGGTGCCATTATCGCGTTCTACGCGTTGAGCGCCTATGATCGCACGCCTGCCATGCTGAACTTCACTGCGGGTTCGGCCAACCTGAAGGGCGCCATGACCGCGGCTGGCGTGAAGCGCATCGTGACAGCACACAAGTTCGTCGATCTGGCCGGGCTGGAAGCCCTGATCGCCGAGCTCAGCACTGTTGCAGAAATTGTCTACCTCGAAGACGTCCGTGAGACGCTGACCGCAGGCAACAAATTGGCGGCTGTTATTGGGCCGGTCATGCCGGGCCTGGTCCGCCCCAAGCCGCGGTACAAATCTCCCGGCGTGATTCTCTTCACATCGGGTACCGAGGGCGAACCAAAGGGCGTTGTTCTCAGCCACGAAAACGTCATGGCGAATGTCGAACAGGTTCGCGCGCACATCGGCCTCAGCGCAGAGACTGACAAGGTCTTCAACCCCTTGCCTACTTTCCACTGCTTCGGGCTGACCGTTGGCGCGATCCTGCCCATTGTGGCGGGCATTCAGGTCATGTTCCACCCGACTCCCTTGCAGCCCCGTGAAATCGTCAAGCGTATACGGAGCAATGGTTCGACGATCCTGCTGGCAACGGACACGTTCATTTCCCAATACGCCCGCACCGGCGCTGAAGGCGACATGAGCTCGATCCGACTGGCGGTGTGCGGAGCAGAACGCGTGAAAGATGAGACCCGCGCACTGGTGCGTCGAAAATTCGACATCGAAATCCTTGAAGGCTACGGTGCAACTGAGGCGTCGCCTGTCGTTGCCGCCAATCAGTGGGAACACAACAAGCCTGGAACGGTGGGCAGGCTGATGGCGGATATGGAATCCCGGCTTGTGCCGGTCGACGGCATCGCTGAGGGTGGTCGCTTGCAGATCAAGGGCCCGAACATCATGCTGGGCTATGTGCGGCCTTCCCGTCCAGGCGTCCTGGAACGGCCGGAAGGCGGATGGCACGATACGGGCGACATCGTGGCGATCGACGATGAGGGATTCATCCGGATACAGGGGCGCGTCAAACGCTTCGCCAAGATCGGCGGCGAGATGGTATCACTGGCGGTCGTGGAGAACTGCGCCAGCGCCGTGTGGCCGGACAATCTGCACGCCGCCGTCACAATGCCTGACCCGCGCAAGGGGGAGCAGGTTGTCCTGCTGAGCGACTCCGAAGCCTGCAATCGTGAGGACATTCTGGCCTGGGCCAAAAATCACGGCGTTCCCGAACTGTCAGTGCCACGCCGCGTGTTCCATGTGCCCGAGATCGCCGTTCTGGGCACGGGCAAGATCGACTATGCGGCCGTCAAGGCCCAGGCTGAAGACCTGATGGAAACCTAGGCCGCGGCCTGAGCCGGCAACGCATCACCCTCGGCGAGGAATTCCTTGATCACGCTGGCTGTCTCAGCAGCGCGCGTGACAAGGAACAGGTGCCCGCCCCCTTCCACGACATGCAGTCGTGAATTCGGCAGCGCCACTTTCAGGATATGGCCGTTTGCGAGCGGGACAATTGAGTCATTGTCACCCATCATGACCAGGGCCGGCATGCGCAGGAAGCGAATGAATGGCAGGCTGGACCAGCCGATGAAGGCCAAAAGCTGAAAGATATAACCCTTGGGGTCAGGCGGCATCAGGCGTGTAATATGCTCACCAGCCTGGGCGTCTGCCTCATCGCCATAGAGCGTCGCGAAATTGTCGCGCATATAGTTCGGGTCTGTGTAGCGTCGGGCATCGACCATCTTGGACAGCGAGGCCGGCTTGCCCGGCACCATGGTCATGCCAGCGGTGGTTGCGCACAGGATGAGCTTGCCGACACGATTGCGGTACTGGAATGCGAACTGCTGGGCGAGCGCGCCGCCCCAGGACACGCCCATGACGTCGACTTCGTCGATGCCGAACTGGTCAAGCAGCTTGCGTGCCCAGCGTGCGAGCATCCACGGACGGTAGGGCCATTGCGTGACGGGACTCTTGCCGACGCCGGGCACATCGAACGTGATGATGTCACGATCAGGAAACATGTCTCCGAGCGCGTGGGTCAGTTCCAGATTGGCGCCGATTCCATTGAAGAAGAGCAGCGGCCGCTTGCCCTCGTCGATCCGGGCCGCCCAGAAGGCTGTGCGCAACAGGACGCCGTCGACGTCCTGCATGGTAATCCGAGGACGCGGTTCTGATGCGGCCATGACTCGTTCCTTTGTCGTTTCGACAGTACCGGCGCCTTATTCGTCGAAGACGTATTTGCCCGGTGCCGCATAAAGTGGGGGGAAGGCCTCACTGCCGCAAGTCTTGGGTGCCACCTTGAGCGGACCTGAGCGTTCCTTGAGCCACTCGCCCCAAAGTGGCCACCATGAGCCGGCATGCTCTTCAGCCGTGGCTGCCCATTCATCCGCCGTAGGCTTGATTTCCGTATTGCGGAAATATTTTGCCTTTGGATTTCCGGGCGGGTTGATGAGCGATTGCAGGTGACCGCTGGAGGAGAGAACGAACTCGATGTTTTTCGATCCGAGCAGGGCCGGGGTCCTGTAACAGGCCTTCCAGGGCGTGATGTGATCGGTCAGGCCGGCAACGACGAACGCGTCGCACGTCACCTTGGTCAGATCCGCCTTGTGTCCGGCGATTTCCACTTCACCCGGATTGTCAAAGGGCTGGTTCAGGCCGAAATCCAGAAAGTCGGAATGAAGCTGGGCTGGCAGGTTTGTCGTGTCATTGTTCCAGTACAGAACATCATACGGCGGCGGATCTTCCCCCATCAGGTAGTTGTTGACGACATAGTTCCAGATGAGATCGTTGGGACGCATCCAGGCGAACATGCGCGCGAGGTCGTCGCCCTTGAGAACGCCCTTGCGCCGTGAATATTTGCGCGCGATTTCGAGGCTGCCATCGGAGACGATCTGCCCGAGATCGCTGTCGTCACGCTGGGGGTTGAGCACGCAGACCATGAAAGTGAGCGCATTGATTCGCTTGTCATCAGCGGCAGCCAGAAGGCTCGCAAAAGTTGCTGTCGTGATCCCGCCCGAGCAGGCTCCACCGACGTTGATTTTCTGAGATTTCGTGATCTTCCGAATGACCTCACTGGCCTGAACCAGGCTGTCGACATAGTCAGACAGACCCCAGTCGGCGTGCTTCTTGGTCGGATTACGCCAGGACACGATGAACGGCTGAAGCTCTTGCGAGAGCAGGAACTGGACGATCGACGTGTGGGGCGTCAGGTCGTTGGCATAGTACTTGTTGATCTGTGGAGGGATGATCAGGATCGGTGTCTTGTGCACCTTCTCGCTGGTCGGCGCATACTGGATAAGTTCCAGCATGTCGTTTTTCCAGACAACAGAGCCGACTGAGGTCGCAAGGTTTTCTCCAACCTTGAAGGGGCGCTTGTCCACTTGCGACGGCATGCCACCATTCTTTGTCAGGTCAGTGTAGAGATTCTGGAGCCCCTTGAGCAGCGACATGCCGCCTGAGTCGACGACGCGTTTCGCGGCCGCTGGGTTGCCTAAAAGCGTGTTCGTCGGCGCCATGGCATCGGTGATCATGCCCATCACGAACTTGGCGCGGGCGTGCTCCAGTTCGCTCATCTTGAGTTCGCCTACCCATTCATTCAGGTGCGCCTGTGTGGCCAGGTAAGCCTGCATGCCACGTTTGTAGAATGGGTTATGCTCCCATGCCGGGTCCTGGAAGCGGCGATCCTTGCGGTCGGACTTGCGATCCGACTTGCCCATGAGGATCTTGGCGTTCTCTGCCGTGATCTTTCCGGCCGTCTTGGCAGTCGTCACCGGATTGGTCATGGTCGACCGCAGCATCATGGCCACGGCGCCCAACAATTCCTGGCGGTTTATACCGCCCATGAGGGGATTGAGCGCTGTGGTGCTCTCGGCCGCGTTCCTTGCGATCTCTTCCTGTGGTGTTGGCATTGTTATCCTCCCAGTGTGCCGGTCTTTCGCGGACACATGGACCACGCCGCCGACTTAGCTATTTTCTCTTTCGATTTAGGAAAGAGAGACTTGTAAACTTTGAAACAAAATTCGTTCCATAGTGATAATTGCATGTCAAACTACAAGTTAACCCATGAAAACACGCGATCGTATCCTTCAAGTCAGCTTGCTTCTCTTCAACGAGGAAGGAGAGGCGCAGCAGACGGCTGTGGATATTTCAAACGCGCTCGAAATCAGTCCTGGTAATCTGTATTATCACTTCAAGGGCAAGGACGCGATCATCCGAGCCCTCTACAGTGCCTTTGAAGATGAAATGCGGATCATACTGCGCGGCTCGAAAGGCGGTGTGACGTCCATCGAGGATAACTGGGTCTATCTCTACATCATCCTCGAAGAGATCTATGACTTCCGCTTCTTCTACCGGGACCTGGGCGTCTTGCTTGATCGGTATCCCGATCTTTCCGTCAAGTTCCGGGCCCTTGTCGCCGAAAAGCGGCGGACAATAACGCGGGTCCTGCACGATCTATCCCAAAGCGACGTACTGCAGCTCGATCCCCGTCTGGAAACGGCGCTTACAGACCAGATCATGATGTCCATGACATTCTGGCTCGCAAACGACGCAATCGGATCAGCAACACATGATGGCCCGGCGCTCATCCACAAAACCGTATTCCAGGTCATGTGTCTGATGGTTCCCTATATGGGTGCGGCTGGCTTTGATACGCTGACCCGAATGATAGATCATTACGAGACTGTTTCCGGTTGAACAAACGGGCCGCCTCGTTCTGAGACGGCCCTTCTGTATCGGCAGCACTATTTCTTCAGGGCTTTTGCCTGCTTCACCCAGCTATCCCGGGTGATCCGGCCACGTGCACCGATCTTTTCATCAAGTGCAGCGATGTCTGTTTTCGTCAAAGCTGCGATCTGGGCGTAGGTGGTGATGCCTTCAGCAGCGAGTTTCTTCGCCATCGCGGGACCGACGCCTGTGATCTTGGAAAGATCGTCAGCGGCAACTGTCTTGGCTTTGGTGTCGGCTTTGGGAGCGACGGCCTGTTTGACAGCAGCAGATGTCTTCTTCGCAGCCTTTTTGGCCGTTTTTGCGACATCAGCACCTGTCTCACCTGCAACCGCTTCGATCTCCGCCGTGAGGCGCGCAAGGCGTGCCTTCAGGTTCACATCGCCAGTTGCGGCTTTCGCCTTGGCGGCAAGTTCGGAAACTTCATCCTCAAGCTTGTCCAGCTTCTTGTGGATTTTCTCGCCCTTGGAACCGAGGCCCTTCACACCGAGCAAGTCACGCATGCGCTCCATGCGGGCTTCGAACTGATCGCGCGCCTGAACCTGGAATTCACGGGCAGTAGCCGCAGCCTTGGCCATTTGCTGGCCGGCCTTCAGGACACGCTCGTCTCCGGAAAGGCGCGACCGTACGTCGCTTTCGATTTCTTCACCACGCTTGACGAGGTCTTCAAACACCTCGGCAGACTGGGTGTTGAGTACATTCGCACCCGCTAGCGCGCTGTCATAGGCCTTTCCGTAGGCACCGACACCTGCCAGCCAGATCTTGTGGGCCATGTCGGCAGAATTGGCCTCAATGGCCTTGCCGACTTTTTCCGCCTTGGCGCGGGCCTTGTTTTTTTCTTTCGCTTTCGACTTTGCCATTTTTTGGCTCCTTCGTGGTTGTTCCATGAGCCCAAAAATAGGGAATAAGTCTAGAAAGCGCATACTAATCGCTGCCGGGGTTGAAACACCGCCTCGTTTGTCGTGTATCTGGCAGCAGAAACCATGAGAGGAATACCGCCATGAGCGCAGTTGATTATGAAGTAGACGGCAAGACGTATGAAGGCTTTTTCGTGCGGCCAGCCGGAAAGTCCAATACGCCTCTGGTGGTCATCGCCCATGCCTGGGGCGGACTTGGCGACAATGAAAAGCAGAAGGCGCAAGCGATTGCTGACCAGCTGGGATATGCTGCTTTTGCCATGGATGTTTACGGCAAGGGCAAACGTGGCGTGAGTGTCGAGCAGTGCCAGGCGCTGATGAATCCGTTAGTGGGCGATCGGGCCGAGCTGCAAAAGCGACTGGCTGGCGGACTTGCCGCCGCGAAGAGACAGGACGGTGTGAACGCAGCGAAGACAGCGGCGATAGGTTACTGCTTCGGAGGGTTGAGTGTTCTCGATATGGCTCGCGCAGGCCATGACGTGCTGGGCGTGTGCGCGTTTCACGGTCTCTTCCGGCCCGCCGAAAATCTCCCTTCCCCGAAGATCAAGGCGAAGGTGTTGATCGAGCATGGCTGGCAGGACCCGATGGCCACACCTGATGACGTCCTGTCGATTGCGAAGGAAATGGACGGGGCCGGCGCCGACTGGCAACTGCACGCACACGGACAGGCCATGCATGCTTTTACGACTCTGGGCGCCAATGACTCCGCCATGGGAACGGTTTACAGCGCCGATGCCGACAGGCGCAGTTTTGCGTCGCTGACGGACTTCCTGGCCGAACTGTTCTAATTTCCGCGCAAGGCGTAACCGGCAGAGCGGACGGTCCGGATCGGATCTTCTCCGCCGTCCTGACGGAGCGCCTTGCGCAGCCGCCCGACATGGACATCAACCGTGCGCGCCTCGACATAGACGTCAGATCCCCAGACGGTATCAAGCAGCTGTTCGCGCGAGAAGACCCGCCCGGGATGCTGCATGAAATAGTCAAGCAAACGGAACTCTGTCGGACCGAGATGAATTTCGCCATCATTGCGCATCACCCGGTGGGCAACGCGGTCAATCACGATATCGCCAACGGAAATCTTGTCTTCCTTCAGGCCCGGACGAATCCGGCGCAGGACGGCGCGCACCCGCGCCATAAGCTCAGTTGTCGAAAATGGCTTCGTGACGTAATCATCCGCACCCGTATCAAGACCACGAATGCGATCACTTTCCTCGCCGCGGGCGGTGAGCATGATGATCGGCATGTTCGGATTCGCCCCGCCGTTACGAATGCGGCGGCAGACTTCGATTCCGCTGACCTTAGGAAGCATCCAGTCGAGCAGGAGGAGATCGGGCGCGCGCTCGTCGATCATCATCAAGGCTTCCTCACCATCTGCAGCGACAGCGACTTCATAATCTTCCTTCTGAAGATTATAGAGCAGCAGTTCGGAGACGGCGCTCTCGTCTTCTGCGATGAGCACGAAGGGCTTCATACTGTATTCCTCATATGCGGCCGTCAGCCGTCAAGTTGGGGGGTTTTGGGTCGGTCCATCGACAAGAGATATTCTCCCGTCGCCTGAAAGTACACAAACTCGGCGATATTGGTGCAGTGATCGCCTATCCGTTCGAGATTCTTGGCCATGAAGAGCATGTGGGCCCCTGCCCCGATCGTGCGTGGATCCTCGATCATATAGGTCAGCATCTCGCGAAACAGCGAGTTGTAATGCTGGTCGATATCGTCATCGCCCTCCCAGACGGCCTTGGCCGCTGAGGCATTTCCCGTCGCGTAGGCGTCCAGAACCATGTTGAGCTGGCGGGATACCGGACCCGCCATGCGGAAGATCCCCTTGCGCATGGACATGCCCACGTTCTCGTCGAGGCGCTGGGTGCGCTTGGCGATGTTCTTGGATAGATCGCCGATGCGCTCAAGTTCGCCTACGACTTTCAACGCGGAAAAAACGGCGCGCAGATCGTGGGCCATGGGTTGGCGCCTGGCAATGAGGCTGACGATCTGTCGCTCCACCTCGGCCTCGAGCTTGTCGACCTGAACGTCACGCGCAACCACGTCTCGCGCAGCATTGACGTCATTCTTGTTCAACGCGGAACAGGCATCCAGGATCATGGTTTCGACGATGCCGCCCATCCGGAGGATATCGGCCGCGAGCTTGTCGAGCTCTTCTGTGAATGCAGAGACAATATGATCAGACATGAGCCGAACCTTAGCCGAATCTACCGGTGATGTAATCCTCGGTGCGACGCTCCCGGGGATTGGTAAAAATCTGGTCCGTGTCACCCATTTCGACCAGTTCCCCCAAGTGGAAGAAGGCTGTGCGTTGCGACACGCGTGCCGCCTGCTGCATGGAGTGGGTCACGATAACGATACAATAGCGTTTTCTCAATTCGTCGATAAGTTCCTCGATACGGGCCGTCGCAACGGGGTCGAGCGCCGAGCAAGGCTCGTCCATGAGAATGACTTCCGGCCTGACGGCGATCGCACGGGCAATGCACAGGCGTTGCTGCTGCCCCCCTGAGAGGCTGTTACCGGGTGATGTCAGGCGGTCTTTGACCTCCTCCCAGAGACCGGCGCGCCGGAGACTTTTTTCGACCATCGCGTCGAGATCCTCGCGGGAATCCGCAAGACCATGAATGCGGGGACCGTATGCGATGTTATCGTAAATGGATTTCGGGAATGGGTTCGGCTTCTGGAAAACCATGCCGACACGCGAACGCAACAACACGGGATCGATATCCGGGTTGTTGATGTTCTCACCATCCATGATGATTTCGCCCGTCACTTTGCAGGATTCGATCGTGTCATTCATGCGATTGAGGCACCGCAGGAAAGTCGATTTCCCGCAACCGGATGGCCCAATCAGCGCAGTCACTGCGCGATCCGGAATTGACAGCGAAATATCGAATATCGCCTGCTTGTCGCCATAGAATACGTTTATATTCCGGCATTCGATCCTGGGGAATGTGAGTCCCTCGCCCTGATCCACGCTCAACTCGGACGACGCGTTCTCGCGGCTCTCGGTGACTGTTGTTTCCATTACCATCTCCGTTCGAACCGACGCCGCAACAAGACGACAATTCCATTCATTGTAACAAGGAACATAAGCAGTATCACGATGACTGCCGCAGTCATCGGTTCCCATGCCCGCTCAGCATTGGTGGACCAGCTGAAGATCAGCACAGGAAGAGCCGTTGCCTCATCAGTTGGACTGCTTGGGACGTCTGCGACAAACGCGACCATGCCGATCAAGAGCAGCGGCGCCGTCTCTCCCAATGCGCGCGCCATGCCGAGAATGGCACCTGTCAAGATACCCGGCCCGGCAAGAGGCAGGACGTGGTGAAAGACCGACTGCATTTTGGAAGCGCCAACGCCCAGGGCAGCGGCTCGAATGGAGGGCGGCACCGATTTCAGGGCAGCGCGGGAGGCAATGATGATCGTCGGCAGCGTCATGAGCGCAAGCACGAGACCGCCCACCAATGGCGCAGACCTTGGCAGACCGAAAAAGCCGAGGAACACGGCCGCGCCTAAAAGACCAAAGACAATCGAAGGAACAGCCGCCAGATTGTTGATATTGACCTCAATGATCTCCGTCAGGCGATTACGGGGGGCGAACTCTTCTAGATAGATCGACGCAAATATCCCGACCGGAATGGCAATGAAAGCCGTCACGAGCATCGTCAGCAACGAGCCGACAATCGCCGCCAGCGCGCCAGCGATCTCGGGATAGGTGCTGTCGGTATTGGTCAAGAGACTGAAATGCGGAACGCGAGAGATGCGTCCCATCTCCTTAAGCGCCAGAGTCCAGGCAATCTGCTGATCGGACACGTTTCGCTCCGTTTCAGGCAGCGCGATTATTCGCGCCACCGGACGCGCGCCACGAAACGCGTCGGCCGACCCGGTAAGCATGGTGACGTGTGCAGCGCCTGTTTCAAGGTGTGTCACACGGCCTGTGGAGGAACCGGACGTCAGAAGAACCGATCGCGCATCCACCGCGTCTCCGTCCTCCGCACGCAAAGTGGAGATCATGGCTTCCAGGCCCCTGAATGCCGAGGGGCCGGAAAGACTAACTTCGTTTTGTGTAGTTTCGGAAACAGACGCGATCTCACCGATGTGCACGCGTGCGTCCTTTGAAACAGCGCCTTTCAGGTAGAGGTCCAGATCATCGTTCAATGGAACAGTAATCGTCATGCTGCGCCCGATGCGGGTCGGGTTTTCAGCAACCGTGCGGGCAACCGGCAGAACAGCGAGGCGCGTGACAAGATCGCCCAGCCGCAGCCGGGAAAGACGGTCATCTGCGGCTTGAGGGAAGGTCTCAAGCAAATCGGAACGGAGCAGTGAATAGAAACCATCCACATTGCGGGAAATGTCGGCAGGCGTGTCCTCACCGTCCGGCGCAATCACTTGTGGGTCAAGCACAACGTCGAACCGCACGACATGATACGTCGCCGCCGAAACCGCCTGAAATCCGATCGATGCAACCAAGAGCGACAAGGCCAGCAATGCGAAAGCGATTGCAGATAACCCATAGGTCCTGAAACGCACATCTGCGGCGCGCCGCTTCTTCAGGCGGCGCAATGCCTTTTCGTTTCTGAACGGGCCTTGCACGACGTCAGTCATATTTTTCCCGATACTTCTGGACGACGCGAAGCGCGATCAGGTTGAATACGAGCGTGACCGCAAACAGGACCAGGCCAAGCGCGAAA
Source organism: Hyphomonas sp. BRH_c22 (assembly GCF_000961795.1). Classification (GTDB taxonomy): domain Bacteria; phylum Pseudomonadota; class Alphaproteobacteria; order Caulobacterales; family Hyphomonadaceae; genus Hyphomonas. The sequence continues at coordinate 80,605 of NZ_LADU01000092.1, forward strand.
GCCGACAAGGTTTTCGGGCTGTCAAATTCCGTTTCTCCGGTCAGCAGCGCCACGATCTGGACTGTAATCGTCGTCAGGTCTGCGGTTGGATCGGCGGAGATGCGCGCCCGCTGTCCCGCCGCCATGACGACAATCATGGTCTCGCCGATTGCACGCGACACTGCCAGCAAAAGCGACGCAATGATCCCAGGCAGCGCGGCAGGCAGAACGACGTGCTTGACCGTTTCCGACTTGGTTGCGCCCATTGCATATGCCGCATCGCGCAACGTCTGCGGCACAGCATTGATGACATCATCGGAGAGGGACGACACGAACGGGATTACCATTATTCCCATCACCAGCCCTGCAGCCAGCGCGCTCGTCGGCTGGGCTGCGAGCAGCGGCTCGCTCGTCAAACCGGATGAGATGAGCGTTGTGTTGATCCAGACGGCGAGAGAGCGGATAGACGGCGCGACGACAAGTAGCGCGAAAAAGCCATACACGACCGTCGGGATGCCTGCGAGGATTTCGAGGATCGGCTTGACCCAGCCCCGCACTTTGGGCCCCGCATATTCCGAAAGATATATAGCGGCGAACAAGCCAACCGGCGCAGCGATCAGCATCGCGATCAGCGCAATCATGAAGGTGCCAAAGAACAGGGGCAACGCGCCGAACTCGGCGCTTGTCTGAGCGTTCCATCGCGTTCCAAACAGGAAATCCCAGAACGGAATCTCCGCAAAGAACCTCAGGCTTTCATAGAGAAGCGAAGCAATAATTCCGACAGTCGTCGCGATCGCGATGGCCGCGCAGAGGAACAGCATGAGTTCAATGCCGGCCTCGACGCGATTTCGCGCCCGAAAGCCGGGCACAATGCGGCGCCTGGCCAGAACAAAGCCAACAGTCGCACCCAGCAATGCCAAGCCGATCGCACTCAGTTTCACCACCCCCTGAATTTCGAGGTAGCGGTTCGTAATGGCGGCGAAGACACGGTCGGCGCCGGTATAGTCGTTGTGGACGGCAGCTCGTGATACGGCGTCCAGGTAAACGCCCAATTCGACACCTGGAATCTTCAGGAAATTGGCTGGGAGTTCGCTCACGAGCTGCGATCGCACGAGGCTCTCGCCCATGAGACCGTACCCCAATGCCACGATCAGGGCGGGCACGAAGGTCCACATCGCGACGAAGTAGCCGTGATAATTTGGCCGGGAGTGGATGCGGGCAGCAGCAGGCCCGGAAAACCGCTCGGCCTGAACGCGCCCCACAAAAAAGGCGCCCGACGCGAGCATTGCGAGCAATGCGAGCATCAACCAACCCATGGGCAAATGGCCGAGCTGTTGAAACATCCAGTCCGAAATCCCCGTTTATGGTGCCCCTTTAATGCTGCTCCACGACAATTCTGTGACAATAGGTGCGCTCTGGACAGATGAGCGCACGTGTCTTGCGCCGCACGGCCTTATCAGCCACATCTCATGCCATGAAGCAGCATGCAAATTCTGACGCCATCTGGCATGGAACGACAATACTCGCCGTCCGAAAATCCGGAAAGCTGGCTATGTTGAGTGACGGTCAGGTCTCGATGGGCCAGACCATCATGAAGGGAAACGCGCGCAAGGTAAGGCGCATTGCGGGTGGAGAAATCCTCGCAGGCTTCGCTGGCGCCACGGCGGATGCCTTCACACTGTTCGAACGCCTTGAAGCCAAACTGGAGCGCCATCCAGGCCAGCTGCAGCGCGCGGCCGTGGAACTTGCCAAGGACTGGCGCACCGAAAAATACCTTCAAAAGCTTGAGGCCCTTCTTATCGTGGCGGACAAGGACGTGACGCTGGTTATCACCGGGGCAGGCGACGTGCTTGAGCCTGAACACAATGTCGTCGCCGTGGGATCGGGGGGAAACTTCGCACTCGCAGCTGCACGGGGCCTGTATGAGTACGAGACAGATGCCGAAGTGATCGGACGCAAGGCCATGCAGATCGCAGCCGACATCTGCGTTTACACGAATGCCAATTTCACGCTCGAGACGCTCGATACCTGAATCGTGCCTCTCTTCGATCCTGAACGACCTGAAAGCCCCGAATGCAAAACCTGACACCTCGTGAGATCGTTGCCGAACTTGATCGCCACATTGTTGGCCAGAACGGCGCCAAGCGCGCCGTGGCCATCGCCCTGCGGAACCGCTGGCGCCGAAAGCAGGCGCCCGAGGCCTTGCGCAACGAAATCACGCCAAAGAACATCCTGATGATCGGCCCGACAGGCGTGGGCAAAACCGAAGTATCGCGACGCCTCGCGAAACTGGCCAATGCCCCCTTCCTCAAAGTCGAAGCCACGAAGTTCACCGAGGTCGGCTATGTCGGCCGGGACGTGGAGCAGATCATCCGCGATCTCGTGGAAGCCGCTATCGGTATGATCCGGGAGCAGAAGCGGGCTGGCGTGGCCCAGCAGGCCCAGGACGCAGCAGAGGAACGCTTGCTCGACGCCCTGGTCGGCGAAGATGCGCAGGCGTCCACGCGGGAAGCCTTCCGACGCAAGCTCAGGTCTGGCGAGCTCGACGACAAGCCGGTCGATATTGATTTTTCGGACACTGCCAATCCGATGCAGATGATGGACATTCCCGGGCAAGGCGGATCGATGGGCATGATCAATCTGTCAGATATTCTCGGCAAGGCGATGGGCGGGCGTACCAAGCGCGTCCGAACGACGGTGCAGGAAGCCTATCGTCCGCTTCTGGACGAAGAAGCTGACCGGTTGCTGGATGAGGATGCGATCGTGCGCGAAGCGGTCGAATCCGTCGAGCAGGACGGTATCGTGTTCCTCGACGAGATCGACAAGGTTGCTGCGCGCAAGGATCGCGGCGGCGCAGATGTCAGCCGTGAAGGTGTCCAGCGAGACCTGCTGCCTTTGATCGAAGGCACCACTGTGTCCACCAAGCGCGGCGCCGTGAAGACAGACCATATCCTGTTTATCGCGTCTGGCGCCTTCCACGTCTCGAAACCGTCCGATTTGCTGCCGGAACTTCAGGGCCGCCTGCCGATCCGGGTGGAGCTGGAAGCCTTGTCACGCGACGACCTGCGCCGCATCCTTGTCGAACCCGAAGCCAGCCTCGTGAAACAATACCAAGCCTTGATGGCCGCCGAAAATGTCACGCTGCAATTCGAGGATGCCGCAATCGACCGTTTGGCCGACCTCGCGGAAGCCGTGAACAACTCGGTCGAAAACATCGGTGCGCGGCGGCTGCAGACCGTGCTGGAGCGCCTGCTGGACGAGATCAGCTTCGACGCGCCTGACAAGTCTGGAGAAACGATAACGATCACAGCCGACTATGTGAACGAGAGGGTCGCGGGCCTCGCTAGTAACGCGGATCTGTCGAAATTCATACTCTAGATTGGAGTATTCACGCCGATGTCGCGCGACGGACCGGCAAGTGTTTCTTGCCCCAGTCCCGAAGCGTCATCAGGGCGGGTGCCAGTTCAATCCCCTTTTCCGTGAGAACGTAATCGTACCGCTTCGGGGCCTGCGAATAGGCCTTCTTGACGAGTATTTCGGCATCAACCAGGCGCTTCAGCCTGTCGGTAAGAATGTGCCGGGTCATGCCGCTCGAATCTGCAAACTGCTCGAAACGCGACAATCCAAGGAAACAGTCACGCAGGATCAGCAGGGTCCATCGATCTCCGAGCACGGACAGCGTTCGCGCCACGGGGCACCAGTTGTCTGAAAGTTCCGACCATTTCATGGGCCAACCACCTCGCAAACCAGTTGGAGTTCCGAAACAGCACTTAATCACGATTCGGCAGTGCTGTACGTCGGGCTGGCTCTGTCAGGCGTGTCGCCTATGCGTCGTCAGGCATCAATCCCGGCGGCCAGGGCGAGACTTGCAAGCGAAACTTCAGGTCTTGGCCCGAAATGGCTGATTACTTCCGCAGCTGCGATATGCCCGAGACGTGCGCACGTCACGAGCGGCAGGCCTTTGGCATATCCAAACAGGAATCCCGCTGCATATTGATCGCCGGCACCGGTTGTATCGACGACTTTCGCAATGGGTTCCGCCAGAATGACAATCGGCTCACCGTCACCAATGACGACTGAGCCCTTTTCGCTCCGTGTAACGGCCGCGATGGCCGTATCCGCCTGGAGGCGCGAGATGGCTTCATCGAAGTCTCGCGTCTGGTACAGCGAGAGGAGTTCTTCTTCATTGGCAAAGAGAATATCGACATGGTTCTGCACAAGATGCAGGAAGCTTTCACGGTGCCGATCGACACAGAAGCTGTCCGAAAGGGTCAGCGAGACAAGACGACCGGCGGCTTTCGCAATCTCGGATGCATGAACGAACGCTGTCTTGGCGTCGTCTTTGTCGAATAGATATCCTTCAAGATAGAGGATCTTCCCGGCCCTTACCACGTCCTCGTCAACATCCGCCTTGGAGAACAGGACCGATGCACCGAGGAACGTGTTCATGCTCCGTGCGCCATCGTCATTCACGAATATGATGCAGCGGGCAGTGGCAGGTCCGCCATCCAGCGGATGCGTGGCGAAGGGGACACCCGAGTTGGTCAATTCTTCCCGGAACTGCCGGCCCAGATCGTCATTCGCGGTCTTGCCGATATAAGCCGCACTGCCGCCAAAACTCGCAATACCAGCAATCGTGTTTGCACCACTTCCTCCCGACGTGATGACCGGGTTCTTCGTCTCAGCCGTCAAGGCATGGGCGCGAGGCTCGTCAATCAATGTCATCGCATCTTTCTGGATGCCCCACTCCTGGAGAAAGGCATCATCTGCACGCGACAGGATATCGACGATCGCATTGCCCAAACCGACAACGTCAAAACGGGTGGATGTCATGATTACTCAGCCTTGGTTTTCCTGATCGCCGATTGCCAGACAACACTGATGGACGCAACCGTATCGCATGATAAACGGGCGGGCATGAAGATCGCCTACCTTGCCTCCCGAGTCACCCTGCCCGGTTCCGATATACGGCGAGGTGATGCCTTCGAGCACGATTACATGATGAATGCGCTCGTTCCCGCCTTTGCGGCGCAAGGCATGACGCTGATCGACATTTCCTGGGATGATGCTGAGGCCGACTGGGCATCGTTCGATGCAGCGATTATCGGAACAACGTGGGACTATTGGGACCGGCTGGATGAGTTCCTGGCCACGATTGAGCGGATTGGCCAGCGGACTAGGCTTTTCAATCCGTCCGAACTGGTGCTCTGGAATATTAGAAAAACCTATCTCAGGCACCTAGAAATGAATGGCGCAAAGCTCATTCCGACGCTTTGGCTCGATACGGTCACGCGAGAGGATGTCGAGAACGCCTTCGACATGCTGGGAAGTGACGACCTTGTGTTCAAGCGCCAGGTGGGCGCCGGCGCGAAGGACCAGCATCGATTGAAGCGTGGCGCTCCGATCCCTGACATGCCCCATGCCATGATGGCTCAGCCCTTCATAAAGATGATTCAAGACGAAGGCGAAATCAGTTTCATCTTCATCGACGGCGAATTCAGTCACGCCCTCGTCAAACGCGCAGCGTCGGGCGACTATCGCATTCAGTCATCTTACGGCGGGACTGAACAGGCCGTCACCCCCTCGCCTGCTGACCTTGCATCAGCACAGGCGGTTATATTGATGCTGGACACCGCACCGCTTTACGGCCGTGTGGATATGCTCAGAGGCGAGGCAGGTGACCTGCTGCTGATGGAACTGGAGTTGATAGAGCCATATCTTTACCCGCATGAGGGTCCCGGTCTTGGCGCAAAAATGGCCTCTGCGATTGTCAGGCGCCTCAGGTCTGGCTCCTAGGTATTGCGCACCGACGTCATCAACAACCACGGCGAAACCACCTTCAGGATGAGTTTCATTGCGCACGTCTCGCGGCATTCTGTGACCAAGGCGTTCTGGTAATGTTGCCTGCATAAAGCGAGCAAATCGACTGGCGGAAATGTCACGTACCGCGCTCTCTGCGTGGCTTGGCTTTCGCCCTGGGGCCCAACCGGGAGACCGTCGCCGGATCTGGCGTCTTGGGTTTGTATTTGCACAAATGCGCGATGGCACAATGCCAGCACTCAGGGGTCTGAGCCTTGCACACATACCGGCCATGCAGGATCAGCCAGTGATGTGCGCCATGCCTGAATTGCGGTGGCGTGATTCGCTCCAGTCCCATTTCCACCTGGTCGGGGGTTTTTCCTGGCGCCAGGCCAGTTCGGTTGGAAACGCGAAACACATGCGTGTCGACGGCAATAGTCGGTACGCCAAATGCCTCGTTCAAGACGACATTCGCCGTCTTGCGCCCAACGCCGGGCAATTCCTGAAGTTCTTCACGCGTGCGTGGAACGACCCCGTCAAACTTGTCGATCAGCATCTGGCTGAGTGCGATGACGTTCTTGGCCTTGTTCCGCCACAGGCCAATCGTGCGGATATGTTCGGCCACGCCATCTTCTCCCAGCGCAAGCATTTTCTCAGGCGTATCTGCGACCGCAAAAAGCTTGGCGGTGGCCTTGTTCACTCCGACATCTGTTGCCTGCGCAGACAATGCGACTGCGACGACAAGGGTGTACGGGCTGGTAAAATCAAGTTCGGTCCGCGGTTCCGGCCTGTCCTGCGCCAGCGCCTGATAGAGTTCAATCGCACGCTCACGCCCAAAGGTCCGCGGGGCTCGCGTTTTCGTCGTCTTCTTCTGAACGGTCTTTTTGTCAGTCATGACTTATGTGTTTAAGACGCACTTTTCCCTGCGCAAGCGCGTGCTAGATAAACTCCCATGTCTGAGGTTCAGGAAACCATCTATTTCGACGCTGTGCTAACGCCCAACCGGTCGCTCAGTCCGCACGGATTTGCGATTGTCATGGCGGTGGTTGGTATTGTCAGCTTCTTTTACGGAGTTGCGTTCGTTTCAATCGGGGCTTTTCCAATACTGGGCTTCTTCGGACTGGACGCACTGGCCATCTACCTGGCGTTTCGATGGTCGTTCAGACAACAACGGGAAGAGACCCGGGTTACGGTCACAGGTAAATCGCTCGTGCTGCACCATCGCAAATCCGACGGCACCAAAAGAACCGTGGAACTGCCCGCAGCCTTCGCACGCGTCGAACTCGATGAACCACTGACCACGACCAGCTGGCTGCGAATCGAGCATGGGCGCACGGCCTATGTCATCGGCCGGTTTCTGACGCCGCCAGAGCGCAAATCACTCGCGACCGCCCTTCGCCTCGCCATTCTGAATGCCCGCGCAGAAAGGCATCTGGCGTGATTCAAGGTCAACAAAAATAAATGACGCATGCGTCATGGTTTTTTGGTACCGGGTGTGATATTCTTGGCTTGTAACAGAACTGGTGTCCCGCTCAGGGACCCTTCGGAGGAAAAATATGGCTGCCGATACCGCACAAATCTTTGATCACCCTGCGCTTCAGCGCCCGAAAGTTTCGGACCGTGAACCCCTTCATCCCGGATACCTGCGCGTGGGAGAGGACGTGCCGCCCGCGTCTGCGCTCGACATCACGACGATGGACATCGTCGACCCGGAGGTCTGGCGTCAGGGCAAGTACTGGGACCGGCTTGAGCGGCTGCGTAACGAAGACCCGGTCCACTTCACACCAGACAGTTTTGTCGGGCCATACTGGTCGGTCACCCGCTATGAGGACATCATGGCCATCGACACCGATCACAAGCGCTTCTCATCCAGTTGGGAACATGGCGGAATCACGCTTGGCGCGCCGCTTGAAGACTTTGAAATGCCGATGTTCATCGCGATGGACGAGCCGCGTCACTCCGAGCAGCGAATCACTGTCCAACCTGCCGTCGCGCCAAACATGCTCAAGGAATATGAACCCCTGATCCGCTCGCGGACGCAGGGATTGCTGGACAGCCTTCCTGTCGGAGAGCCGTTCGACTGGGTCGATAAGGTGTCCGTGGAACTGACGACAATGATGCTGGCCACGCTGTTCGACTATCCGTTCGAGCGCCGCCGGGACCTAACCCGCTGGTCGGATGTTTCGACGAACATGAACAATCCCGATATCTGCCCCGGCGGGGAAGAACAGTGGAAGCAGGAGATGATGACCTGCCTCACAACGTTCATGGGCATCTTCCAGGAACGTGGCGCGATGCCCGAGAAAAATGATCTTATCAGCCTGCTGGCCCATGGCGAAAAGACTCGCAACATGACGCCGATGGAGCTGCTTGGTAACGTCATCCTGCTCATCGTTGGCGGCAATGACACGACCCGCAATTCGATGACCGGATCTGTCTACGCGCTGAACAAGTTCCCGGCTGAGTACGAAAAACTGAAAGCCGACCACTCGCTGATCCCGAACATGGTCTCGGAAACAATCCGGTGGCAAACGCCACTCGCTTTCATGCGCCGCACCGCGCTCGAAGACGTCGAGATGCACGGCAAGACGATCAAGAAGGGTGACCAGGTCGCCATGTGGTACGTCTCCGGCAACCGCGACGAGCGCTTCTGGGACCACCCGAACGACTTCATCATCGACCGGGCGAATGCGCGCCGGCACATCTCCTTCGGATTCGGTATCCACCGCTGCGTAGGCAACCGCCTTGCGGAGCTGCAGCTGCAGATCCTGTGGCAGGAAATCATGGAGCGCTTCAGCCACATCGAAGTGCTAGCCGAGCCATCGCTGACCTCTGGCGCCTTCGTCAAGGGCTACACTTGGATGCCCGTTATCTGCCATCCAAAATAAGCCTGTTGGCTGACGCCGCGCAAAGACTGCTAAACCTCCCGTCATATCCTGACGGGAGGTTTTTTCATGGATGTTTCCACCGCAGTCGCGCAGCGCATTTCAACGCGCGCGTTCAAACCCGATACCCTCTCGGAGCGTGAGATACGCGACTGGCTAACAGCAGCGCAACGCGCGCCATCCGGGGGTAATACGCAGCCGTGGCGTGTGATCGTGGTGACGGGGAATGCCCGCGACGAGATTATCGCCAAGGCAGCCAGCGTCCTGAAGGACAGCCCGGCAGGTCAGCCGACCGACCGGCCGATCTATCCGAAGGACCTGTGGGAACCGCACGAGGCACGACGGCGCCGTGTGGGAGAGATGATGTATGACGTGCTGGATATCCCCAAGTCGGACCGGGCGGCGCGCCTTGCCTGGTTTGCCAATAACTTTCGCTTCTTCGGGGCGCCGGTCGCCGTATTCATTGTGATTGACGAACGGATGGGCCACGGCCAATGGGGCCATACCGGCATGTATCTGCAGACCCTGGCCCTGCTCGCTGAGGAGCGCGGATGGGGGACATGCATGCAGGAATGCTGGGGAATACTGCGCCCAATGCTGAAGGAACATTTCGGTCTTGGCGCTGCCGAAATGGTCTGGTGCGGGATCGCCGTGGGCATCCCGGACGCCGACCATCCCGTCAATTCGCTGCGCGCCGAACGCGCCGACGTGGACGAAATTGCCGTTCTGAAGGGGTTCTGAGCGGGTTTGGCGGGGTGCGGGACGTGTGCCTGTGGTCGCATAAAGGCGCTGTAAGAGTGCGGAGGGGTGTGGTTGCGCCGATTGGGCGCCATTTTCGACCTATTGCTGCCGCATCGAAATGATCTGCTGCCTGCATGATCACGCGACGTGCCGCATTCTCCGGCCTGTTGGCCCTCCCACTCGTTCCGAGCGTTCTTGGCGAACGCCTGATCCCCTGGGAGACCCGTCTCATCATGGCTGCACGTGAGCAGATAGGCATCACGCTGTCATATGACCCCGCCTATGTCAGCCTGGACTTTCCGAATGGCGACGTTCCGCGAGCCCGCGGTGTGTGCACGGACGTGCTTGTACGGGCCTATCGAGACGCCTTCGGCTTCGACCTGCAGTCAGCCGTACATAAGGACATGGCGGCGGCGTTCAGCGCCTATCCGAAAATCTGGGGGCTGACCCGGCCTGACAGGAATATCGACCACAGGCGCGTGCCAAACCTGGAGACCTATTTCCGGCGCCATGGCACGCGGCTCGCTGTCCCCGGCGACCTGGCAGACTGGCAGGCTGGCGACATCTACACAATGCGCCTCAATGGCAGGCTGCCACATGTCGGTATCGTGTCAGACAAGGTGACGCCCATGGGGCACCGCTACGTCATTCACAACATCGGTGCCGGCACGGCCGAGGACGACATCCTTGGCATGTTCGACGAAGAGCAGCGTTTCAGGTTCGAGCCGCCCGCAGCATGAGCCTTATTCCTCGTCGTCCCAGTCGCTCATCGGGCGTTCTGGCTCGCGCGGATTGGCCGCGAGCTGGATGACGGCGGCCTTGACGCTTGCGCGGTCGAATTCGTCATCGTCCTCTGCGGCCCGCGGGCGGGGCTTGAGATAGGCAAAAACGCTGACGCCGCTGGAATCGTCCTCGACTGTTTCGGATTCTGCTGTTTCGGCGGCCTCGTCTTCGATCACGTGGACAGACGCTTCTGACTCTTCGTCATCGTCGAAGCCTGTGTCTGTGCTGGCCTCCGGCGTTGCCTCGGCGTCGTCTTCCTCATCCATATAGTCAGTAACGAACGCATCGACGGGTTCGACATCCGCAGAATCATGGATGAGCACGTCCTCGTCGTTGAGTGCTTCCTCGTCCGGCATCTGGACGCCGGAGGGGATCACATCGGACAAGAGGCCTTCGGCTTCGAGATCGGCCTTGCCGGGAAGCGTATCCAAACTTTCGAGACCGAAATGTTCAAGGAAGGCATCCGTCGTGCCATAGGTCATGGGCTGGCCCGGCGTCTTGCGGCGGCCCTTGATCTTGACCCAGCCCGCTTCCATCAGCGAGTCGATCGTGGTCTTGGCAACGGCAACACCGCGAACGGCTTCGATCTCGGCCCGTGTAACGGGCTGGCCGTAGGCGATGATCGCGAGGGTCTCGAGCGCCGCCTGACCAAGTCGCTTCTGAACCTGGCGCTCTTCCACGAACAGGTAGGACAGGTCCTGCGCCGTCTGGAACCGCCACTTGCCGGCGACTTCAACCAGGTTCACGCCCCGATTCGCATACATGGCGCGCAGGGCCATCAGGACTTCGGCGGACTCGACACCGTGCGGCAGGATTTCTGCAATCTGGTCTGCTGAAAGCGGCTCGCCTGCGGCGAACAGGATGGCCTCGGCGCGCCGGATACCCTCGGACAGGGCCTCCTCGACGCCGCCAGCCAGTTCGGCTTCGGACCGTTTGTAGGCGAAGGACAGCTGGGCCAAGGGATCCCGCGTCTCTTCAGGTGAATCATCCATCATTTCAAACTTCTCAAGCGGTTGCATCCCTGCCCTCCCCGGGGTTGGTTCCTGCATTACGTAGGTAAAGTGGCGCAAAATGGGCGTCCTGACGCACGTCGACTTCCCCGTCACGGGCAAGTTCGAGTGCGGCCGCAAACACGCTGGCGGTGACCGAGCGTGGCGGCAACAAGGGGTCCACATCGGTCATGCTGATCCGGATGTCGTCCAGACTGGACCACTGGCTCAATTGCTCGCGCAAGGCACGCAACGTGGTCCGGGCAAGTTCAAGCGGCAGGACGAACTGCTGCTCGATCTTGTGAGGCGCTTCCTGTTCCTTGCGCTCGCGTATCGCGCCAAAGGCCTGTGTCAGCTCGTAGAGCGACGCCTTGAATTCAGTGTGCTTGACGACCCGCGGCTGTTCCGGGCGGCCGCGCAGGAAAATGACATTGTTCAGGACCGGACCGGCCTCCAGTTCCTGAACGGCCGTGCGCATCGCATCAAGACGTTTGAGGCGGAACGCGAGACGCTCGGCCATTTCCTCGCCTGACGGCTCTTCATCGTCCAGCTTTTCCGGCTTTGGCAGCAGGAGGCGCGACTTCATGAAGGCGAGCCACGAGGCCATCAGCAGATAGTCGGCGGCCAGGTCCATGCGCCGGGTCTTGGCGTCTTCGATGAAGACGAGATACTGGACCGCGAGGTCGAGAATGGAGAGGTGGAGCAGGTCCACTTTCTGGCGACGGGCGAGTTCCAGCAGCAGGTGCAGCGGACCTTCATAGCCATCGACATCGACGCGGAAAATGTCACCCGCTTCGGCGTCCTGCGCGTCTGCCGACAGCGCATCGATGGAGATGACGTCCAGGCTCATGCCATCGCCCTGAATTCAGGGAAGAGTTCATGGAAGCGGGCCCAGCCTGCCTGGGCATCGAAAGGGATTTCCGCCGTCGTCATAGCCTCGGCCCGCTGCGCCCGTTGAAGGGCCTTTCCCGCAGTAACAGGAGAAGCCTCAGCGACTTCGGTCATTTCCGCAAGAATTTCATCGGGCGCCTTCAGGAAGCCCGAACAGTGCAGCAGCACGTCACATCCGGCTGCAATTGCACCGTCTGCACGCGTCGTCAGGCTACCGCCCAGCGCCCTCATCCCCAGGTCATCCGTCATCAGCAGGCCATCAAACCCGATTCGCTCGCGAATGATGCCCTGTATTACCGCTGGCGACAGGGTCGCGGCGACGCCGGGGTCGATGGAATCGTAGGCAATATGGGCGGTCATCGCCATCGGCGCATCCGCAAGGCGCACGAAGGCGTCAAAATCCTTGGCCAGCTCGTTGGTGCTCGCGATGACGCGCGGCAGTTCCAGATGGCTGTCGGACATGGACCGGCCATGGCCGGGGATATGCTTCACGACACCCGCCACACCGCCATCCGCCAATCCCTTCAGGGCGGCGCGGGCAATGTCGGCCACCTGCTCCGGCTCGGTGCCAAAGGCCCTGTCGCCGATCACATCATGTGCGCCGGGCACCGGCAGGTCGACCACAGGCGCGCAATCAGCATGGATCGACAGGGAGGCCAGTTCGGCCGCGATCAGGCGGTGGCCGAGCCAGGCGGCCTCCAGGCCGCGTTCGCGATCAGACTGATAGACGAGCGCATAGTCCTCGCCGCGCGGGAAAAGCGGCCATTCGGGCGCCTTCAGACGGGCCACACGCCCCCCCTCCTGGTCGATGAAGATCAGGGTAGAGCGACCGGTTGCATCCCAGATGTCGGAGACGAGCTGGCGGATCTGGGGTTTCGAGACGCAGGAACGCCCCATCAGGATCACGCCCCACGGGTCATGTGCGGAAAAGAGCGCCCGCTCTCCCGGTGTCAGTATCGGTCCTGAGACGCTGAGAATGCACGCCTTTGTCACTATCCAGTCACCACAATGCAGTTTTCGCCAGCGGACTTGAGCGCGGCGCAGAAGTCCATTGCCTCCGATCTTTCGGCAAAGGCCCCGACGCGCAAGCGGTAAAACACACCTTTGGCGCCCAGATCGGCCCGCTGGATGTGCTTCTCGGCGCCTTGATAGATGTCGGGGCGCGAGGCAGATGCCTTGCGCCATGCAGCTTCGGCCGCTTCTTCGGACCGGAAGGCGGCGATCTGGACCAGAAAGGCGCCTCCAACGCTGAAATCGAACTCGGAGCTGCTTTGGCTCGGCAGAATCGCCCTGGGCGCCATTGGCATCGGCACCGGGTTTACGGACGCGACATCAACCGCGTCTTCGGGATCATCAGCCGGGCGCTCGTCCAAATTGGCCAGCGCGCGCACCTGATCGGCAACCACGTTCGGCATGCCGTTCTCGGGATCAACGCCGTCGTCCGTGCCTGATTCGACACCCGGACGCAGTTCGATGGGCGGACCGCCCTGCAGGAATTCGTCGCTTGAGGCGCCATCAAGGTCAGCAACGGCAGATTCGGGCACTTCGGACCGGTTGGAGGCGTCCATCTGGTCGTAGAATCGCTTGTCGGTATCGGGAACCGCGACACCGCCTCGGTCTTCCGGCGTCCGCTTGTATGGCTGTGCATCTGCAATGACGCTTGGGATTCCAGCGCCATTGGAGCGAACGCCCTGACGGTATGTATTCCAGACGACAGCGCCGAAAACCAGCAGCACGCCAATGGCGAGCGCCAAAATCAGCGGCCCGCGAGCCGTTTCGTCATCGCGGATCTCGAATCCCCGGTAATCATCGTCAAAAGGGGCGTAATTTCCCCTCTCGTTGCGCGATCTGCCCATGGACTGTTCCTTCAGATTGATTTTCTGAGGTTAACAATAGGGCCGGTTTCGTTAATGACGCTTGAACATCAGGGCTTTTCCCCGCAGGCAAAGGCCGCCCGGGGTTAACGGTTACAGACTGAACGGGGTCAGCGCATGACGCTGACATCGTACAGGCGGCGGTGTTCCTCCATGGCGAACGTGTCCGTCATACCAGCGATATAGTCACACACGATGCGGGCCCGGCGGGCGTCGGTGACCTGGGTCGCATCCTGGCGCCATGGCGGCGGCAAGGTCTCAGGCTCGGCCAGGAAGATGTTGAACAGGTCCGCCAGCAGGCGTTTGGCCTGGCTGCGCATGCGGTTGACCTTGTAATGCTTGTACATGCGCTCGTGGAGAAACGCCCTGAGCGCGCGCTGGCGCGCCTCCAGCTCAGCCGAGAAGGCAACGAGCGGCACATCCATCGCGCGCACCTCGGCGGCGCTGGCGGGCTTGTGGAGCTTGATGCGGCGGCGTGTCTCGTCGGTCAGGTCATTGATCCAGACGCCGATCAGGCGCCGCACGGCCTCATATGTGACCATGCGGTCGCTCAAATGCGGATATTCGATACGAACGCCCCGGAACTGATCCCCCACGACCGGGATGTCCATCAGGTCGTCGATGGTGAAGAGACCGGACGCGATGCCATCGTCAATGTCATGGTTATTGTAGGCGATATCGTCCGACAGGGCCGCGACCTGTGCCTCCGGTCCGGCAAACTGGTCAGGTTCCAGATCGGCCAGATGAGGGAAATTGCGGAACGCAGCCGGCAGACTGGTAATCGGCGTGTCGGGACCAGTCACCGGACCGTTGTGCTTGACCAGGCCCTCGAGCATTTCCCAGGTCAGGTTCAGTCCCTCGAAACTGGGGTAGCGCACTTCCAGCTTGGTCACGAGACGCAGAGTCTGGGCGTTGTGGTCGAAGCCTTCATAGGCCCGCATGCACTCATCCAGCTGATCCTCGCCGGCGTGTCCGAACGGCGGATGGCCGAGATCATGGGCCAATGCGAGCGCCTCGGCGAGATCTTCATCAAGGCCGAGCGTGCGGGACACGCTGCGCGCGATCTGGGCGACTTCCAGGGAATGCGTGAGCCGTGTCCGGTAATGGTCACCCTCATGGGCCACAAATACCTGCGTTTTCTGCTTCAGCCGGCGAAAGGCTGTCGAGTGGACGATGCGGTCGCGGTCGCGCTGAAACGGCGTTCGCGTGGCCGATGGCGCCTCGTCAAAATAGCGGCCGCGGCTCTCTTCGTGGCGCGTCGCAAACACGGCTCTCTTTTCCATCGGCCAATTCGTCCCTATCTTGTGTGCATGAGCACCGTAACGAGCCCTGATGTGACCCTGTCCGCCTCCGCTGCCAAGCGGATTAATGCGATTCTGGCAAAACAGGACGGCGCAGACTTCCTGCGCGTTTCCGTGGAGGGCGGCGGCTGCTCCGGGTTTTCCTACAAGTTCGACTTTGCCGATGCAGCCAATCCGGACGATCTCGTGATCGAGCGCGACGGCGCGCGTGTGCTGATCGACACGATGAGCCTTGAATTCCTCCAGGGCTCGGAAATCGATTTTTCCACCGAACTGATCGGTGCGGCATTCAAGATAAACAATCCGAACGCCACCGCTGCCTGCGGGTGCGGGACCAGCTTTTCAGTCTGACCTGCCCCGGCGTCCGGCTCGCGTGACGCCCGCTTTGCGTCTATGCTCGCCGGCAGGAGGACGCGCACATGCCAAAGGCCAAGCCATTCAGGATTGATATTCCCGATGCGAAGATCGCGGCCATTCAGGATCGCGTGAAGAATTACAAATGGTTTCCGGCCCCGGCCAATGAGCATGGCTTTTCCTATGGCATGTCCACGCAGGTCATGAAGGAAATGCAGCGCTACTGGCTTGCCGGATACGACTGGCGCGAAGCCGAAACCGATCTCAACCGCTATCCCAGCTACAAGGCCGACGTCGATGGAATGGATATCCATTTCATCCATGTCGTTGGCGAAGCTGGCGGCAGCCGCCCCCTGTTGCTCACCCACGGCTGGCCCGGATCCTTCTATGAATTCTGGGGCGCAATCGGGCCGCTTGCCTTCCCGTCCAAGCATGGCGGCAAGGAAGAGGATGCCTTTGATCTCGTGATCCCGTCGCTGCCCGGCTACGGCTTTTCGGAGAAACCCAAATCGCCTATGGGCCAGCGGGCCACGGCCGGATTGTGGAACACGCTGATGCAGGATGTGCTCGGCTACGAGACCTACCTCGCTCAGGGCGGCGACTGGGGCGCATTGGTGACATCCTGGATCGGTCATGATCATGGCACCCATGACGGCAAAGGCGGGTGCAAGGCGATCCACCTGAACATGATGGGGTTCCGCCCGACGCCTGCGACGCCGCAGACGCAGGAAGAGATCGACTGGATCGGAAAGTCGCAGACTGCCATGCAGGTGGAAGGCGCTTATTTCATGGAACAGGCGACCAAGCCGCAGACACTGGCCATGGCCCTGATGGACTCGCCGATGGGAACAGCGGCCTGGATTCTGGAGAAATTCCACGGATGGTCAGACCTGAAGGACGGCGACCTTTTCAGCGTCTATTCCAAGGACCAGCTGATGACCAATATCATGATCTATCTGGTGAACGACGCCATTGCGACCAGCATCTGGTACTATAACGCCCTGTTCCAGGAAGGCGGCGTGACCCTGCCGGAAGGCCAGCGTTGCGAAACGCCAACCGGGTTTGCGAACTTTCCCGGAGAGGCCGTTTACCCGGCGCCGCCCCGCAGCTGGTGCGAACGCGTCTACAACATCACTCACTGGACCGATATGGAGAGCGGCGGGCATTTCGCTGCGATGGAAAAGCCGGGCATGTTTGTCGACGAGGTTCGCGCCTGGGGCCGCAAGTCAGATTAGGCGGCATTGCCCTTTCGCAGGTCCCGGCCGACATTCTGGAGCACTGCATTGACGAACTTGGCTTCGGTTTCGTCAAAGAAATCATAGGCCAGCGAGACATACTCATCGAGAATGACGGCCTCGGACAGCTCCTGATGCACGATGAACTCCGCCGCGCCGGCGCGCAGGATGGCGCGGGTCGTGGCGTCGAGGCGGGTCAGTTTCCAGCCTTCGGACAGGCGTGACAGGATGGCTGTATCGATCACCGCCTGATGTTCGACCACGGCATTGAGAATGGCCTTGAACAGGTCCGGATCGGCTTCCTCGACGGGGCGCTCGTCCGGACCGATACCCAGGCGGTCTTCCATGAAGGCACGAATGGTGGCCTTGGCCGATTTCTCGGTCTGCTCCATTTCGTACAATGCCTGGACAGCAGCCAGCCGGGCGCCTGCGCGGCGCGCACGGATGACTTCAAACGGGAGTTTCTGTTCGCTCAACGAATGAGCTCCTTACGGAACCGGATCATGGCGAGGCAAGCCTCGGCGGCGTCCTTGCCCTTGTTCTTCTGTTTGCGGTCAGCGCGGACCCATGCCTGCGCTTCGTTCTCGACGGTCAGGATACCGTAGCCGACGGCCTGGCGGCGCTGAACAATCAGATCCATGAGGCCCCGGGCACTTTCACCGCATACATAATCATAGTGGGATGTCTCGCCACGGATGACGCAACCGAGGGCGACGGCGCCATCAAACCGGCCGCTGTCAGCCGCCATGGCGACGAGGCCTGGAATTTCAAAAGCGCCCGGCACTTCCATGACGGTCACTTTCGCGCCGGCTGCTTCCAGCACTTCCACTGCGCCGAGCTCCAGCTCGTCGCTGATGTGTTTGTAATAGCGCGATATCGCAATGAGGACGCGGTCCGCCATTAGTTGTTCTCCTCGTTCAAGCGGCGCCAGCCCTCTATGGTCAGGCCGTATCCGTCAAGCCCCGCAACGCGGGTGGGCTGCGTATTGGACAGGAAGGTCATCTTGCGAACGCCAAGATCCCTCAGGATCTGGGCCCCCACGCCATATTCACGCAGCGGCGCGGACGGATCGATCGCCGTTGCGGACTTCAGGCCCAGGCGCTCTGACAGCGCGTTCGGGCGCATCGTGTTGACGAACACGATCACCCCGGGCTCCTCAGCTTCGCAGATGATGCGCATGGCCCGCTCGACCAGGCCCTGGCGCGGGCCGGACTCGCCGAGAATATCCGCCAGGACGTCCGCGCGGTGGACCCGGACAATGGTCGTGGAATCCGGTGTGATTTCACCATGAACGATGGCGATATGCTCGGAGCCATCGAGATTGTTACGGAAGCAGACTGTTTTGAAACCTTCTCCATAGGCGGAGTGGAGCGGTGCTTCGACGCGGCGCTCAAGGAACCGGTCATTCTCGCGGCGCCAGTGGATCAGGTCTGCAATCGTCCCGATTTTCAGGTTGTGGAACTGCGCGAAGGCCACGAGGTCCGGCAGGCGCGCCATCGACCCGTCATCATTCATCACTTCGCAGATCACGCCGGCGGGATAGAGCCCGGCCATGCGCGATATGTCGACTGCCGCTTCCGTGTGGCCTGCACGCACCAGCGTACCGCCTTCTTTTGCGATCAACGGAAAGACATGCCCTGGCGAGACAATGTCGTCGTGGTCAGCGGTCGGGTCGATGGCAACCGCAATGGTGCGGGCACGATCATGCGCGGAGATGCCGGTCGTCACGCCCTCTTTCGCTTCGATCGAGACGGTGAACGCGGTCTGCATGCTCTCACGATTGTTACGCGTCATCGGATCAAGGTTGAGCGTGTGGGCACGTTCGGGGGTCATCGCGAGACAGATCAGCCCGCGGCCATGACGCGCCATGAAGTTGACGTGCTCCGGCGTCGCGAAATTGGCCGGGATGATCAGGTCTCCCTCATTCTCGCGATCATCGGCATCGACAAGAATGAACATGCGGCCGTTGCGGGCCTCTTCGATGATCTCGTCAATCGACGAAATCGCGTGCTGGAATTCATCAGACATTTTGAGGGGGTCCTTCCGGCGCGTCGGCGCCTATCATGCGGGCCACATAGCGTGCCAGCATATCGATCTCAAGGTTTACGTGGGAGCCGGGTGCCAGTTCTGAAAGTGTTGTGACGTCCCAGGTATGGGGGATGATGGCCAGCTGGAAATCGCCATTTGGCAAGGCCTCTGCCACAGTGAGGGACACGCCATTGATGGCGGCCGACCCTTTGGTTGCAAAATAGCGCGCGATTGCCGCAGGGGGACGAATGGTGAGCCGCCAGCTTTGCCCTTCCGGTTCAATCGATACGACCTCACCGACGCCATCGACATGGCCAAACACGAAATGGCCGCCAAGCTCGTCGCCGAGCTTCAGGCTTTGTTCGAGATTGACGCGCGAGCCGACATTCCATTCGCCAAGCACGGTTTTTAACAGGGTTTCCGGAACAGCCTCGACGGCAAACCATGCCCCGCGCTCCCCCTGCCCCATATCCACGACCGTAAGGCATACGCCGGAATGCATGATCGACGCCCCCATGGCGACGCCGTCGAGCGGATAGCCGCTTTCGACTTCGAAGCGCATGAGGCCATTGCGCGCCTCGGCCTTGCGGACCGTTCCGACGTCAGTGACGAGACCAGTAAACATTGCGGGGCGTATCCTTTGCCGGACTTATGCTAAATTCGAACATAAGTATCGAGAACGTCATCTCCAATCCGTTCCGTTGCGACAGGCCGCCAGCGTGACGCAGAGGCAAGATCGCTGAGCCCCAGCCCGCCAAGCGCCGGAAGGCCGTCCCCGCCGATCAGGATTGGTGCGCGGAACCAGGCGATCTCGTCAACAAGCCCGGCCCGGATGAAGGACGCAGCCAGAGTTCCCCCGCCTTCCAGCAGGATGGAGGTGATCCCCTCGCCTTCTGCGCGGCGCACAAGCGCGGTTACGTCCACGCGCAGCCCGTTTCCACACTGCCAGATGTCAACGCCGCTGGCCGCGAGGATATCCTGCGGCTGGCCTGCCGTTGCGACAACGACAGGGCCACTGGAAATGGACTGGACAAGGCGCGATTGTTTCGGGGTCCGTCCGCTGGAGTCAGCGACAATGCGAATTGGCTGCCTGGCAGGCATGGGCACGGTGCGGGCCGTGAGCAGCGGGTCGTCGGCCAGGACGGTGCCGATGCCCACGAGGACGGCATCGTGTGCGGCGCGCATCTGGTGGGCGCGTGCGCGGGAACCACTCGTCGTGATCCACTGGCTGGTGCCGTCAGCCAGCGCAATACGCGCATCCAGCGACGTTGCGATCTTGAGGGTGACCCTCACGCCGCTCATAACTCGTCATTGTCTTCTTCGAGCGCAGTTTTTTCGATGAACTGCGCAAAGTCGCTCGGATCCTTGAAGTCACGATAAACGCTGGCATAGCGGACATAGCCAACAGGATCGACGCGCTTGAGGGATTCCATGACCAGTTCGCCGAGCTGGGAAGATGGCACTTCGGACTCGCCGGCGCTTTCCAGTTTCCGCACGATTCCGGACACCATCTGGTCGATGCGTTCGCGGTCCACAGGTCGTTTGCGCACGGCGACAGATATCGACCGGAACAGTTTGTCGCGTTCGAACAAGGACCGTTTTCCGTCGCGCTTCACGACAATGATCTCACGCAGCTGGACACGCTCGAATGTGGTGAAGCGGGCGCCGCAGCTGTCGCACACGCGACGGCGACGCACTGCGGTGTCGTCTTCAGCCGAACGGCTGTCCTTTACAGCTGTATTCTCAGAACCACAAAACGGACATCGCAAAGCGCATCAAGCTCCAAGGCCGTCGTAAATCGGGAACCGGGCTGTCAGCGACTTCACTTCAGCGCGGACCTTGTCTTCAACCGCCGTGCTTTCACCCGCCGCGACTGCGTCCACGACCTCACCGATCCAGTTGCCGATCTGCGTGAATTCCGGCTCGCGAAAGCCGCGCGTCGTTCCAGCGGGCGACCCAACACGAATGCCGCTGGTAATGGTCGGCTTGGCCGGATCGAAAGGTACGCCGTTCTTGTTGCAGGTGATGAAGGCGCGTTCCAGCGCCTGTTCTGCGTCACGGCCGGTCACCTGCTTGGGACGCAGGTCGATCAGCGCGAGGTGCGTGTCCGTGCCGCCAGACACAACATCCAGCCCGCCGGTCTTGCAGGCCGCAGCCATGGCCTGCGCATTCGCCACGACCTGGGCGGCGTAGGCCTTGAACTCAGGCGTCAGCGCTTCGCCGAACGCGACCGCCTTGGCGGCGATGACATGCATCAGCGGACCGCCCTGAATGCCCGGGAAAATGGCCGAGTTGATCTTCTTGGCGAGCGCCTCGTCATTGGTCAGGATCATGCCGCCGCGCGGTCCGCGAAGCGTCTTGTGCGTGGTGGTCGTCGCGACGTGGCAATGCTCTAGCGGGTTGGGGTGAACACCGCCCGCCACGAGACCGGCAAAGTGCGCCATATCGACAAGGAAGATCGCGCCGACTTCATCGGCGATCTCGCGGAATTTCCGGAAATCGATCTGCCGCGGATAGGCAGAGCCGCCCGCAATGATCATCTGCGGACGATGGGCCTTGGCCAGACGCTCGACTTCCACGAAATCGATCTGGTCATCTTCGCGCCGAACACCATACTGGACGGCGTTGAACCATTTGCCGGACTGGTTCGGCTTGGCGCCGTGCGTGAGGTGGCCACCGGCATCAAGGCTCATGCCAAGAATTGTGTCACCCGGCTTCAGCACGGCCTGGAACACGCCCTGATTGGCCTGGCTGCCCGAATTGGGCTGCACATTGGCGTATTGGCAGTTGAACAGGGCCTTGGCGCGCTCAATCGCCAGGTTTTCGGCGATATCGACAAATTCGCAACCGCCATAATAGCGCTTGCCGGGATAGCCTTCGGCATACTTGTTCGTGAGAATTGATCCCTGCGCGTCCAGCACGGCCCGCGACACGATATTCTCCGAGGCAATCAATTCAATCTGATGCTGTTGGCGCGACCGTTCAGCCGCTATGGCCGCAAACAGTTCGGGATCAGCTTCTGACACCGACATTGTAAAGAAACCGCGCTGCTTGATCTGCGCGGGTGCTGCCGTGTCAGCCATGAGAATCTCCGTTAGCAAGGGTCAGCACGTCTTTACGCCGCCTGCACTCCTGCTGCAACCACGACGATTTACCAAGAACAGCATGCAATTCGTAGTATTCTTTGCCATCCAAATCGGCGAATATTGGGTGCCATTACTTGAATTTATATGATATTTATAGGGAACGGGGCTGAATCATCTCGCAAACTGCGCACATTTATCGCAACGGGGCATCGTTAATCATGGGTGAAA
This sequence comes from Hyphomonas sp. BRH_c22, assembly GCF_000961795.1. Classification (GTDB taxonomy): domain Bacteria; phylum Pseudomonadota; class Alphaproteobacteria; order Caulobacterales; family Hyphomonadaceae; genus Hyphomonas. Next base: position 102,778 of record NZ_LADU01000092.1, read on the forward strand.
TCGACCACACCGATGCGCTGGAAATGACGACGAGCATCGTGTCGTCATTCGTAGCCAACAATGCAGTTCCAGTCTCTGAGCTGCCGGAATTGATAAAGGCTGTCCATGGCACGATTGTCAGTCTGTCAAAAGCAGAGCCTGCCACGGAAGATGCGCCGGAACCTGCAGTGCCTGTTGCGAAATCCATCACGCAAGACTACCTGATCTGTCTTGAAGATGGCCGGAAACTGAAGATGTTGAAGCGCTATCTTCGTTCCCGCTATGACATGACACCGGAAGAGTACCGGGCACGCTGGAACCTGCCTGCCGAATACCCGATGGTTGCCCCGAACTATGCCAAAATCCGGTCGCAGCACGCCAGAGACATTGGCCTCGGCAAGAAGAAGTCACGGTAAAATATAAAGTATTCGATGAAAAACAGATAAATCAGGGCGCCTCAGGCAGCCTGATCGAGACCCAGTTGCTTCCATACCGCAAGAATAGCCGCCACCAGCTCATCCATCATGGCCTCGCCGTGAACCGGGCTTGGCGTAAACCGCAAGCGCTCAGTGCCACGCGGAACGGTGGGGTAGTTGATCGGCTGAACATAGATGCCGAAATCGAACAAGAGTGTGTCGGACAGCGCCTTGCAGCGCTCAGGGTCACCAACGAGCAGCGGCACGATATGCGAGGGTGAGTCCATGACAGGCAGGCCCGCATCCGCGAACTTCTGCTTGAGCAACGCTGCATTCGCCTGGTGCACGGACCGCAAACGGCGCCCCTCATCGGTGCGCAACTTGGATACGCTCTCAAGCGCACCTGCCGCCATGACCGGGCAGGTCGACGTCGTGAAGATAAATCCGGAGGCCATCGAACGGATCGAGTCGATCACCGTCGAATGCCCGGCGATATATCCGCCCATCACGCCATAGGCCTTGCCCAGCGTGCCTTCAATAATGTCTATCCGGTCGGCGAGGCCCCGCATTTCTGCGACCCCTGCCCCGTTATGCCCGTACAGCCCGACCGCGTGGACCTCGTCCAGATAGGTCAGGGCGTCGAATTCATCCGCCAGATCGCAAAGCTCTTCCATCCGGCCGAAATCGCCATCCATAGAATAGACGCTTTCAAACGCGATCAGCTTGGGCCGTTTCGGGTCATCGAGTTCCAGCAAGGCACGGAGATGGTCGACATCGTTATGGCGGAAAATGCGGCGGTCCAGACCCGACCGGCGAATGCCTTCAATCATGGATGCGTGGTTTAGCGCATCGGAATAGATGATCATGTCGGGCAGGATCTTGCCCAGCGTCGATAGCGTCGCCTCGTTGGATACATAGCCCGATGTGAACAAGAGCGCCGATTCCTTGCCATGCAGGTCGGACAGTTCCCGCTCAAGATCGACATGGTAGCGTGTCGTACCCGATATATTGCGCGTTCCGCCCGAACCCGCACCAAAGCTGTCGATCGCCTCGTGCATCGCATTGATCACGTCATCATCCTGGCCCATGCCGAGATAATCGTTCGAGCACCAGATCGTGACTTCCCGTTCGCCATCTTCAAACCGCGCGGTCGCCTTGGGAAACCGTCCGCGATGGCGGTGAAGATCGATGAAGACCCGATAGCGGCCTTCGCCATGGATTTCGCCGAGGGCGTCTTCGAATGCTTTGAGATGCTTCATGGCTTGTGGTCGCCCTTTTGGATTTCTGGCGTTAGATAAGCGGGCTCGGCCCGGTTGATAATCCTCAACTACGACAAAGGCTGTTTTTGTCGCATACGTGGATACCCTTAGGAGTCATATCCGGGCGACTGGCGGTCCAGCTTGCGCAACAGCGCCGGCCAGGCGAGGCGGTTGGCCAGCACTTTCGTGCCTTCAGGATTGCTCTGGCCCTTGACGACATTTTGAACGGCTTCAGGAGCGACAATGACACCGTCCCGGCCCGCCGACAGTGCGCGAACCTGCATCGTGCAGGCACGCTCAAGGAAGAACATGCGCAGGAATGTCTCAGCTGCGGTGCCGCCAACGACCAAAGTGCCATGATTGTAGAGCAACATGGTGTTCTTGGTGCCAAGATCGGCCACGAGGCGTTCACGCTCTCCGAGATCGAGGGCAACACCCTCATAGTCATGGTAGGCCAGATCATGGCGCACCAGCATGGATGTCTGGCTTAGGGGCATCAGGCCGTCTTTCTGGCAGGACACGGCAACACCGTCATCGGTATGCAGGTGCATGACGACATGCGCATCCTCGCGCGCAGCGTGGACAGCCGAGTGAATCGTGAAGCCTGCCGGATTGATGAAATACTCTGTTTCCTGGATGACGTTACCGTCGAGATCGACCTTCACCAGAGATGAAGCCGTGATCTCTTCAAACAGCATGCCATAAGGGTTGATAAGGAAATGATGGTCCGGACCCGGCACGCGGTGGGAAATGTGGGTGAAGATCATGTCGTCCCAGCCATGAAGGGCGACAAGCCGGTACATCGCAGCCAGATCGACGCGCGCTTTCCACTCGTCCGCGCTTACGGATCCGCGAATATCAACCTTCTGGGCACCATCGGCCATTCCATTGTCCTCCATCTTTTCGAAGGAAAGTACCGGAAATCGCAGGCACACGCCAGTCAAACCTGACACTGGCGTCAGGATAGCGCAGGCATCGAACGCCTTGACGATTGTTCCGGCGCCGCCGACATGTGGGCGGCATGACCCAGTTACGACTATCCTTTTTCGCCTCCAAGCGTCCTGAAGCGCAGGAAGCCCTGCCTGAGTTGCAGCGACTTTACGGACACGTACCGGAAGAGGACGCCGACGTGATCGTCGCTGTTGGCGGCGATGGGGCGATGCTCGATACGCTCCGCCGCCGTTTCGATGACAACAAGCCCGTTTACGGCATGCACCGCGGAACCGTGGGATTCCTGATGAATGACTACAGCCTCGAAGGACTGGTCGAGCGCATCAATGCCGCCGAGCGGGCGAGCATCATTCCCCTCCGCATGATCGCAACCGATACCCATGGCGAACGACACAGAGCGCTGGCCATCAATGAAGTCTCGCTGCTGCGTCAGACGGCCCAGTCCGCCCGCCTCAAGATCACGGTCGATGACCGAGTACGCATGGAAGAGCTCACCTGTGACGGCGTCATGGTGGCCACGCCGTCCGGATCGACCGCCTACAACCTGTCGGCACATGGCCCGATCCTGCCAATTGGCGCCAACCTCCTGGCGCTGACCCCAGTGAGCGCATTCAGGCCGCGTCGCTGGAAAGGCGCGCTTCTCCGCCACGACGCGATCGTCAACATTGACGTCATCGCCCCCGACCGCCGGCCTGTGGCCGCTGCTGCCGACAATCAGGAGGTCAGGGACATTGTTCATGTGCAGATACGCGAGAGCCGGGACCGGCGGCTGACCATGCTGTTTGATCCCGGGCATGCGCTGGATGAGCGTATATTACGCGAACAATTCGCCTTCTGATGGAGCCCTGGTTTGTCAGCTTTTTTTAAAGATTGGCTCATAATATCGTCTGGTAGATGCGGGGCGATATGATGTTCGACAAGTTACTAGGGAAATGGCGCCTCGCAAAAGGCCGCACGACCGCTGAAGCAAAGCAGGTCTCCACGCCAGACATATCCCGCGTCATCAAGATCCGCGCCCCCGAGCAAGCAAGTGAGAAGCCCACAATCGCCATTTCGGTCGATCCGGTAGAACTTGCCGACAAGGCCGAGGCCGCCGTTGATTCCCTTTCCGGGCAGTTCGATGCCTGGATGTCTGCAGACCTGGACAATTTGATTGCCTCCTGGAACGCCGCCAATGTCCCGGAAGCGACGCCGGAAGCATACCGCGCCGTATTCATGGCGGCCCACAATATACGCGGGGTCGCCGGATCCTACGGTTACCCCGCCATATCTCGGCTATGCGGATCGCTCGCGACCCTGCTCAGCGACACGCACCCTGGTGAAAACTCGGCCCTCATAAACCTGCATGTCGAAGCCTGCCGCGCAGCCTTTATCGGCGTCGGAAAAGGGGACGGCTCGGATTCGGTCGCTGACGCTGTTTGCGATGCGCTCGAGCAATCGGTGGCCTCGAAGGCCGGCGCCAACTGATCAGACATTTACCCGCGACAATAGTTCCACGGTCTGTCCGTATCCTGCCTCTTCGGGGATGAACAGGCAGGGTTCGCCCGCATCGGTCTTCCCGGCCTGGGGCAGCACTGTCACGATAGGTTCTGCACCGAACCGTTCAGCCGCCTCGGCCACTGACGTGCCGCGCGCCAGTTTCACAAGGTTCATACGGGTCGGGAAAATGATCGTGGCTTTGCCGGCAAGCTCCATATCGAGCGCATCGTTTGCGCCAAGCCAGACGGCATCGGTTGTTTCGCGGCCATCGTGCGCGGCAATCTGGTCCGCCGGAGCTGGCGCCAGGTAGAAATGCGTGTCGAAGCGTTTCGGCATCATCTCCGGCGTGATCCAGTGACCAAAGTGGATCAGGCTGTCGAGCGCCAGAACGAGGCCGTTATCGCGTATCAGCTCCAGAAAGCTTTCTTCCCGGCGGTCAACAGCGCCGCGGTGTGGTGCAAGCTTCTCGGATATCTCGGGGCCGACAAGCGGCGCGCCGGGTCCACGCCTGTTCTCGTGCCGCGCCAGCAGCAGTCCTGACTCCTCGAACGCCTCACGTACCGCCGCAATTCGCGCATCCTGCTGGACCGGCCCAAAGTCGCCGTCGGTATAGGGATCCCAATCAGGACTTGAGTCTTCATCATTTGTCTTGCCGCCGGGGAATACGAGCGCACCAGCCGCGAAATCGATCTGGTAATGGCGCTTCACCATGAGGACTTCGGGTGCGGTTTCTCCGTCCCGAATGATCAGCACAGTGGCTGACAGGTGTGGTGTCGAAGGGGTCTTCGTCATGCTGGTAACCTCGATTGGTCAAATTTCGCAAAAATGCAGCCGAATATCTGCGGGTGATGTTCAACTCTCGCCCTTAGGGAAGGCAAGAGACAACACACAGGAAAGGAGCTGGCCATGCGCGCCATTCAATCCCCGCTTGATCGTCAGGCCCGCCTGTCCCCTGCTCCGCAATTCCGGTTTCATACGGTTGTTCACCTCTTGAGCGGCGATTCCCTTGGCCAGATTTGCGAGACTCCTGTTGCGTTCGAAGAACGCGTCGCATTTGGCCCCCGCACCATGCCGAACGAGGTTGCCAACCCTGCCAAGTGGCTGGCCGACCAGCTGAGCCGCATCGCGAGCGCCACGCATGGCCAGCCAGCCAGCCAGAGGCCCATACTCGTGTCAGCTCCGATCGCAGCGCTCGCGCATTCGAACACGGCCGTCGCTTGCGACGCCGCCATCCGCCGGACGTCACTCTGCCAACAGGAAGTATGCCTTGAGTTTGCAGACGCGGCCTTCGCCGGGGGCGCGGCTGACTATGTCGGCAGGCTGGGTTTGCTGCGCCGTCATGGCTTTCGTGTTGCCATTGACATGCGCCGGTCATGGCAGACGCCTCTAAGCGATTCACTTCGCCTGCTGATCGATACGATCCGCGTCGATGCCAGAGCGCTTGAAACCAATCCCGACCTGATGGACCTGGTTGAGGCCGCGGATGCGTCGGGCATCCTGATTGTCGCAGAAAATGCCCATTGGCGCGATGGCGAATACCTGGCGCGCGTTGGCGTTCATGCCGCGACGCACCCGAGAGCTGACGCCTAGGCGGCGTCGAACTCCTTCTCGCTTTCTTCTTCAGCGGCCATTTCCGAATAATAGTCGAGCTTCTCGAGCAGGTATTCGAGGTCATCCTTCGGGATGGCCTGGAACTGTGTGAGAACCCGCTCGATCATGCGCGCGCGGAACCTTGCGCGATCATTGGCGCCGCCATCATGGGTGGTTTCGTGAAATACGTTCACGGCGGCTCGAAACGCCGGCAGCATCTTGCGTGGCAGTCCGGCCCGATCGAACACGGCCTGAAGCCCGAGCGGACCGGCATCGTGGATCATCAGCCAGACACGCTGGTGCCCGACGCCTGACAATTCCGCAAGCGCATGCTCGACAAACGGCATCTGTCCGCAGCACAGCGCACGCATGATCAGCGAATGCCCGAGACGCCCGTTCAGGTTCAGCTGGGACACGAACCGCGGCAGGTCGTGCGTGCGGCCCGCCTGTTCGACCAGATCGATTGTCGCGCGCTCACGTGCGCTGCCTGCAAGGTCAATGGCCATCTGGGCCGGCAACTCGTGCCGGTTGACGAGCAGGTCAAACAGCTGCCCCGAAACAAGGGAAACCATCTTTTCCGCGATGTGCGTCGGAATGAAGTCCCGCTTGATCAGGCCGCTTTGAACGATCTCGTCGGCGCCGAAACGGCGCAGCGTGTCGTCATAGGCCTTGTCGCTGAATTCAGCGCCATTGTTCTTCGATACCGCCCGAACGGCCTCCACTGCGCCATGCTCTGAAATCACTTCGGTGAGCGTGATCGACAGGGAATCGCGATTGGCAATGGCCGCCTGCTTGGCAGCTGTAACGGCCAGCACGAGTTCAATCAGGTCTTCATCGGTAAAGACGGGCGAATCCTGAAGCACCGGAATGGCAACGGCCTCGATATCCTGGGCCAGCTTGAGAGCAATTTCGCGCGGCAGGACGGGCGAGTTGCGCAACGTGACAGACAAGGTCCGGCGCACCAGATCGGCTGAATCCTCCGCGAGGATCGCCATGATCTCGTTGGCGAACGACTTTTCCCGGTCGCTCAGCACGTCGAGTGCAATACGGCGGCAAACGCGATGCGCCACGGACGCACGCTGCTCGGGGGTTTCACCCCGCATCAGCCGTTCTATGTCCTGCTCGGTCAGCTGCGGTCGTATACTCTGAACGCTCATTCGTCCGTAATCCCTAAGAATCGATATCGATCAATTTCTCCCAACGCGGTTAACACAGCGTTTACCAGAGCATCCAGACTGTATCACAAACGAAAAGCGCCGGACTTCATCCCTGAAGTCCGGCGCCCTTGATTTTGATCAGGTTTGTTCGAGACCTACTCGTCTTCTTCCTTGAAGAGTTCTTCGCGGGAGACGATCTCATCCGTCACCTTGGCTGCGGCCAGGATGTGGTCGACAACCTTGTCTTCATAGATCGGTGCGCGAAGCTGGGCCATGGCGTTGGGGTTCTTCTGGAAAAACTCGACGACCTGGCGCTCCTGCCCCGGATACTGGCGGGCCTCGGCGATCAGTGCCTGGTTTACTTCCTGCTCGGTGATGCGGACATCCGCGATACGGCCGATTTCAGCCAGCACGAGACCAAGGCGCACGCGACGCTCGGAAATCTTGCGATACTCTTCCTTTAGCTCGTCTTCCGACTTCGCCTTGTCTTCGTCGGACACGCGGCCTGCATCCATTTCGGTCTGCAGCTGCTGCCAGATCTGCGCGAATTCCTGTTCGACCATGTTCGGCGGCAGATCGAAGCTGTGCGCATCGTCGAGCTTGTCGAGCAGATCGCGCTTCGCCTTCGAGCGGGATGCATTGTCATGCTCGACCTTGAGCTGGTCCTTGACGAGACCCTTGAGCTGTTCGAGGTCTTCAAGACCAAGGCCCTTGGCGAAGTCATCATCGAGTTCCGGCGTCTTGGGCGCGCGAACTTCCTGCACCTTCACTTCGAAGACCGCCGCCTTGCCGGCGAGACCAGCCGAAGGGTAATCTTCAGGGAAAGTGACGTTGAGTTCTTTTTCCTCGCCTGTTTTGACGCCGACGAGCTGCTCTTCAAAGCCCGGGATGAACCGGTTGGCGCCGAGCACCACCGATTGCTGCTCTGCCGTGCCGCCTTCGAAGGCAACGCCGTCAACCTTGCCGACGAAATCGATGACGACCGCGTCGCCGTCTTTCGCTTTGGCAGTCTTGGCGCGGGGCTCGAACTGGGTGTTCTGTTCAGCGATGCGGCCGAGCGCTTCGTTGATCTGCTCGTCCGAAACGTCTGCGACGGGGCGCAAAATTTCGAGGTTCGCGATGTCCGCTGGCGTGAACTCGGGCATCACGTCGATGTCCATGTGATAGGCGAGATCGGCTTCGCCCTTGATGACCGCTTCCATGTCGGCATCCAGGCGCACGCTTGGCTGGCCAGCCGGACGCAGCTCGTTCTCTTGAAGCGCTTTCTGGTTGGTTTCGTCGACAAGTTTGTTGACGAGTTCGCCCATGAGGTCACGACCGAACATCTTGCGGACGTGAGCAGCCGGAACCTTGCCCGGACGGAAGCCTTTCAGCCTCATGCTCGGGCGAATTTCTTCAATCCGCTGGTCAAGTTTCGTTTTGAGTTCGCTCGCCGGAACCTTCACTTCGAATGTGCGGCTAAGACCTTCTGCCTTGGTCTGGGTTACTTCCATTGGTTTATTCATCCGTTTTTGGGGTCGCGAGGCAAAAAAGCACGCTGGAGGCTGTGGAACCTGTCTGAAGGCGCGGCTTATGTCATAGGCTAAAGCGCCTGTCCACGCAGACTATGCGGGATATGCTGCATGTTCAGAAGCCTGGTGCGGATGAGAGGACTCGAACCTCCACGCCTCGCGGCGCTGGAACCTAAATCCAGTGCATTTAAATGGGTCCACAACGCGTTGTGAGAAGCCTAACGCGGAAGCCACAAGACTTAGAGTTTCTAATTGGAACTTATTGCTCGCGCGTCACAGGCTTTTTTGGGTTTTCTGGCCAGAAATAATCTCAGGATTTCAGAACAGATGTGTCCATACGTTTCTGACTACAGCGGACGCGACTGCGCCGATCAAGAATAGTACGCCAGCAAACATGCGTCTTCGCGCGTCACCCCAGGCCCACTTCCAAAACGAGCGCTTCGAGTGGAAGACCTTGCGATCAGCCTCAATGCTTGAGCGGGCATCAAGAATGACACTGTCCAGTTCACCATCTTCAAAAGGTTCGTGTCCGTGGGGGTATCGGTCGCCCTGGCGATACCGTTGACCTTGATGGAGTTCTCGAACGTCGGCGGCAAACTGGTCGACGAGAGTCTTAGCAGTTGCAAAGTCGGTTTCGTCTATAGTTGTGTGCTCAACATCGTGCTCTGAAAGTCTCGCGCGAAGTTCTCGAGAAAATTCTCTCACATGCTGGCACAATGCTCGTTCAAGCGCCCTCCAGAATGCACCCGAAAACAGACGCCCTCCGGCTGAGAATTCTGCCACAATACGTTCCACATTCTCGGTGGAACTACGGATAGCATCTTCTCGAATAGTTTGAGCCACGACGGCAAAATGCTCAGACATGAGGCCCCCAAAATCTGGTGCGGGTAAAGGGACTCGAACCCCCACGGGTTGCCCCGACGGCACCTAAAGCCGTTGCGTCTACCAATTCCGCCATACCCGCTTATTGCCTTATTAGCACAAATCCCTTTTTCGTCACGTCGGACGACACATAATCGCGTCACAACATCTCTACAAATTGAAATAGTTCAGAGGTCGCTCATCCAGATTTCGTCGCGATGCGCAATGGTTTATGGGCGCGGCACAAAAGTCTACGCGAGGTCGAAACCAGTGCCGGGCACAACCTAAATCCAGTGCGTCTACCAATTCCGCCACATCCGCGATCCACGGTTCCTAACCGAGCAGGCCGGACCTATCAACAGGAAAGACCATGCGTGCGGAATTTCACGCCATTTCGCCATGCAGGGCGCTCAGAATGCCCGGCACGTGGTGCGGCAAATCCTCGGAAATCAGGCCTGCCCCCACACGCCGCCCTGCTTCACCGTGCACCCATGCCGCCATGGCGGCAGCCTCGAGCGTGGGCATGCCCTGCGACATCAGGCCGGCGAGAAGGCCAGCCAGCACATCGCCTGAACCAGCCGTTGCGAGCCAGGGAGTCGCATGCGTATTCACGATCGCACGCCCATCTGGCGCAGCAATGACCGTATCGGCGCCCTTAAGGAGAACCACGCACCCGGCCTCTTTCGCCGCGCGGCGTGCTGTTTCGATCTTGTTGACGCCGGAATCCTGCGCGTAGCCGAACAGGCGGTGAAACTCTCCTGCATGGGGCGTAATAATGTCGTCTGGCCGGAGCCGTTTGAACAGGGCGCTATTTGATCCTTCAAAGACGGTCAGCGCATCTGCGTCCAGAACGGCGCGCGCCCTGGACTTCAGGATGGTTTCGACATTTGCCCGGGTCGCTGGCGTCACGCCTGCAGCGGGGCCGACGATGACCACATTCGCCGACTTGGCCGCAGTCTCAAGGTCTACGGCGTCATTGATCGGTTGCAGCATGATGGCGGTCAGATGGCTCGCATTCACCGTGACTGCGCCGGGCGGTGAGAGAACCGTGACCAGCCCTGCCCCTATCCTGAGGCCCGCCATCGCCGCGAGGCGCGCCGCGCCGGTTGCCGATGCAGGCCCGCTGACGACTTTCAGATGTCCACGCGCATGCTTGTAGACGCCCGGTCCGAGCCGCGGCATGAGAGGTCCCCATAGCAGCGGGCTGTTCTCAACCGTGAGTGTCTGAACCGGCACGCCGATGTCGGCCGTCGCAACCAGTCCGCAATAGGCAGAGGCCGGTTGCAGGACGTGCGCCGGACGCAGGCCTGCAAATGTGATCGTACCCTCGGCGCGAAAACAGGGACCAAGCGGCCGGGCGGTCAAACCATCAATACCCGACGGCACGTCGATGGATACAACCCGCCCGCCCCGCTCTGCCAGTGCGGCCGCCACGCCATCGAGGGGTCGTGACAGGCCGCCGCCGAACAGTGCATCGAGAACGATGGCGTGGGGTGCCTCGATAGCCGCTTCGAGCGGATGAATTTCGCCGTCCCACATCGCCGCAGCCTTGGCTGCGTCACCTGTCAGGCTCGCCTTGTCATGCGTGCAGTAAACATCGACCTCGCGCCACAGCTTCGAAAGCCGGGCGGCGGCCACAAAACCATCGCCGCCATTGCCGCCCGGCCCGCACAGGACCTGGACCTTGCCTTCCGGCCAGCGCGCATGGAGAAACTCTGCGACCGCGCTGCCGGCGCGGCTCATCACGTCAAAACTATCTGTGCCTGCTGCGAAAACGGCCTGCTCAGCAGCGGTCATTTCCTGCGGTGTAATAATCGGTCTGCCCATGGGGCGACCTCATAACACGCGTGTTGCGGATTCGCTTCCATATTCAGCAACACGAAGGGCTGTCGGCGTCCGCGAAAGCTGCGTCACAGAACAATGCCCCGGGCGAAAGACAACGACTCTCGGATCGGACTCGATCATGCCGACCAATGCGTTGATCGCGACAAAGTGAGAGAAGACAACCGTGTCATCAGGCAGGCCTGTGACAAAATCGAGCATGGCCTGACGCCAGCCCTGGAAATCGTGCGAACCACCCTTCCATTCGCCCGCCATCAATGTACGAAGCCACGCCACACGGTCCCCGACATCGGCAGGCGTGTCTATTTCGGAAATTTCGGGCGCCACTTTCGCCACCAGGCCCATGCGTTGTTCGAAAGGCAAGGCGGTTTCGCGGCAGCGCAACATGGGGCTGGAAATAGCCGCCTTTGCACCAAGGTCTTCCAGTGCGACAGCGACAGCATCTGCCTGTTTCTTGCCGAGGTCGCTCAATCCCGGGTCCGGGTGATCACCCCAACCGGCCGCAGCCTCGCCGTGCCTGACAAGAAAAATCACGCTGCGACCTGAACCTGGATCGGATTGAGCGCAATCTGGTCTGCAACCAACCCCTTCTTCGCGCAGACTTCCAACGCGTGTAGGTAGGCCACAGGCTTGGCGATGTTCAGTCGGGCCCGCGCGGCATCAAGCGGCTCGTGAAGCAGGGCAATGATGTCCTCGCGCACAATCCGCGATGCGGCGGCACCGTTTCGCTTGCCTTCACGGAAGCAATCCATGATGCGCGCTTCCTTCGGCACACTCTTCATGATTTGCCGGCAGCCCATATAAGAGATGAATATCACGCCTAATCCCGGGTTCTGGCTGTAGGTGAATGCCAGCAGGCTGGCCTCGCCAAGCGCGTCACGCCCATATCCAGACAGCACATGGAACAGGTCATGCATATCGCGCAAGCGATTTCCGAACCAGTTGTAGTCGTCATCAAAGTCACGAATCGCACCATGAAATTTCTCGCTTTCATCGACGAGACCCTGGGCTGTCAGGCCTTCACGCTCCATGAAATCCACATAGGCGCGTCCGACAGTGCCATCCGGCAAGGCGCGGATCCATTCATGGTCGTCCAGCATAGGCGGCAGGTATTCTTTCCTGGCGAGCTGCTCCCGTCCCTTTTCGCTTTCCGCAAAGGCGTGAAAGTTCTTCTCGAAAGAGCGGCCATTGAGCGCCTCGATGATATGAAACACCTGTTCAGTATCTTCCTTGTCCGCGATCAGCTGCTGCATATGCGCCCACGCAGTGAGCGGACGGAACTTCGCAGGACGGCGGTCAGGATGAACAAACACGTCGGTCATGGCATGCGCTTTCGCTAGAATTGCAGTCTGTTCCTAGCATATGCGGGTTAACAATCAAAGTGACGCAGGCGTCATATTTCCATCATCGCAGCCGCTCACTCGATGCTCAATTTCGGGGCACGTGTGCCCAAATGTTGACCACGCGTTCTGATCCCACTGCCGTTTCAGCATCTAGTACTCGCCTCACAGCGAGAGTGCGCCTACCCAAAATCAATACCAAATTCAGCGGCTGGGAGAACATGGGCCATGAAGAAAATCGAAGCGATCATCAAGCCATTCAAACTGGACGACGTGAAAGAAGCGCTGCAGGAAATCGGCCTGCAGGGCATGACCGTAATTGAGGCCAAAGGGTTTGGCCGCCAGCGCGGGCACACAGAACTGTATCGCGGCGCCGAGTATGTCGTTGACTTCCTGCCGAAGCTCAAAATCGAAATCGTGCTTGCAGACAGCGCCGTCGAAGGCGCCGTAGAGGCCATCAAGAAGGCCGCGCACACCGACAAGATCGGCGACGGCAAGATCTTTGTGTCGGACGTGCTGGAAGCTGTACGCATCCGGACCGGAGAAACGGGCGACGCAGCGCTTTAATCCTGCAATAAGCAATTTTTCGACTCAGCAAGAAACAATTCTGGAGGGCAAATCCAATGGCTGACAAGCTAATCAAAATGATGAAGGAAGAGGACGTGCAGTACGTCGATCTTCGCTTTACCGACCCGCGCGGCAAGATGCAGCACGTGACTTTCCACAAAGGCATGGTCGAAGATGACTTCTTCACCGAAGGCCAGATGTTTGACGGATCATCCGTTGCGGGCTGGAAGGCCATCAACGAGTCCGACATGTTGCTGATGCCCGACCAGGACACGGCAATTATCGACCCATTCTTCCAGCAAACGACACTCGCCGTAATGTGCGACGTCCTGGATCCCATTACGGGCCAGGCCTACAACCGCGACCCGCGTACGACCGCCAAGAAGGCCGAAGCCTACGTCAAGGCCGCAGGTGTCGGCGACACAGTGTTCTTCGGCCCGGAAGCCGAGTTCTTTGTGTTCGATGACGTGCGCTGGTCGGTTGAGCCTCACAAGACCGGCTACAGCTTCGATTCGACCGAACTGCCGATCAATACCGACAAGGAATACCCAATGGGCAACATGGGCCACCGCCCAGGTCCAAAAGGCGGCTATTTCCCTGTCCCGCCAATCGATTCCGAGCAGGACATGCGCGGCGAAATGCTGTCGATCATGGGTGACATCGGTCTGGACCCTGAAAAGCACCACCACGAAGTGGCGCCAGCCCAGCACGAACTCGGCCTGAAATTCTCGACCCTGACCGTGATGGCTGACCGCCTTCAGCTCTACAAGTACGTCATCCACAACGTTGCCGCATCCTACGGCAAAACGGCGACCTTCATGCCAAAGCCCATGTTTAAGGACAACGGGTCCGGCATGCACGTGCACCAGTCGATCTGGAGCGGCGGCAAACCGCTCTTCGCCGGCGACAAGTATGCCGGCCTGTCCGAGATGTGCCTCTACTACATCGGCGGCATCATCAAGCACGCAAAGGCGCTGAACGCGATCACCAACCCGTCGACCAACAGCTACAAGCGCCTGGTCCCAGGTTATGAAGCACCCGTGATGCTGGCTTACTCGTCTCGCAACCGTTCGGCGTCGATCCGCATCCCGTTCGGCTCCAATCCGAAAGCCAAGCGCATCGAAACACGCTTCCCTGATCCCGCAGCGAACCCGTATCTCGCCTTCGCGGCCCTGCTCATGGCCGGCCTCGACGGTATCGAGAACAAGATCCACCCTGGCGACGCCATGGACAAGGATCTCTATGACCTGCCGCCGGAAGAGGCCAAGTCGATCCCGCAAGTGTGCGGATCACTCCGCGAGGCACTCGCTGCGCTCGATGCTGACCGCAAGTTCCTCACCAAGGGCGGCGTTTTCGACGACGACCAGATCGATGCCTACATCGAATTGAAGATGGAAGAGAACATGCGCTACGAACTTCACCCTCACCCAGTGGAATTCGACATGTACTACAAAGTCTAAGAGCGAGACTTCTCTCAAGCTCAATGAGGCCGGCACCTTCGGGTTCCGGCCTTTTGCTTGTGCGCCTGCAAGCAAAAACGCCCCGGATCATGGATCCGGGGCGTTTTTGTTTTCGTACCTGACAGGATCAGCCGGCTTCTGGCTGACTCTTCTTCGAATGCACGTAGAGCGGCTCGGCATTGCCTTCGACCACTTCAGCATTGATCACGACTTCTTCGACGCCGCGTAGGTTCGGCAATTCGAACATCGTATCGAGCAGGATCGATTCCATGATCGAGCGCAATCCGCGTGCACCGGTCTTCCGGCCGATGGCCCGGCGGGCCACGCTGGTCAGCGCCTCAGGCGTGAACGTCAGGGAGACATTCTCCATGTCGAACAGTTTCTGATACTGCTTGAGCAGCGCATTCTTGGGCTGCGTAAGAATCTCGATCAGTGCCTTTTCATCAAGGTCTTCGAGTGTCGCGATGACGGGCAGACGGCCGATGAATTCCGGGATCAGGCCAAAGCGCTGAAGGTCTTCCGGTTCGGTATTGCGCAGGATTTCGCCCACACTCCGCGCTTCCGGATCTTTCAGGGATGCGCCAAAGCCGATCGACGCATTGTCGCCGCGTGACGAAATGATCTTGTCGAGCCCGGCGAAGGCACCGCCAACGATGAACAGGATGTTCGTCGTATCGACCTGCAGGAATTCCTGCTGGGGATGCTTGCGTCCACCCTGCGGCGGAACGGCCGCAACCGTGCCTTCCATGATCTTCAGCAGCGCTTGCTGGACGCCCTCACCCGACACGTCACGCGTGATGGATGGATTGTCCGACTTGCGCGAAATCTTGTCGATCTCGTCAATGTAGACGATGCCGCGCTGGGCGCGCTCAACATTGTAGTCGGCCGCCTGAAGCAGCTTCAGGACGATATTTTCGACATCCTCACCGACATAGCCCGCTTCTGTAAGCGTGGTCGCATCGGCCATCGTAAACGGTACGTCGAGGATGCGTGCCAGGGTCTGCGCCAGCAAGGTCTTGCCGCAACCCGTCGGGCCGACCAGCATGATGTTGGATTTGGAAAGCTCGACACCATCCGTCTTTCCGGCATGTGACAGGCGTTTGTAATGGTTGTGCACAGCCACCGACAGGATGCGTTTCGCATGGCGCTGGCCGATGACGTAATCATCCAGCACGTCGCAGATTTCCTGCGGTGTCGGCACGCCTTCGCGTGACCGCACCATGGCTGTCTTGTTTTCCTCTCGGATGATGTCCATGCACAATTCGACGCATTCGTCGCAGATGAACACCGTTGGTCCGGCGATCAGCTTTTTCACTTCATGCTGGCTCTTTCCACAGAAAGAGCAATAAAGCGTATTCTTTGAATCGCCTGATCCGTTTTGCTTGGTCATGCCGTCCTCAATGCCGGGTAAGGTTTAACGGGGCCTTTAAGCGCCCTCACCCGGTTCTTTATTATGACAATAAGGGTCATGGCCCACCCTGCAAGAGGCGCGCCGCATTTGATGGGGAACGTCGTCGACTATTTTTCGTCCTCGGAGTCGCGACGTTCAAACACCTTGTCGACAATCCCGAACTCGACAGCTTCCTCGGCCGTCAGGAAAGTATCCCGGTCGAGCTTGCGCTCGATCACATCGTACTCCTGGCCGGTATGCTTGACGTAAATATTGTTCAGGCGGCGTTTCAGGTCGATAATGTCCTGTGCGTGCCGCTCGATATCTGTAGCAACGCCTGAGTATCCGCCCGATGGCTGATGCAGCATCACGCGCGCATTCGGCAGGCAGGTACGCATGTCTTTTTCGCCGGCTGCGAGCAGCAGCGAGCCCATGCTGGCCGCCTGTCCGAAGCAGACTGTCGAGATCGGGCAGCGGATATATTGCATCGTATCGTAGATCGCGAGGCCCGACGTGACGTATCCGCCAGGGCTGTTGATATACATGGCTATGTCTTTTTTCGGGTTTTCCGACTCAAGAAACAGGAGCTGCGATGTGATGAGGGCCGCCATGCTGTCATCTATTCCGCCAGTCACGAAGATGATTCGCTCCTTCAGGAGGCGCGAAAAGATATCAAACGCCCGCTCCCCCCGGCTGGTCTGTTCCACCACCATCGGAACAAGGTTGAGGGCAGTCTGGTACGAACTCGTCATGAAATCAGGCCTCGGGGCTGTCTGTCAGGAATCTCTATTCTGCCAGAACTGGCAGAACGACTTATATTTGTCCACGCGTGACTGACCGCAAGAGGCTTTGGGCTGTGGAATGCCTGATCAGCGCCACGGCCATTCCGGCGCCTGGCTCGGCAATGACGCGTCCGGGGCCTTCATGAAGGCGAGATAGTCGGCGTGGACGGTTTCAGCCTGCAGGTCACGCAAAAGCATATGGTATCCATCCGCATAGTAGACCGTCCGAACGCTGCCGGGCAGTTTCTTTGACGTGCGTTTCACCCCCGCCGGCGGGATCACCAGGTCGTTCGCGCCATAGGAGACCAGGATGGGCAGGCCATCCGACAGGCGCCCCGCCCGCGCATGGGCCGTCTCCATCAGGCTGACCACGCCATAGACCTGGTCGATGCGATTGAACGGCTGCATCAGGGGGTCCGCCCAGGTCCGGCGCAGCATCTCGACATTATCGGATGGCTCAATCTTCACGAGCCGGCGTGGCGGACGCACGATCCAGCCAGGGCGGGTACGCGTCGAAGCCCACAGGCTGGCACGATAGAAAGGGTTCATCGCGCCCCACCCGCGCAGGCCCGGCCCGGAAGCGATGAACCGATCGGCCCTGGGCGCCCGGTCGGAGCCGAAAGCAGTGATCGCCACGGCCGCCCCCATGGATATGCCGACCACCGTAATGACCGCATCAGGGTGTTTCTCCCTGGCAACGTCGACCGCCGTACGCAGATCGTCGCGCATGAGTTCCTCGTCTGGCCAGATCCCCCGCCCCGGTGACCGCCCGAATCCTCGCTGATCATAGGCATAGGTTGTCACACCCTTGGCGGCCCAATAAGGCGCCGCCATGTGGAAGGCATTCGCATAGTCATTCATGCCGTGCACACCGACGACGACGAATTCCGGGGAGGCGACATTTTCAGCCGGCCACACCGTAAGGCCCAGCTTCGAACCATCTGTAGCAACAAACAGGTCGTGATCGGTATCGAAGTGAGGTGTGACAGGATGGGACACGAGCTGCGGTCCTTGCGTGATCGGATGCGTACAATTGGTCAGCGTTACGGCAGCAATCAGGAACGTCAGGATTCCAAAACACCACGAATGGCGCGTCGCATTTCCGGCAGCACGTCTGTTTCGAACCATGGATTGCGTTTCAGCCATGCCGTGTTTCTCCAACTCGGATGAGGAATGGTGAACAATTGCTCACTTGTAAAGGCCTTCCAGTTTTTTACCGTTTCGGTCAGCGAGCCTGCCGTCCGCTTCCCGAGATGCCATTTCTGGGCATATGCCCCGATCAGGATCGTCACCCGGATATTCGGCAATTTCGACAATAACCCCTCGCGCCAGGTTGCCGCGCAGCGTTTCATCGGCGGTCGGTCCCCGCCCTTGGCGTCATTGCCGGGAAAGCAGAACCCCATGGGAACGATGGCCACCCGTGACGGGTCATAGAATTCGTCTTCCGAGACGCCCATCCAGTCACGCAAGCGAACGCCGGACGGATCATTGAACGGTGTTCCTGTCACATCCGCCAGGTTTCCCGGCGCCTGTCCGGCGACCAGTAAGCGCGCCGTGTCGCTCGCCTGCAACACAGGGTTCGGCGCGCGCGACATCTCATGCGCGCACAACCGGCACGCACGGACGTTTTCAAGATATGATTTGAGATCGCCGTCCATGACGCCATAATTGGGCATTCCAATTCTTCTGGAAAGGCTGTCATCTCATGACTAACGCAATTGTCAGAACCATCGATCCGCGCGCCCGTGACCTGGGCGGCGGGTTTCGTGTGCGCCGAGTGCTGCCATTCCATGCGCACAAGATGGTTGGGCCCTTCATCTTCTTCGATCATTTCGGCCCTGTTGAATACGCACCGGGCGACGGCTTCGACGTTCGCCCTCATCCGCATATCGGCCTCGCCACCGTGACCTACCTGTTCGAAGGCGCGATCCGCCACCAGGACAGTCTAGGATCGGACCTGGTCATTCGCCCCGGTGCGGTGAACTGGATGACCGCCGGACACGGCATTGTGCACTCAGAGCGCACGCCGGCACCGGAGCGCGAAGCCGGCCAGAGCATGCACGGCCTGCAAACCTGGGTCGCCCTGCCTGTTACCCACGAAGACATGCCGCCATCATTCGTCCATCATCCCGCAGATACACTCCCGACCTTCACGATCGACGGCGCAGACATTCGGGTACTCGCTGGCGAAGCGTGGGACCATCGCTCACCTGTCAATTTCCCCTGGCCCATCCTTTATGCTGCCATCGAAACCCCGGACGGCGCCAATATGGTTCTTCCCGCCACACTCGCGGAGGAACGCGCCCTCTATCTTGTGTCCGGTGGTGTCACGGTCGACGGCAATCAGATAGGTGAAGGCGTCATGGTTGTCCTGACGCCGGGAGTCGATATTGCTGTGGAATTCCTGCCTGGCACCAAGGCCGTCATATGCGGCGGCGCCCCCCTGGAGGGCCCCCGGAATATCGACTGGAATTTCGTCGCATCCAGTGCAGACCGGATCGACCAAGCCAAGCAGGACTGGAATGAATCCATCAGATTACACGGCACAGAACGCTTTCCGTTTGTTCCGGGTGACGATACGGAATGGATACCCCTGCCCTGAAATCGCCACATTTGATTGAGACGCCCGCGATAGGCGATCTTCGGGAAGGGAGTTCGCCATACACAAGACTACAAAGTCTCAGAGAGGGTGAATACATGAATATCAAACTTATCGCCGGAGCAGCCGCATCGCTCGCCATGCTCGCAGCTTGCGCAACGCCAACCGTTGCCGAATCCGAAACCGCTGCAAACCTCGACGCTGCATCGGCTGAAGTTTCCGCTGACGTTGCTGCTGAAGCCGCAGACGTTGCCGAAGAAGCGGCTCCTGCTGCTGAAGTGGCTGAAGAAGCCGCTGTTGAGGCCGCTGTCGCTGCCGAAGTCGCAGAAGTCACCGAAGACGCAACTGTCGCTGCAGAAGCGGCTGACGTTGCCGAAGAAGCCGCTGATACCGCTGCAGACGCTGCAGCCGTCGCAACCGAAGCCGCTGCTGAAGCAACGGAAGCCGTTGCTGAAGAAGCTGCTGAAGAAGCAGACGCTGCTGCCGACGAAGCAGAAGAATAGTTTCTTACCAATTTGAAGACAACTAAGGGCGGGCTCCAGAAGTGGGGTCCGCCCTTTTTCCTGATAACGCCTATCCCGTGCGCCTTGAAGCCTGACGCGCGCCATGCCAGACCCTTTGCCAATCTCTAAACGACGCCCATTGGAGGGGCAGACATCCATGAAAAATCTCGCACTCGCCGTGTCGCTTGTGGCACTTGCCGCTTGCGGTGGCCCGAAGCAGGAAGCGCCAGCACCGGCGCCCGCCGCCGAAACGCCACCAGCCGAAACCTTGCTGCTTCCGCTTCCAACCGCCACGACCGCAGACATCAACGCTAGGGACCTCGCCGAGCGCATTAAAGCGCTGGCCGATGACACATTCGAGGGTCGCGGCCCTGGCACACCGGTTGGGGAAGCGTCCGCTGCATGGATCGGAGCCGAAATGGCCCGCGTCGGCCTTGAGCCTGCCGGCGACGACGGCACCTATTTCCAGAAGGTTGCCATGGTCAACCAGACCATCGACCCCGAACAATCCTTCCTCACTTTCAGCGCGCCGGATGGCACCGAGATGCCAACCGTCCTGAAGGAGGACTCAGTCATCTGGACCAAGCATCAGGACGTCGACAAGATCTCGCTGGCCCCATCGGATGTCGTCTTCGTCGGCTACGGTGTTGTTGCACCTGAGTATGGCTGGAACGATTATGCGGACCAGGACTATACCGGCAAGACGGTGGTCATTCTCGTGAACGATCCGGGCTTCGCGACGGGTGATCCGGAGCTCTTCAAGGGCAAGTCCATGACCTATTACGGCCGCTGGACCTACAAGTATGAAGAGGCCGCCCGTCAGGGCGCTGCTGCTGCGATCATTGTCCATGAAACCGAGCCGGCATCCTACGGCTGGGATGTCGTCAAGAATTCCTGGTCAGGCGCCCAGTCTGATCTTGTTCGTGCCGATGGCGGCGCAAACCGCGCACAGGTCGAAGGCTGGATCACCCGTGACATGGCCGAGACGCTATTCTCGACGGCCGGCATGGACTTCGAAGCCATGAAGACCGCCGCCAAAACCCGCGGTTTCCAGCCAGCACCTCTCACGGGGGTAAAGGCGGCCGGCGAGATTGTCCAGACAATCGACGAACTGGACAGCCGCAATGTGATTGGCGTCTTGCCCGGAACCACGAAGCCTGACGAATATGTTCTTTACACGGCTCACTGGGATCACCTTGGCAAGAAGACCGGCGCCAAGACAGGCGCCCCCGGCGAAGACTTTTATGAGGACCAGATCTTCAATGGTGCCGTCGACAACGCCACCGGCGTATCGGCACTTCTTGAACTCGCAGAAGCCTTTGCACAGGCACCACATGAGCGTTCGGTCATGTTCCTGTCCGTCACGCTCGAGGAATCCGGCCTGCTCGGTTCGGAATACTTCGCCGAAAACCCGACCGTGCCGCTCAACAAGATCGTGGCCGGTTTGAACATGGATGGCGCGCTTCCCATCGGCCCGACCCGCAACATGGTCGTCATTGGCTATGGCGCATCTGAACTCGAAGACCGCCTCGCGGAAATCCTCAAAGCCGATAACCGCGTTGTCACGCCCGACGGCAAGCCTGAGGCCGGGTATTTCTACCGTTCCGACCATATCTCGCTCGCCAAGCGCGGTGTGCCGATGCTCTATGCGGATGGTGGTGAAGACAAGGTTGATGGCGGGGTGGCTGCCGGCAAGGCCGCCGCTGCAGCCTACACCGCCGAACGCTACCACAAGCCAATGGACGAATACTCAGACGATTGGGACCTGTCCGGCTTCGCGCAGGACATCCAGGCGCTCTATGCCGTGGGCGAAAGCATCGCTGATTCCAGCGACTGGCCGACCTGGTATGCCGGCAACGAGTTCGAAGCTGCCCGCAAGGAATCCCTTGCGTCTGAATAGACGCAACTGAACAAACGGCTTAGTCCCGGATGGCCCTGACGGCCGTTCGGGACTATTTCATTCTGACGCCAGAAAGACGCTGCCATGCTCTCCTACCAACACGGGTTTCACGCGGGCAACCGCGCCGACGTGCTCAAGCATGCTGTTTTGCATGCCCTGCTCGGCCAGATCGCCGCAGCAGGAAAACCCGTTCTCTATGTCGAGACCCACGCCGGTCGCGGCCGTTATGATCTGACTGGTGAACAGGCCCGCAAAGGCGGCGAGGCAGAGACGGGCATTCTCGCCCTGCATCGCGGCAAGCCACCGCGCGCACTGAAGCCATGGGTCTCCCATGTTGAAGGTCGCGGCATGAAGGACTATCCTGGCTCTCCTGCACTCGCTCAGGCTCTTCTGCCCCCCTCTGCGCGCATGATCTTTTTTGAAAAGCATCCCGCCGAACATGCGGCCCTGGCAAAGGCCGTGGGCGATGACCCGCGCGTTCAGGTCAAGCATGCTGACGGGTATTCCGGCGCGCTGAAGCTCTCGCCCCGCAGCGGCGAGCAAATGGTCTGTTTCGTCGACCCGAGCTACGAGACCAGCCGCGACATCGATGCACTGGCCTTGTGGACCCCACGCGCCCTCAAGCGCTGGCCGCAAGGCATTCTCATCCTCTGGCTGCCCCTCTTCAGGGATGGCCGTGAAGCCGAATTCGGCGAGTATCTGGGCAGCCTGGAAGACTGCATCATCGCTGGCGCGAGGTGGCCGGTCGACGTCGAAGATGAAAGCGCACTCGAAGGTTCAGCCGTCGTCGCCTTCCGCGCCCCCGCTTCGGCTCGCGATCCAAGCCATGCCATCGCTGCAGCGATCCAGTCCTGGTGGTCATCCCCGGCCGCTAACACATGATGCGCATCCTCCTCATCGGAGGCGGACATACGCACGTGGTCGCGTTGCGACGCCTTGCCAGCATGAAACCTGCCGGCCTGGACATTCATCTCGTCAGCCCGGAACCGTCGACCTCCTATAGCGGGCTGTTGCCGGGCCACATTGCAGGTCATTGGCCACGCACCGCCCTCGAAATACCCCTTCACCCCCTCTGCCACACCTCCGGCACCATCCTTCACACCACCCGCGCCACCGCGCTGGACCCTTCCGCGCGCATCGCCGGACTCGACAATGGACGCGAGCTTGCCTTCGATTATGCCTCGCTCGATATCGGTGCGATTGCGGCTGTCGATGCGCCTGAAGGCCTTGCGGCTGTCGGCATTCCGGTGAAGCCGCTCGGGCCCTTTGCCGATCAATGGTCAGCCTTTGTCTCCAGCGTAGAGGCCAGCGCCAGTCCACCCTGCGCCGCCGTCATCGGCGCCGGCACCGCGGGCGTCGAACTCGCCCTGTCCATGAAATACCGCTTGGACAGCCTCGGCCAGTCCAATCCGCCAAGGGTCGCCCTCATCGAGCGCGGGAAGGTCCTGTTGCCGGGCGGAAATTCATCAATGCGGGGTCAGCTTGAGAAGGAACTTAAGCGGGCGGGTGTGACCGTGTCCAAGGGCGAGCCTGTTGCCGACGCTGACGGAACCTGCGTCCGTCTCGCATCCGGTATGTCGGTTCCGGCCAGCTTTGTGGCACTTGCCACCGGCGCCCGCCCCCAGTCCTGGCTCGCCGGGACTGGGCTGGCCCTGCATGATGGATTTGTTTCAGTTGGTCCGACACTTCAGTCGATCAGCCATCCGCATGTCTTTGCCTGCGGTGACACGGCACATCTGACATTCTCTCCCCGCCCGAAAGCGGGTGTCTTCGCGGTTCGCCAGGGCGCCGTACTCGCGGAACAGATCGTGAGACTGGCCGCAAACCGTCCCCTATCGGAATACAGCCCCCAGACCGACTATCTCAAGCTCGTGAGCCTGGGCCGCCGGCGGGCGATTGCCGAAAAATGGGGCATCTCCCTGAATCTACCAGGAATGTGGGCGCTCAAGCGCCACATCGATTTCGATTTCATGAAAGGTGCCCGGGACTGAAATCAGGGAAGTGCAGCCCTAGGCGATCATCTCGTAACCCAGCTGGGGACGCCCGCAGGCTTCGAGCGATCAAGGCCCTTCAGGCTGCCATGGTCACGCTCGATGTTTCTGGCTCACTCTTCGGTAACGCCTTCACCGAGCTGTTCCCATCTAGGGAAAGGCCGCCCGGCAAGGTCGTGCTGCATAATCGTCCGGGCCTTGCAGGAGCTCTCACCCCGCACCTGACTGGCAAATGCCACTGCCGTATTAGCTGGCTTTCTACCGGGAGACAGGAAACCGTCTAAAAATCAAAGAGTTCGCCCAGAAAAGACTCACGCTTCTTGCGGTAGGGCTTGACGTCCTTGCGGCTGTCGCCGCGCTCGCCATTGTCGTCAGCATCATAGCGCGGGCCTTTGACGGGCGGTTCGGACGGGACAGCGCGTTCGATAATCTTGTCGAGCTCGCCCCGGTCAAGCCAGACACCGCGACATTTTGGGCAATAGTCTATCTCGACGCCACTTCGGTCGGCCATTACCAAGGTCTCATTGTCGACGGGGCATTTCATGGGCTTCTCTCCATTTGTCTATCGTCACTCAGAGACATATAGGGATCACCCGCGCCACGAGAAGCGTGCAAGGGTGCGGCGCAATTGCCCTTGCACGCTGTCTGTTGCCGGAGCCAATCTTAGTAGAGCCCTTCGACAGTGAACGCCGGGTCCACATGATCAACGATACGTCTTCTTTGCGGCCTTCAACGATGCGTGCAACATCGCCAAACGCCCGAAGACCCCGAACCGACGGGCAGACATCAAACAGGTTGGACCATGGGGTCCTACCTCTTTGAGCTCAGAACCAGCCCAACATTTACTGGGACTGGGCGCCTAGTTCGTAATCTCTTCTTCCACGTCCTTGGCGACGTCCTGGACGGCTTCGCCGCCCGCTTCGACGTCTTTTCCGACGCCTTCGACAGTGTTGCAGGCAGTGACGAATGGCGCATAGGAGACGGCCAGCAGGGCAATCAAAATCTTCTTCATGAGTCGCTTTCCTTTTCGAGCAAGCGATTCATGATTACTCTTCCGTTTTAAAGCGGCAAGGCAAAGTTTATGGATGCCAGCAAACAAGTTCCCGAGTTTGCCTTTTACGACTTGGCAGACGCTGAATATCAGTTCCCATTTGTCGCGACTCCCTGCTAAAGGACCCGCATGAAAACCGCCGTCATCGTATTTCCCGGTTCCAACTGCGACCGGGACGCTCAAGACGCCCTCGCCAAAGTGACTGGCAAGGCGCCCGTCATGGTTTGGCACAAGGATGGAACCATTCCGGATGATACTGACCTGGTCATGGTTCCCGGCGGCTTCTCCTATGGAGATTATCTGCGGTGTGGCGCGATTGCCGGCAACTCCCCAGTTATTGAACAACTGACCGCCCACGCGCAGCGCGGGGGATATGTGCTCGGCGTTTGCAACGGTTTCCAGATCCTTTGTGAGACGGGTCTTCTGCCCGGCGCCTTGATGCGAAATGCCTCACTTCACTTTGTCTGCAAGCCGCAACGCCTGACGGTGGAGAGTGCGAACACTGCTTTTACAAGCGCCTATGCCGGTCGCGACATGGTCACCTTCCCGATCGCCCACCATGATGGCAACTATTACGCAGACCCGGCAACGCTCGACCGGCTCGAAGGCGAAGGCCGCGTGACCTTCCGCTATGCCCAGGGTGAGAATCCAAACGGTGCCGCACGCGACATTGCCGGCATCCTCAGCGAAAACGGGCGCGTACTCGGCATGATGCCGCATCCTGAACGCGCCGTGGGTGGCAATGAGGGTGGAATGGATGGCCTCGGCGTATTCGAAAGCCTCGTGAACGCCGCCTGACATGCTGGCCACGCCTTGCTGCCGCCGCTAAGACGGCAGGCAAGATGAAACAGCCAGCCCTCCCACCTCACGTTGCCCAACGTCTCGCGCAGGCCTCGGCGCTTCGGCAGGCCGGCAAGGTAGCAGAGGCCGTCACCGCGTATCGCGCCGTTCTCGCCGAGGCACCCGGGCTGCCTGACAGCTGGTACAATCTCGGCTGGCTCCTCCGGCGGGCGGGCGATCCGATCGGCGCCCTTGAAGCCTATGACCGTGCGCTCTCGCTGTCGATTACAGGGCCGGAGGAAGTGCTGCTCAACAAGGGCGTCATTTACGCCGACGATTTGCTGGACCCTGCGAAAGCCGAGCAGACCTACCGCGCCGCGCTCGCGATCAATCCCCGCTACGCGGAGGCGCGGTTCAATCTATCCAATACGCTGGAAGACCTTGGAGACCGCGAGGCTGCGGCGAAAGAATACCGGGCACTGCTGGAGCAGGAGCCGGATGCGGCCGAGCCTCTTGCCCGGCTTGCCAACCTGACAGTCGTGACATCGCGGGATGACGAAATTGTCGAACGGCTGAAATCCGCTCTCGCGCGAAACGACTTGCCCGCAGACCACCGCGCCAGCCTCGGGTTTGCGCTGGGACGACTGCTCGACCAGGTGGGCGAATTCGATATGGCTTTTGACGCATACCGGCGCGCCAATGCGGCCAGCCTCGCCTCGCGTCACCCGCAAATGCCCGGATACAATCGGGCTCGTCAGGACGCATTTGTCGACTCGCTTATTGCAGTACCGCCACCAGAGAGCCTGCCTTTCGACACCACGTCCGCGATTTCGCCGGTCTTCATTCTTGGGCAGTTTCGCTCTGGCTCAACCCTGCTCGAACAGATCCTGTCGGCGCATAGCGCGGTGACAACAGCGGGCGAGCTGCCACTGCTTGGCACAATCGTTGCGCGTGATCTGAGCCCTTATCCGCGCAGCCTTGCGTCACTCACACCTGACAAGGCCGCGGCCCTGCGCGACGCCTATCTGGAAGGCGTTGCGCTTCGTTTTCCTGATGCGTCCGGAATCGTCACCGACAAACGGCCTGACAATTTCTATCATATTGGTCTCATCCTCCGCCTCTTTCCGAATGCGAGGATCCTGCACACCGTTCGCGATCCACGCGACACCTGCCTGTCCAACTATTTCCTGCACCTCAGCCACGACCATGCTCACGCGCTGGACCTTGCCGATCTCGGCCATCACTATTGCGCATACAAACGCCTGATGGCCCACTGGAAAACCATCGCGGGGGACAGAATGCTCGGCGTTGAATACGACACGCTTGTCCGCAATCCGGAAACGGCAATTCGCGACGTGACGGCGTTCCTGGACCTTCCCTTCGAGGAGGCATGCCTTAACTTTCAGTCCTCCCGCGCGCCTGTTAAGACCGCCAGTGTCTGGCAAGTCCGCGAGCCGCTCTACCAGCGCTCATCGGGACGCTGGCGTAACTATGAATCCCACCTGGGACCACTTCTGGAGGCCCTGAATGACTGACCGCGCCGCACTGATCGCAAAATTGCCGAAGGCCGAGCTACATCTTCACATTGAGGGCAGCTTCGAGCCCGAGCTCATGATGATGATCGCTCAGCGAAACGGTATATCCGTCCCTTTCAAGACGCTGGACGAGGCCAGGGCGGCCTATGCATTCTCGAACCTACAGGAATTTCTCGACATCTATTATCAGGGCATGGCGGTCTTGCTGCACAAGCAGGACTTTTACGACCTCACATGGGCGTATCTTGAACGGGTCGCGGCCGATAATGTCCGGCATGTCGAAATATTCTTCGATCCTCAAGCCCATACAGAACGCGGCGTTGCCTTCTCGACAGTGGCCGACGGCATTCTCGAAGCGTTGGCCGATGGCGAAACGAGGCTAGGCATTACGTCCCACCTGATCATGAGCTTTCTCCGCCACCTCAGTGAAGAGGACGGCTTCGCCCTGCTCGAGGAATCCCGTCCCTATCACTCCCGCTTCATCGGGGTTGGCCTCGACAGTTCTGAAATCGGTCACCCGCCGTCCAAGTTCGCGCGGCTGTTCGCGAAATGCCGGGAACTGGGCTTCAAGCTCTGCCTGCATGCGGGTGAAGAAGGCCCGCCAGAATACGTCCGTGAAGCCCTGATCGATATCGGCGCGGACCGCATCGACCATGGAAATCGCTCAATGGAAGATGCAGGCCTCTTGAAAGTGCTTCAGGACACACAGACGCCTCTGACCAATTGCCCCCTCTCCAATCTCTCGCTCTGCGTCATCGACGACCTGCGCGACAGCCCGCTCAAGACCCAGCTCGAAGCCGGTCTGCTGGTTACGGTGAATTCCGACGATCCGGCCTATTTCGGCGGCTATGTGAACCAAAACTACCGGGAAGTGGCTGACGCGCTGAACCTGTCAAACGATCAGATCATACAGCTCGCCCGCAACAGCTTCACCGCCGCATTCATGAGTGACGCCGACAAGGTCGGCCATCTTGCAGAAATCGACACGGTCCTGGGAATCTGACACGTATCCAACCAGTCTCGTAATCGCATCCAAGGAAGTCTGACATGCTCAAAAAACTGATGATTGGCGCGGCCATGGTCGCGATTGCGGCATGCAGCCAGGAAGCCTCTCCCGTGGTGGACGAGCCGGCGCCTGTCGTGCCCGAAACAGAATCTTCGGCCAATTCGGCAAATGACTATACCGATATGACCAACTGGCTGTGCCACCCTGACAAGCCGGACGATGCCTGCTCCGTCGACCTCACGGCGACGGCAATAGCCGCGGACGGCTCGACGCAACTCATGCCCTTCGCACCAGCGGCTGAGCCTGCATTCGACTGTTTCTACATCTATCCGACCGTGTCTTTCGACGTCACGCCCAATAGCGACATGGTTGCCGGGCCTGAAGAGCTAAACGTCATTGCCAACCAGTTCGCCCGCTACGGTGAGGCGTGCCGGCTGTTCGCGCCCATGTATCGGCAAACCACATTGCTCGAACTGCGCAACCAAATGACCACCGGCCAGACAGCCGCCGACGACGCGATGCGCTATGCAGACGTGATCGACAGCTGGAATGCCTATCTGGCGACGGAAAACAATGGCCGCGGTGTTGTCCTTGTCGGCCACTCGCAAGGCGCAGGCATGATCTACGAATTGCTGGAGAAAGACATCCTTGCGTCGTCAGCCAGGGAAAAGCTCATCGCGGTCCATGCGATCGGGTATGGAACCGGAATCGATCCCGATACCGGCCTGGCGGCTGGCTTGCCCGTCTGCACAGACGGCGCGCAGACAGGATGTCTGGTCAATTTTGAAAGTTTTCGTAAAAACGTACCGCCCCCTGCCCAGTCCTGGTTCGGCAAGAACCAGAACGGCAAACGCGCCGTATGCACCAATCCAGCCAGCCTCAGCGGCGATGACGGCAACCTGAAAGCCTTTATGCCACGCCAGAGCCTCGGAAGGCTGGCACCGAATGACTATGGCGTCGCCGTCGACACGCCCTTCGTTGCGCTGCCGGGCCTCCTCACAGCCGAATGTCTTTCCAACGAGACGCATGACTGGCTGGCCATTACCATTCATGCCGATCCTGCGGACCCCCGCGCAGACGACATTCCCGGCGACCTCATCGTCAATGGAGAAGTCGTGCCGGACTGGG
Organism: Hyphomonas sp. BRH_c22; assembly: GCF_000961795.1. Lineage (GTDB taxonomy): Bacteria > Pseudomonadota > Alphaproteobacteria > Caulobacterales > Hyphomonadaceae > Hyphomonas. The sequence goes on from NZ_LADU01000092.1 coordinate 131,855, forward strand.
GCCTGCACCTTGTCGACATGAACCTCGCGATGGGAAACCTTGTCGGATTGGCTAAAATTCAAGGACGCGCATGGCTGGACGCCCAAAACGCCGAGTGAGCACAATCAGGCTGGCGACTCGCGCACTTTGCGTCTAAAGCGCCCGCATGCCTGATACATCTGCGATACTCGCCCACCTGACAGCCACCCAGGACGAGACCCAAGGTCTTGAACACGGCATCAAGGCCGATGAGTGGGAGCGCCTCGTCACCCGCCTTGGCCGCAAGCCGAACCTTGTCGAACTCGGCATCTATTCGGTCATGTGGTCCGAGCATTGCTCCTACAAGTCATCACGGCGCCACCTGTCGAAATTCCCGACCAAGAATGCCCGCGTGATCCAGGGGCCGGGAGAGAATGCCGGTGTTATCGATATTGGCGACGGACAGGCGGCCATCTTCAAGATGGAGAGCCATAACCACCCGTCCTACATCGAGCCCTACCAAGGCGCGGCGACAGGCGTTGGCGGTATCCTGCGCGACGTGTTCACCATGGGCGCGCGGCCTATTGCGCTGGTCAATGCCCTTCGCTTCGGCGACCCGGGCCACCCGAAGACCCGCAGCCTTGTCCAGGGTGTCGTCGCAGGCATCGGCGGCTACGGCAACTGCGTCGGCGTGCCGACTGTTGCAGGCGAAACCCAGTTTGACGCCGGTTACAATGGCAATATCCTCGTCAACGCGATGGCCGTCGGCCTCGCCGACCAGGACAAGATTTTCTACGCGCGCGGCGCCACGCCTGGAAACCCGATCTTCTATGTCGGCTCCAAGACCGGCCGTGACGGCATTCACGGCGCGACCATGGCATCGGCCGAGTTTTCCGAAGGTGACGAGGAAAAGCGGCCAACAGTTCAGGTCGGCGACCCGTTCACCGAAAAACTGCTGATCGAGGCCTGCCTCGAACTGATGGCGACGGACGCCATCCAGGCCATCCAGGACATGGGCGCGGCGGGCCTGACATCATCATCGGTCGAAATGGCGGCCAGTGGCGGCGAGAATGGCGAAGGCATCGGTGTGGTCATGGACCTCGACAAGGTGCCGCAGCGCGAAGATGGCATGACTGCGTATGAGATCATGCTGTCGGAAAGCCAGGAGCGCATGCTCATGGTGCTCTACCCGGACAAGATCGACATGGCGAAGGCCATTTTCGACAAGTATGACCTCTCGGCCGAAGTGATCGGCGAGACGACGGACACGGGCCACCTTGTGCTCAAGCAATTTGGCAAGGTCGTTTGCGACATTCCGGTTGCACCGCTTGCCGAGGACGCTCCCAATTATGACCGGCCATGGATCGAGCCGCCCAAACGCGCGCCGCTCGACATCTCCAAATTCCCCGAGCCGGATGACTTTGGAGAAGTACTGCTGAAGCTGATGTCCTGTCCCGACATGGCCTCGAAGCGCTGGATATGGGAACAGTATGACCGCCACGTGATGAACGACACAGTCGATAGTTCGCAAAGCATGGGCAACGCCGCGATCGTGCGCATCCACGGCACGAACAAGGCGCTCGCCATCTGTTCGGACTGCAATCCGCACTACGTGGCCGCTGACCCCTATGTGGGCGGCAAGCAGGCCGTGGCGGAAGCCTACCGCAATCTCTCATCCGTTGGCGCAACACCCATTGCCATCACCGACAACCTCAACTTCGGTAACCCGGAAAAGCCCGCAACGATGGGGTATATCGTCAAGGCCATTGAAGGCATGGCCGAAGCCTGCCGCGTGCTCGACTTCCCTGTCGTCTCCGGCAACGTCTCGCTCTATAATGAGACTGACGGCGTCGCCATCCCGCCGACACCCGTCGTCGGCGGCGTCGGCCTGATCGAGGATATTGGCAAGATCGCCACGCTGAAAGGCGCACAGCCCGGCGACGTGCTCATCCTGATCGGCGAAGCCAAAGGTCATATGGGCGCGAGCCTTTATGCACGCGAATGGCTTGGCCTGAAGGGTGAAGCACTCGGCGCTCCGCCGCCGGTCGATCTCAAAACCGAAATCCAAAACGCGGCATTTGTTCGTCAACTCATCCATGACGGTCTCGCGAGCGCCGTGCATGACATCAGCGATGGAGGCATTGCATGTGCCGCTGCGGAGATGGCGCTTGCGTGCGGCACCGGCGTCAAATTCACTTTGCAAAGTGGCACATCAGGCCCCCAGGAGCTGTTCGGCGAAGACCAGGCGCGATACCTCGTAGCGATGAACCGTGACGCGCTCGATGACCTTGGCGCCAGAGCCACAAAGGCGGGCATCACCTGCTTTGCCTTTGCTCATTTCGAAGGCGAAGCACTCAGTGGGATCACGTCTGACGGACACAAGGTCGATCTCCCCCTGTCCACTCTCCGCAAAGCCCATGAAGACTGGCTGCCCGCTTACATGAACACGGTTGACTAATCGGTGCGCCTCATCCGGGCGATAGACTCCAGGTTCTGATCTGCCGCCAACGCAGCCATGACGAGCGCATCGCCCGCGCGGGCGAAGAAATCCGGGGTGATCTCTGAATAGTCGTCCGTCGGCTGATGGTAACCCGGATGGTCTTCGACGCCGAAGTAGAGAAAAGGGATTCCCGCTTCATGGAACGCCGCATGATCGGACGCCAGCGTCCAGTCATCAGCCTGTCCCAGTGCCGGGTCATCATGCCCGATCAATATCCTGACCGGCGCATCCGCAGCGACCGCCTCGACCAGTGGCTTCAGGCCGGGCGTGTGGAACGTGCCAGCCACATAGAGCTCTCCGGCAGATGACCGGCTGACCATGTCATAGTTTATGTTGAGGGCAATCCGCTCCAGCGGTACCGGCGGAGACAGGACGAGGGCACGCGACCCGAGGTGGCCAATCTCTTCTGCGTCCACAGCTGCGAAAATGATGTCATGCCGGGGTGCATGCAGCGAAAAATACTGGGCGACGGCGATCAGGGCGGCCGTCCCGGATGCATTGTCATCCGCGCCATTGTAGATTTCGCCATCCACAATGCCGAGATGATCATAATGCGCCGTGATGACGATGGCCGGCCCCTCGCCCGGGGTTTGTCCGGCGATCCAGCTGATCAGGTTTGCGCCGACGACCGGCGCCGCGCCTTCGTCATCGGAAACCACGGCGAATGGCTGGACATAGGCCTCGCCAAATTGTCTCAAGCCCAACGTCTCGAACCGTTTCTGCACGAAATCCCGCGCTGCCTGATTGCCGCGCGTGCCCGTCGCCCGGCCTTCGAGCGCATCGCTGGACAGCGTTTCAGTCAGGCGCAGCATGGCCCCAGCATCAATGTACTGCGCATTGTATTGCACCAGACTCGGCGCAGTCTCATCCCGGTCCAGCGACAGCAGAAGTCCGCCGATCAGCAGCCCTGCGACCCCCAGAATGGCCGCCATGCCCCACGCTTTCCTGCCATTCATCGCTGAATCTGCTCCGCTCGCCACCTTGACCCCATCGGGACCTGCATCCATGTGCCTAACTGAATCGAGGACACACTGCCATGGCCATGACCCGCGACACCTTGCTCGGCTACCTGACCGACGCCTTTCCGGACGCAGAGATCACGCTCACCGATCTCGCCGGAGATGATAATCACTGGCAGGCGGAAATAATCAGCCCGCAATTTGCCGGCCTGTCCCGGGTGGGACAGCACCAGCTGGTCTATGCGGCGCTCAAGGGCACAATGGGCGGCGAACTGCACGCCCTCGCCCTCAAGACGAAGGCGCCCGCCTAGGTTCTGTACTCATAAACAGGATTCCCAATTGAGTGGGTTCATGATTCCCTTCTCGTGAGAGGAGATGGATCATGGCCCGTTTTGATTTGAGCGATGCCGAGTGGCAGATCGTTGAGCCGCTTCTGCCGAACAAACCGCGCGGGGTTGCCCGCGCCGATGACCGGCGGGTGCTGAATGGGATTTTCTACATTCTGCGGACCGGCTCGCCCTGGCGCGACCTGCCGGAGCGCTACGGCCCTTACACCACGGTGTACAATCGCTTCAACAGATGGGCGAAGGCAGGCGTCTGGCTCAATGTTTTCAATGCCTTGGCGGAGCGATCTCCCGAATCTATGGCCTTCATCGACAGTTCGATCATCCGGGCCCACCAGCACGCCGCAGGCGGAAAAAAGGGGGCCCGGATAACGCCATCGGTCTCTCTCGTGGGGGACTGAGCACCAAGATCCATGCCGTGGTTGATGAGGCGGGCCTGCCGATCCGCCTGTCCCTGACGGCCGGTCAAGCCTCCGACAAGGCCGCCGCGCCTGCCCTT